>JAUNIY010000142.1 GCA_030523305.1 Eubacteriales bacterium
TGATGTGTCGCACCTGTGAATAATCCTCTGGGATTTGAGAAGAGCCACGCGCCTGGGAATGCCAAGCTGCAATTTCTGCGGCTTCTGTCATTGCTTCGTTGGTAGGATCGCGTCCATCGCATACCAGAATAACATGGGAACCGTGGATTTTCTGCGTGTGAAACCACATATCGCTTTTAAACGCCGTTTTTAAGGTCAAAAGATCGTTTTGCGTATTGTTTTTACCCGCAAATACATCAAAGCCATCCGTCGTCTTGTAATGGAACGGCTTACCCTGTACCGGTTTGGCATTGCGGCGTTTTTTCTTATCCTGTTTTGCCGATAAATAGCCCGTTGCCACCAATTCCTCATGGATTTGCGCCAAATCTGTCAGGTTTTCCGCTTCTGTAATGGCTTCTAACACACTGTCCAGGTATGACAATTCCTGTTCGCCTTGCGCAATTTGCTTTGTCAGCTGTTCTTCGGCATTTTTTGCCTTGGTGTACAGCTTAAACTGTTTTTGTGCGTTTTGCTGTGGCGACAGCTGGATGTCCAGATTGATTTCAACCTCTGGGCAGTCTGGATCATAGTAATCAATTACCTTTACTTTGCGTGAACCGGGTTCAATCTGATACAGGTTGGCGGTAATCAAATCGCCGCGCCGTTTAAATTTTTCACGGTTTTGCGAGCTGCTCAGCTCCTTTCGCTGGGCTGCAAGCTTGCGCCGTACCCGATCACGTGCATTTTGAATGGTATGGTTCATATTGGCTGCATGATGACGGATGCGTTCCATACTGCTTTTTTTCTCATAGAAATCAGAAAGCAGCTGCGAGAAGCTTTCGACCTGCGTGTTTTGCATCCAATCGCCATATTGTGTGATTGGCATCACAGTGTAGTCAAAGACAGTTCCATCGCTGGCATTGGTAATCAAATATGGCTTCATGCGGTTTTCTTCGATCATCTGAACAAAATCTGCCAGAACGGCACATAGGCTGTTGCGTTCGCTGTCGGTCAAATCGCACATCGGCTTTTCCGTGTCGCCGCAGGCACGGCAGGCAAGTTCACGGCACAGAAGGGGAGACAGGCCTTTCCAGTGATTGAGCAGCCAGCGGTTGATTGCAGTATCGTCATCTGCCGCACGGATTGCCGCAGCGACACCAACTTGGGAAACCTGGGTGATATTGCGCTTATCTTGCGCAGGCGGCATACGGTAAAACAAGCCTGGCAGCACCTGTCGCTTGCCCGATGTATCCCCGTCAATGCGCTTGATTGCATCCAGAATTCGTCCTTCCGCATCATATAGGATGATGTTGGAATATTTGCCCATCAGCTCGACGGCCAGATATTTTTGGCTCGGGATACCCATTTCATCGACAGTATCGCAGGTGATGATTGCCATTCGCTCCAGGTCCGGCGATGTTACAGAAACAATTTTGGCACCCTGTAAATGCTTGCGGAGCAGCATACAGAACATGGGCGGCGCGGCTGGGTTTTCGCGTCCTGTTTTGATAAAATGCATACGTGGTGTTCCAGCCCCTACGGATAACAGCAGCTTGACGCCGCCGTGCATCAGGCGGACAGATAATACAATTTCATCACGTTCCGGCTGATATATTTTGTCAATGCGTCCGCCCGCTATGCGCGTGTCAATTTCGCGCACAGCAGCCAGCAGACACACAGCGTCCAATGGCATAAAAATTCTCCTTTTTTGTATTCTTTCTGAATCAAATTATAATCGACTTGTTATCAGGAAGTCAAGGTGTGTTGATCATTTGACGAACGCCTATTCCTGTGATACTATCAAGTGGAATCAAATGACAATATTACCATGGAGGTGCCTTCATGAAACCGGAAGAAATCCATATGATGATAGCCAAACAGCGCGCATATTTTGCAAGTGGTGTGACACTGCCGGTAAGCAGCCGCTTGGATGCGCTGCATCGGCTTAAGATTGCCATACAGCGGCACGAGCATGACATTGCAGCTGCGCTGCAACAGGATCTTGGCAAAAGCGCAACGGAAAGCTACATGTGCGAGACAGGGATGGTGCTCAGCGAGATTTCCTTCATGATGCGTCATGTGCGCGCCTATGCAAGGGAACGACGGGTGCGCACTCCTCTGGCACAGGCGGTATCCCGCAGCTATGTTAAACCGTCTCCATACGGTGTCGTGTTGATTATGAGCCCTTGGAATTACCCGCTGATGTTGACACTTGACCCACTGGTTGACGCGATTGCAGCCGGTAATACGGTAGTTATCAAACCGAGCGCCTATTCTCCACATACCAGTGCAGTTTTACAGACCATCCTATCCGAATGCTTTGCACCGAATTATGTTGCCGTCATTACTGGAGGGCGTATGGAAAATAGCTGTTTGCTGCACGAAAACTTTGACTATATTTTCTTTACCGGGAGCCAGGCTGTTGGCAAGGAGGTTATGCGCTGTGCGGCAGAGCAGTTGACACCGGTCACGCTGGAATTAGGTGGGAAAAGTCCAGTTCTTGTCGATAAGACGGCAAAAATCAGCCTTGCGGCGCGCCGCATTGTGTTTGGGAAGTTTTTGAACTGCGGGCAGACTTGCGTTGCACCGGATTATATCTATTGTGATGCGGAGATCCGGGATGAGTTGATCCAGGCGTTGATCCGTGAGATCAAACGGCAGTTTGGCACAAACGCGTTGGCAAACGAACAGTACGGAAAAATCGTCAACCAGAAACATTTCGACCGTATTTGCCGTCTCATGGATCCGGATAAATTGGTATATGGGGGACAGATAGACGCGCAGACCCTGCGCATTGGGCCGACGGTTGTGAAAGACGTCACGTGGGATGACCCAGTCATGCAGGAGGAAATTTTCGGCCCGGTTCTTCCGATATTGACGTTTGAGAATATGGAGGAGGCATTGGCGCAAATCCAGGCACAGCCGCACCCACTGGCATGTTATCTGTTTACGCAGGATAAACGTACCGTCCGGCAGGTGACGGAGCGGTGTACGTTTGGAGGCGGATGCGTCAACGATACCGTGATCCATCTGGCGACAGCGCATATGGGCTTTGGCGGTGTCGGAGCCAGCGGCATGGGTGCATACCATGGCAAAGTGGGCTTTGCAACCTTCTCCCATTACAAAAGTATTGTAGATAAAAAGACATGGCTTGACCTGCCGATGCGATATCAGCCATATACTGCGCTGCACAGCAAGGCGATACGGATGTTTTTGAAATGACACCGCAAGCAGAAAGGAATTATCATAGCAATGAAATATGAATTTTGCTGTCCAACGTTGTTTGGATTGGAAGGCATTGTCGGCGACGAACTGCGTCACAACGGCGGGTTGGAGGATGTCCGCGTTGAAAATGGACGGGTCTTTTTTTCCGGCGACGAGCGTACACTGGTATGGTCAAACCTGTGGCTGCGCTGTGCGGAGCGCGTCCTGATCCAAGTGGGGCAGTTTCCAGCGCGGACCTTTGAAGAATTGTTTGAAGGCGTATATGAATTGCCATGGCTCGACTATATTGAAAAAGAAAATGCATTTCCGGTCAAGGGATATGCGATTTCGTCTCAGCTACACAGCGTTCCGGATTGCCAGAGCATTGTTAAAAAGGCAATCGTCAAAAGCTTGTCGGAATCCTACGGCGTGTCATGGTTTGAGGAGACAGGGCCGCGGTGTCAGGTGCAGTTTTCTATTATGAACGATGTGGCGACATTGTATTTGGATACGTCCGGCGCAGGGCTGCACAAGCGCGGGTATCGTGCCAACGCAAACGAGGCACCGCTGCGGGAGACGCTGGCCGCCGCGATGGTACACCTGTCCCGATACCGTGGCAAAGGGGAGTTTCTCGACCCGTTTTGCGGTTCTGGTACCATCCCGATTGAGGCGGCTATGATCGCTATGAACCGCGCGCCAGGCTTGATGCGTTCGTTTGATGCGGAAAGCTGGAGCCTAATTGCGCCGGAGATCTGGCGACAGGAACGTGAGCGTGCGTTGGATGTCATTTACCGGGATCGCACATATGACATTTTAGGCGGCGACATTGACACGGCGTGTGTCGAGCTGTCGCAGGCGAACGCGAAAAAAGCCGGCGTAGCGCACACCGTTACATTCCGTCAACAAGATGCGGGAAAGCTCGACCTTCGCCGTCAGGACGGTACGCTGGTATGCAATCCACCCTATGGTGAACGTTTGATGGACGTCGCGTCTGCTCGAAAGGTATTGCAAAGCTTTGGCACAGCGGCATTTCGTTCGCCAATGCGTCAGTATATTATCAGCTCAGATGAAAAATTTGAAGAGTTTTTTGGTGTAAAAGCGGATAAAAAGCGCAAGCTGTACAATGGGATGATTCGTTGCAACCTGTTTATGTACTATCAGCCGCCGGAAAAGAGAAAACACTGGCGAAACATGGAGGCATATGGCACAAGCAGGCGGAAAGTTCGGAAAACACCGCGAAATAGCCCGAAAAAGCAATTTGATCTTCATTCATAATTTATTTACAAAAATATTGGTAAAATCGGAAAAAAAGTCTTGCGTATTTGGGGAAAATGATTTAATATAATACGTGTTAGCACTCCGGTGATTTGAGTGCTAACGCATGGGATTGTAAATTTTATCATCTTAGGAGGATTTTATTATGAAGCTCAAGCCTTTATCTGACCGTGTTGTCATTAAGATGACGGAAGCGGAGGAAACTACTGCAAGCGGTATCTTCCTTGCAAGCTCTGCAAAAGAGAAGCCGCAGATCGCGGAGGTTGTAGCCGTAGGCCCCGGCGGCGTTGTAGACGGCAAGGAAGTACAGATGCAGGTACAGGTTGGCGATAAGGTCATCACCAGCAAGTATTCCGGCACCGAAGTAAAGATTGACGGTGAGGAACTCATCATTGTACGTCAGAACGATATTCTGGCTGTTGTAGACTAAATTCTCGATTACGCATTCTTTTAGGAGGCTATTTTATTATGGCAAAGCAGATTCTTTTCGGCGAAGAAGCTCGCCGTGCACTGGGCAGCGGCGTAGACCAGCTGGCAAATACCGTTAAAGTTACCTTGGGTCCGAAGGGCCGCAATGTTGTATTGGACAAGAAGTATGGCACCCCACTGATCACCAACGACGGCGTTACCATCGCAAAGGATATTGAACTGGAAGACCCGTTTGAAAACATGGGTGCACAGTTGGTAAAAGAAGTTGCAACCAAGACCAATGATCTGGCTGGCGACGGCACCACGACAGCTACAGTGCTGGCACAGACCATCGTCCGTGAGGGCATGAAGAACGTTGCAGCAGGCGCAAACCCGATGATTATGCGCAAGGGTATTGCAAAGGGTGTCGAGGCTGCTGTTGAGGAAATCAAGGCAAATTCCCAAAAGATCAAGGGTTCCAATGATGTTGCCCGTGTCGCTGCGATCTCTTCCGGTGATGAGACCATCGGCGAGCTGATTGCCGAGGCAATGGAAAAGGTTTCCGCTGATGGCGTTATCACGGTTGAAGAATCCAAGACCGCTGAGACCTATTCCGAAATCGTAGAAGGCATGCAGTTCGACCGCGGTTATATCACGCCGTATATGGTAACCGATACTGAAAAGATGGAAGCTGTTCTGGATGACGCTGTTATCCTGATTACGGATAAGAAGATTTCCAATATCCAGGATCTGCTGCCGCTGCTGGAGCAGATTGTCAAGACTGGCAAGAAGCTGCTGATTATTGCAGAGGATCTGGAAGGCGAAGCACTTTCTACTCTGCTGCTGAACAAGCTGCGCGGTACATTTACCTGCGTTGCTGTTAAGGCTCCGGGATTTGGCGACCGCCGCAAGGAGATGCTGAAGGATATTGCCGTGCTGACCGGCGGTGAAGTCATTTCCGAGGAAGTCGGACTGGAGCTGAAGGACGCTACGCTGGATATGCTGGGCAGTGCGCGCCAGGTAAAGGTAAACAAGGAAAATACCGTTATTGTTGACGGCCAGGGTAACTCGGATGAGATTGCAATGCGTGTCAACAACATCCGTCACGCGATTGAGACAACCACGTCTGATTTCGACCGCGAGAAGCTGCAGGAGAGATTGGCGAAGCTGGCTGGCGGCGTAGCAGTTATCAAGGTTGGCGCTGCAACCGAAACTGAAATGAAGGAAAAGAAGCTGCGCGTTGAGGATGCGCTGAACGCTACCCGTGCAGCTGTGGAAGAAGGCATTGTAGCAGGCGGCGGCGTTGCATATGTCAATGCAGTCGCAGCTGTAGAAGCCGTTGCAGAAAAGGCAGAGGGCGATGAGAAGACGGGTGTTAACATCGTTGTCAAGGCACTGCAGGAGCCGATCCGTCAGATTGCAACCAACGCAGGCGTAGACGGTGCGGTTGTTCTGGAAAAGATCCGTGAATCTGGTAAGACGGGCTATGGCTTTGATGCATATACCGAAACTTACTGCGATATGATCGAATCCGGTATCGTTGACCCAACAAAGGTAAACCGTTCTGCACTGCAGAATGCAGCATCTGTTGCAGCAACTGTGCTGACCACGGAATCCATCGTTACCGATATCAAGGAACCGGCAGCGCCGGCAGCACCGGCAG
>JAUNIY010000143.1 GCA_030523305.1 Eubacteriales bacterium
AGTATCTCCAATAGTATAGCATACAGTCCTTGGAGAGGGACTATAAACACTACTATTTTATAATACGAGGAGAATATATATGGATCAAAAAGCAAGCACGATGTTGGCTGCGGTATTTGAGGGGAATGGCGTTTTGAATGTCAAAGAGGTTCCAAAACCGCGGGTGGTAAAACCGGACGACGTCTTGATAAAAGTAGGGGCTGCAAGCATTTGCGGAAGCGATTTGCATATCCTGCATGTCCCGCCAGGGCAATATGCAAAACCAGGGACGATTTTAGGCCATGAATATTTTGGCTATGTGGAAGAAATAGGAAGCGGCGTTATCCATTATAAGCCGGGAGATACCGTTGTCGTGGACAATCTGCAAAAATGCCATGTTTGTGGACCATGCTTAGAAGGACACGACAACTTGTGCCCGAACGTCGTTGTTTATGGACAGACCATTGATGGTGGGTTTTCCCAATATTGCGTTGTCAAGGAATCACAATTGCTGCCGATCCCCGAAACTGTCCCTTCTTATTTAGCTGCGCAGACGGAACCGTTGGCTTGCGTTATGAATGGCATGAAGAAGATTCATCCAATTCCGACAGATCATGTAGCGATCTTTGGCATGGGGCCGATTGGGTTGACATTCATCCGCGTGATGAAAGCATATGGCGTTAAACACGTTGCCGCGTGTGAAATGAGCGAAATACGGCGCAAAAAAGCACTGGAATGCGGAGCGGATTTGGCGATTGATTTGTCCACACAGGATGTCGAAACGGAATTGCGCAAGGCATGGGGAAATACCTGCGATATCATTGTGGATGCCGTAGGCGTCGGCTCCGTATTCAGCCAAGCGGTAAATTTGCTCAAAATGGGTGGACGTTTGTTGATCTTCGGACAAAATGCCAATGCAATCAGTCAAGTTCCGCCGGCTGTTATTGTACGTAACGAATTGACTATTATGGGGACATATTGCCCACATCATACGTTCCCGTTAGCCATCCAAATGTTACAGGATCCGAGTCTGGAACTGGAACGTATCATCAGCCATAAGATCGCATTGGAAGATATCAAACAGGGAATTGAATTATTGGAAACACAGCAGGCCAGCCGTGTGATTGTCTATCCCAACGGCTTTCCGGAATAAGAGTTAGGAGAAGATCATGAAAATAAGAAAACGATTGTTAGCAATAACGATGGCGTCATGCCTTGTTGCAATGGGGATGACAGGATGCGGAAACAGCGAGACGCAAGGATCTATGTCAGAGACTTCGCAATCGCCTTCCGAGGGAGAAAACCTTCAGATTGCAGTCATTGTCAATAGTTTGTCTTCTGAGTATTGGAGTTATGTACAGGCCGGTGCAGAGGCATATGGGGAAGAACACGACGGTGTAGAGGTAAAGGTTATGGGTCCTCCATCCGAGACCTCGTACGATGAACAGTTAAATATGATTGAAACCACGTTGCAGGCCGGTGCGTATGACGGAATGGTTATTGCGCCATCTATGCCGGATTCTGTTAATACCATCATTCAAGGGACGGATATGCCGATCATTTCCGTCAATTCGAATTTGGAAAGTGAGGAATCTTTAAGTTTCGTTGGAACAGGAAATGAAGAAGCTGCGAGACAAGGCGGCATTGCTGTAGTTGAAGCAGCGAAGGAAGCCGGATGGGAAGAAATTGTAGCCATTAACATTGGCGGCATTCAAGGCGATCCAGTGCATGAAGATCGGACAAAAGGCTACCAGATCGGGATTGAAGAGGCAGGCGGTACATTTTTGGAGAATGAAATCCAGTATGCAAACTGTGTAGCCGATCAGGCGGTCACCTGTATGGAAGCAATTATGCAGACCCATCCGGAAGGCGTTGCAATTATTGTTTGCAATAATGATGAAATGGCGATGTCTGCGGCACGAACAGCGGCGGACAATGCAGCATATGCGAATACCATCTTCTGCGGATTTGATGGGATTCTCTCGGCGTGCGAGTCCATTTTGGACGGCGAAGAAACGATGTCGGTTGCACAGGATCCGTATGGCATGGGATACCAATCGGTTGCGTCCTGTGTCGCTGCCATCCATGGAGAGACGCTGGATGCGTTTGTTGATACAGGGTGCTCGATTATTACAGCGGATAATGCACAGGAGCATATGAATACGCTAAAAAGCTATTTGGATCATTAATCCATGATAAAACGATGGGGGAAGATTTAAATCTTCAATTATATGATGACGTGCACAATGAATCAAAAAGATAGGGTGAGAAAACAAGAATATAAAAAGCTGCTGAATGGTCTAGATGCCAAACAGCAGCTTTTGTTATTCGACGAAAGTAGGAAGCTTGTCCTGCTTTGTACGATATGATTTAATATCAATCCTCACGTCGCATACACAACCCTGCCGTCTGCTGTGCGGGAAAGCTTTGCAAAAAATGCTTTCCAGATTCGGAAACTCATCTCCGGCATGGTGGCGTGCGGCATACCATCGACTTGTGTATACCACACGGGAGCCGTGTTTTGTTTTTCAAATTTGTGATCCCAAAAGCGGCCGTTTTTTTCACAGGGGACCTGATCCCAGTCTTTCGGAATCCATTCCCCTTTTCCGGTTTTCTTCAGCCACATGGCAATCGTAAAGCCGGTTTCATTGCTGTGTGTCGGTTGGCCGGGGATCAGCCATTCTTCCTCTGTGCCCCAGTGCATCCAAACTGGAATCTGTGTATGGGAAGGCTTTTGAAAACGTGGCAGGGCAAGCATACGTTTGGATGCACCACCGAAAAATACGCCGGAGCAAGGGGCGATTCCGGCCAAACGGTCAGCCATACCGAGGCCGAGCATCTGCGTCATCAATGATCCCCATGAGTGCCCGCTTGCAAAAACGCGCGCCGGATCCACTGGATAATCCGCAAGCATACGATCCAACATATGGTTGAAGAAGCGCAGCTCATCCGGGCGGTCATCCTCATCAAATACATTCCATGCAGCCAGCGGCGCCCAGTCCGGCATCAATCCGCAGTCCGGCATACTGACCCGCCCATGCAGCGCGGATGGGAATACAACGATGAAACCGTATTGATCGGCAACTTGATGCCAGCCGCTGTTGCCAATATAGATTTCACCGGAACAGGTATAGCCGTGCATGGCAAAGACCATCGGGACCTTCTTTTCCGGATGTGCCTTCACAGCTTCCGGAATATGTACATACCATTCCCGCATCCAGCCGTCAACCGCTTCATAGTGGTACTCCATGCCCAGATCACGGACGGGATCGCGCGTAACACGCAGATCGCCGCCCGGGCAGCTCATCCAACGTCGCTGACGGTATAAGAAATCCTTCCAGATGCGCGGCAGCAACGTGCGCGCATCGTGTGCGGATGCGCCTTTTATGCTGCTGTAGCAGACACGGTACGCCTTCTTTTCCTGGTTGAGTGGATACGGCGTTTCCACCGTTCGATAGTATTCCAGCTGATCCGGATCAACGCGCCGGGGTGTCCGCACAACACCACAGGCATTGCATCTGTAGTTTAGAATTTCCTCGCCGGTGCCAGTCGGTGCGTCCGGATCGTCAATGATCCATGCCGGCAGCGGGATGTCGCCCTTCCGGATGTTTTTCTCATGGTGCACGTCAATATAGCCATCTAAATTGGTGCAGAAATCCTGACCTGCGCGTTGTAAATATTCCGGAGGGACTGCGGAACCGCCAACGGTGACAATGCCCGCATAAAAGGCAGGGTTCCATGTAGCCGCCATGTTTGCCAGCACGCCACCTTCTCGGCATCCGGTCAGATAAATCTTGGATTCGTGAATGCAGAACAGATACCGCTCCGCTGCCGTCACAGCGGCGGCATCAATATACGCAACATCACCATCTGGCGTGCCATATGCTTCTGCTGTGTTCCAAATACCGTTTTCCGGCTCTAAAAAAAAGACAATCAGCTTTTCTTTGTATGGCTCACGGTCCGCAATTTCGCACCATCCGCTTTCCCGCAACAGATCATCGGCGGTTTTTCCGTTTTCTCCTAGGACAATCACACCGGCTGTGGAATCACGGATATCTGCGGGCGCGTATGCCAACATCCGGCGTTTTCTGCCGCCGATTTCAATTTCCAATGCAAAGGTTCCATGAAAGCCAGGCCGATAGGGATGACGCGGATCGCATGCTTGTAGCTGTTCGTGCCGATATCCGGCGTTCGGGTTGAATTTTTGATACATAGCGATCTCCTTTTATACCTGTTCACGCTTTGCCAGGTCCGCAACAATACCGTCATACTGCTGATCAAGATGATAAAACAGCATAATCACTGCAACTGCGCCCCATGCAACGACGGATCCCCAAATATACAGATTTTGTACCATCGAAACGGCGGATGGAATTTCAACTTCTAAACCAGTGAATCCAGATATCGTCATCAGCTGGCCGATTGCCCAAGCTGCAATGCCACCGCCCAGTTTTTGTCCAACCGTAAAGGCGGAGAAGAGAAGCGCATGGACACGGATGCCGGTCTTCCAGTGGCCAAACTCAATGGCATCTGCTATCATGGTAAAAATGCAGCCATAGAACGGTGCTTCGCCAAATCCGCGCAGCACAGCGGAAACGATCAGTACCGGATAGCTTGTTGGGGCAAATTGAACCGCGCACATGGCAACGACATTGAGAATGGCTCCGAACAGAACCAAATTGCGTTTGCCGAATTTCCGAATAAATGGAGCCAGAATGATGACGCCGATGATCCACGGGATTTTTTCAGCGGTTTGCAGAACACCCATGACCTCGACATTGCCTAGGACATACTGCGCGTAATAGGTTGTACAGGTGCCGTTTACATTTTGATACAGCGAAACCGCAATCATTGTGAGGGTCAGCATAACAAAATATTTGTTCCGGAATGCGGCGCCCAAGCGCGTGGCAAGCGGCAAGCCTTCTGCTTCCTTTGCCGCAGCTGGGCGGAAGCGCTCTTTTGTGCCGAAAAACGTCCACATCAGCATGCCGAATGCAATGACTGCATAGATAACCGTTACAATAACCCAAGCCTTGCGGTCGCCGCCCAGACGGTTGATAAACGGCAGCGTCAACGCTGTGATAATCAGATTGCCGATAGGCGACATCGACATGCGGAATAGATTTAACTTTGCCAGATCGTTATCATCATTGGTCATCGTCGGCGCCAGAGATGAATACGGCAGATTCAGGGCGGTGTAACAAACGGTAGTGCACAGATTATAGGTAATAAAAATGTAAATTGCCTGAATGAATTGTGTCGCATGGGATGGAACGCAGACCAGCAGTACGGCTGATAGGCCATATGGTATGGCCATCCAGAGCACCCAGCAGCGGTATTTGCCGTGTTTTGAATTGACCTTGTCCATAATTTGTGCCATTGCAAGGTCAGAAATGCCGTCAAATAAACGGGAAACCAGAAGAATGGTGCCAACCAGGGCGGCAGACACGCCTACTACATTCGTATAGAAATAGACCAAGAGGCTGGAGGTAATGGCAAAGACAACATTGCATGCAACGTCACCCATACCATATGCAATTTTTTCGATCAATGAAGTCTTCAGAACCGATCTCCCCGGAATTTGAGTTGAAGTTGTCATAAGAAATACTCCCTTCTTTTTCTTTTGCGGAAAAAGCCTGCGCAGGAATCCTTCCTTGTATTCTTATTGTAACAGCTTCTGTGTTGGCGAAATATCCGTTTCCTCCCCAATCCATTTCTGCGGGTTACCCTTTTCTCCGGGAAGCGCTCTTTAGCGCGTGTGAAAAAAGGATAAAAATCCGATATAAAAAAGTCGATATATTTTTGTATTATCCATTGGCTTGCCCCATACCATCATGGATGGATCGTTCCTTTTTCGCCTTCATACGGTAAAAATATATAAATTCTACCTCGAGCGGACGCAATACCCCTTCGAATTGCAGCACATCCGATACTTCTGCGGTTTCTGTCTGGAAGATCGGCTGTGACATGGCAATCAAATACATCTGCTCGTCCGGAGTCGGGTAGCGAGGCGTCCCGATTTTGATCCATTGGTCAAAGGAGGAACCGTGCTCCTGTGTAATTTTCCTGCGTTCGATATGATAGGTTCCGCGCGGTAATCCATCTAGCTGGAACAGCATATGCAAAACGTTCCCTGTCTCAAAAACAGAATATGCCTCTTGCGGTTTGTCCAGCCGTTTGTACCGATAGCGGTACATCCTGCTGTAGTGACAATAATTATAAGCCAGCAGCTGGTAGGCATCGCTTGATTTTGTCAGCAGCCAGCCTTCGCCGGATGCGATCAATGTGTTTCCCATCCGGCTAATCAAACGCATCGCCTGATAGCCTGCCTTTGGGATCCCGTTATAGGTAAGAAGACCGTATCCGCCGTGAAAAACCGTTTCCAGCGTTGCCCGCTCCTCCATCAAATCGGTCAGCAGCCAGTACCCGAACACTGCGCGGTCACAGCTTTCGCACATATTTTTGGCAAGCCATGCGGCTTTATAGCAGGTTTCACTGGAAAGATCGCGTTGCCATAGTGTAGACGTACTTTCCTC
>JAUNIY010000017.1 GCA_030523305.1 Eubacteriales bacterium
TGAACGGTTTTGTTATGGCTGCGGTGATTTTGGCTGCAATATCATCTACACAGCAATGTCGGCATTCCTGGTATTTTACTACACCGACTATGCTGGCGTCAGCGCGGCGGCGGTTGGCACGATCATGCTGATATCCCGTATCTTTGATGGCATCAGCGATATCGTGATGGGTATGATCGTTGACCGTACCAGATCGCGCTTTGGCAAGGCAAGAGCATGGATTTTACGTATGTGCGTCCCGTTTGCGCTGGCCGGTGTCCTGCTGTTCTCCGTCCCGTCCGGCTTAGGGGCAACGAGCAAGCTGGTGTATGTATTTGTCACATATAACCTGGTTTCCACGGTTATTTATACTGCGATCAATGTCCCGTATTCTTCGCTCAATGCGTTGATGACGCAGGATCCATATGAACGTTCGGTTCTGAGTATTTTCCGCAACCTGCTGGCAACAGCAGGCACGCTGACCATTAACATGGTCACGCTGCCGATGGTTGAATTCTTCGGCGATAATCCGGCTGCATGGACAAAAACTTTCTGTGTTCTTGGCGTTTTGGCCATCGTGGCATTCCTGTTGACCTTTATTGGCACAAAAGAAACTGTCAAGCCAGTCACCGATGAAAATGGCGAAATCAAGACAGTCGGCTTTGTAGAAGGGATCAAAGCGCTGTTCCACAATAAGTATTGGATTATGATGACCTGTGTGCTCGCATTGTTCTTCCTGTACTACGCAATCAACGGCGGCACCACGGTTTATTATGCAAAGGACGTCCTGGGCGATAGAAACCTCGTCAGCACCATCAATGGTATTTTCAATGTCGTACAGATCGCAGCAATGTTCTTCATTGCAAAGCTGGTTAAGAAATACGGCAAGCGCAACGTATTCTCCCTCGGCCTAATCCTGGTAGGCGGCGGCATGCTGATTCTGGAATTTGGCGGCGGCTCGATGCCCATTATCGTCGTTTCCAGCATCATCCGCGGTGTCGGTAACGCATGCGGCGGCGCAACCATGTGGGCCATGGTTTCGGACACCATCGACTATGGCGAATGGAAAACCGGATGCCGCACAGAAGGCCTGGTCAACAGTGCGTGCAGCTTCGGCTATAAGATCGGCAACGGCATTGGCTCCGCCCTGCTCGGCATCATTCTGGAGGTCGGCGGCTACGTTGGCACAGCGTCTGTGCAGACCACGTCCGCAGTGATCGCCATCCGCGCTTGCTTTATCTGGATCCCGATCGCAGTATTTGTCGCCTGCTTTATTATTCTGCGGTTCTATCACCTGGATACCGAATTTGACGGGATCATTGCGGATCTGAAAAAGCGCGCTGGTGAGGCAAAGGCAAAATAATCTGACATCTTCTACTCTATCTTGGGTATACGGCTGGGGCAAAGATATGGCTCCAGCCATATCCCGAAAAAAGGAGCGTTTATCATGAAGCAAAACAACAAACTTACGATACACGGTGTCAACCTGGGCAACTGGCTGGTATTGGAGAAGTGGATGAGCCCGGCGGTATTTGCTGGGACAACGGCAGAGGATGAATATCATCTCCCGCTCCAGCTGTCCAAAGAGGTGTATGAGGCGCGCATCCAAATGCATCGCGCAGAATACATCACAGAGCGCGACTTTGTGGCCATCCGGGCGATGGGGATGGATACCATCCGTATCCCGGTGCCGTATTTTATCTTTGGAGACCGGGAGCCGTTCATCGGCTGCATCCAGGAGCTGGACAAGGCGTTCAATTGGGCGGAAAAATACGGGCTGAAAATCCTGATCGATCTGCACACCGCACCGAACGGGCAGAATGGCTTTGACAACGGCGGCATCTGCGGCGTGTGCAAATGGTCGCAGACACCGGAAGAGGTGGAATTTGTGCTCACGGTTTTGGAGCGTCTAGCCGAACGGTACGGCACGCGCGACGGCCTGTGGGGCATTGAGGCGATCAACGAGCCGATTACAGAGCGCATGTGGAAGCTGATGGACGTCCCCAACCGGTACCCACCGGCGGAGCCAGAGATGGCGGAAGGGTCCGCGCCCAACACGATGGACTTCCTGCGGCGTTTCTATATCCAAGCATACGACCGGATCCGCAAGCACACCGACCGGTATTTCGTTTTCCACGATGGCTTTGAGCTGCTGGCCTGGAAAGATTTCATGCAGGAAGACCGTTATACCAACGTTGTGCTGGATACGCATCAATATCTGATGATGGCGGAAGCAGCGGGCTGCGCGCAGACCGTCGAGGCTTACCAGGCGTATATCCAGACCGAATATGCGGATCACATCCGTGAAATGCAGCAATATTTCCCGATAGTGTGCGGCGAGTGGTGCCTGTTCAATTCGCTGGCGTGCGGCTGGGATACCAAGGGCGGCCAGTCGGTGCTCAACGGCATCGAGGGGAACGCCGAGGAAACCATGAGCCCCGAACAGCGAAAGGAAATCTATCAGGCAGTTGCCAAGGCGCAGCTAGACGCATGGGACGAAGGCAACGGATACTTTTATTGGAGCTATAAGCTGCTCGTCGACACGGTCAATGAACCGGGTTGGATCGGCTGGGATAGCTGGGATCTGGGCAGATGCGTTGACTTCGGCTGGTTCCCAACGCAGAGACAGGAGGAATACAAATGATTCGCAATCCAATTTTACCGGGCTTCAATCCCGACCCGTGCATTTGCCGGAAGGACGATGATTATTATGTGATCGTGTCCACGTTCGAGTGGTTACCGGGCCTCCCAATCTATCATTCCAAAGACCTGAAGCACTGGGAGCTGTACACCCATGTGCTGACAGATGACCGGGTGGATCTCAAACGGCTGCCGAGCGCAAAGGGCATTTGGGCGCCATGCCTGACCTATTGCGAGCAAGAGGATCTGTTTTATGTCGTTTACGGTGTGATGAATTCGATGAACGCGCGGTATTTCGACGTCGATAATTACCTGATTACCGCCAAAAACATTGAAGGACCGTGGAGCGATCCGGTTTACCTGCATTCGGCTGGCTTTGACGCTTCCATCCTGCACGATGACGACGGGAAAAAATACATTGTCTCGCTGGAATGGGAAACCCGCGAAGCGTATGAAAAACCGGGCGTCATCTGTTTGGCAGAATATGACCCGGAGGAGAAAAAAATTGTCGGCTATCCAAAGCGTATCTGGCGCGGCGGCACGGACCGCGGCTGCATCGAAGCGCCGCACCTGACCAAGCGGAATGGGTATTATTATATCATGTGTGCAGAGGGCGGCACGGGCTATAACCACTGCGTCACGATGGGGCGCGCAAAGCATGTCTGGGGCCCCTATGAGGGCGACCCGCAGGGCGCGATCGTAACCAGCGTCCCGACGGAGTCCAACGAGCGGCATGACCCGGATCACCTCAAGCCGAAGTATTTCAATCCGGCATCCGTGCTGCAAAAATCCGGTCATGGAAGCTACATCGATCTGCCGAATGGCGAGACCTATCTGGTTCATCTGTGCTCCAGGCCGTTTGTGCCGGAGCTGCGCTGCACACTGGGGCGTGAAACGTCTATCCAGAAAATGCGGTGGACAGAGGACGGGTGGCTGCGCATGGCAGACGGCAGCAACCTTGCCAAGCTAGAGGTGCCGGAAAGCGGCCTGCCGGAGGTAGAGCTTCCAAAGACACCGGCATTTGACGATTTCGACAGTGATACACTGGGCAACTTTTACTATGCGCCGCGTATCCAGCCGCAGAGCTTTGCGGATGTCAAGGCGCGTCCCGGCTATGTTCGCCTGCGTGGGCAGGAATCCAGGACGTCGCTCAACAAGGTCAGCATCCTGGCCCGCAAGCTGACCAGCGTATACGCCAGAGTGACCACAAAAATGGAATTTACGCCGGAAATTTACCAGCACAGCGCCGGTTTGATCCTGTATTATGATAATATGAACTATATCAACCTGCGCAAGTACCATAGCCAGACGCTGGGGCAGAGCGCCATTTCACTCATTCAGCTGGAAAATGGCGAACGAACCGTATATCTGGACACCCGCGTCCCAGTTGACGAGCGGCCGATTTATTTCCGGCTGCATATCCAGGGCAGGAAGTGCTGGTTCGAATGGAGCTATGATAACGAGATGTATACGCGCATCGGCAAGGTGTTCGACACCACCAAGTTCTCGGATGAATACTGTAAGTTTGGTGAATTTACCGGGACGATGGTCGGCATGACCTGTGCGGACCGCATGTTCCACAAGCACTATGCGGATTTTGATTTCTTTGAATATCTGGCAGATGAGACAAAGCCGGTAGATTAAAACAGCAGCCGGTCCCGCGCGCATGCGCGGGGCCGACGCAACGGATACAGGGAGGAAAAGCGATGCTCTATATTGGTTTGGACTTAGGGACATCCGCAGTCAAGCTGCTGCTGGTGGATGAAAACGGCGGGATACACAACAGCGCGACGCGCGAATATCCGATTGCATTTCCAAAGCCGGGCTGGAGCCAGCAGAACCCGCAGGATTGGCTGGATGCCGTCGTGGACGGCATCGGCGCGCTGCTGCAAGGGTATGACGCGAGCCAGGTTGCCGGTATTGGCATCGGCGGGCAGATGCACGGATTGGTTGTCCTGGACGAAAACGACCAGGTCATCCGGCCCGCGATTTTGTGGAACGACGGACGCACGGACAAAGAAGTACAATATCTGAATCAGGTTGTGGGGCAATACAAGCTGAGCGAATACACCGCCAATATCGCATTTGCAGGCTTCACCGCGCCCAAGCTGCTTTGGATGCGCAAGCATGAGCCAGAGCTGTTTGCGCGCATCGATAAGATCATGCTCCCGAAGGATTATATCAACTATAAGCTCTCGGGTGTGCACTGCACCGATGTTTCGGACGCCTCCGGCACGCTGCTGTTCGATGTCAAAAACAAGCGATGGTCGCCGGAAATGCTGGATCTCTGCGGTGTTCAGCAGCGACAGCTTCCACACATCTATGAATCCTATCAAAAGGTCGGGACCCTATTGCCGCACATGGCGCAAACGCTGGGATTGCCGGAATCCGTCGTGATCGCAGCGGGTGCGGGTGACAATGCGGCGGCGGCCGTCGGCACGGGCACGGTGGGCGACGGAGCGTGTAACATCTCTCTCGGTACCTCCGGCACAGTGTTTATCGCAAGCCGGGAGTTCGGCGTGGATGAAAACAATGCGCTGCATTCGTTTGCCCATGCCGACGGGACATATCATCTGATGGGCTGCATGCTGTCCGCCGCCTCCTGCAATAAGTGGCTGATGGAGGAGATCTTCCATACAAAGGACTTTGCCGCCGAACAGGCGCCGATTACGCGGGACAAGCTGGGCCGGAACCATGTGTATTTCCTGCCGTACCTGATGGGAGAACGCAGCCCGATCAACGACACCCATGCGCGCGGCGCATTTATCGGCATGACGATGGATAACAGCCGCGCCGATCTGACCCAGGCCATGCTGGAAGGTGTGGCGTTCGGCATCCGCGATAGCCTGGAGGTTGCGAAAAAATTGGGCATCTCGGTCAAACGCAGCAAAATCTGCGGTGGCGGGGCCAAAAGCCCGCTGTGGCGCATCATCATGGCGAACGTGCTGCATATGAAGCTGGACATCATTGCCTCAGAAGAAGGCCCGAGCATGGGCGGCGCGATGCTGGCGATGGTAGCCTGCGGCGCATACGGCAGTGTGGAAGAGGTTTGCCATAAGCTGGTGCAGGTTGTCGATACGATTGAACCGGAGGAAGAGCTTGCAGCGCGGTACGAAGAACGCTACCGTCAGTTCCAGAAGATTTATCCCGCTGTCAAGCCGCTGTTTCCGGAATTGCTTTGAGGAAAGAACATGAAACTATATTCTATTGATAACGCAGCGTTCCGGCCATATGGCAGGGTGATTTCCGGCTATGACACGGCGGAGCTGCACCGCACGCTGGAGGCGGCCACACCGCTGCCGGAAGGCGTCGTTTACACATTGGAGCAGCCCGAGCTGCAGCGCCTGCCGGTAACACAGCAGCTGCGCGACCGGTTGTACGGCGGTATGCCGATCCAAATGGGGTGGTGTAACGGGCACAACACAAAGCTGAACTGCCTGGAATACCACCGTGACAGCGAAATCAATTTCGGCACGGAGAGCTTTTTGTTACTGCTCGGCAAACAGGAGCAGATCGGCGCGGACGGCATGTTTGACACGGCAGATATCCGGGCGTTCCGTGTGCCGGCGGATACGCTGGTGGAGCTATACGCCACGACGCTGCACTATGCGCCGTGCTCCGATGGGGCAGGCAAGGGCTTCCGGGTCCTGGTCGTCCTGCCGCAGGGAACCAATGCGCAAAAGCCGGACATTGTTCCCGGCAATCATGAGGATACGCTGCTGACGGCGCGCAACAAATGGCTGCTGGCGCATCCGGATTCCGACGAAGCCCGGCAAGGGGCGGCGATCGGGCTCAAGGGCAAAAACATTGACATTTCCGATCTCGTGGAATGACGGAAGAAAGGATTTACATATGCTTGGCAAAAATATTCCTGAAATCAAACTTGGTATCATCGCAGTCTCACGCGACTGCTTCCCGGTTTCGCTGTCCGAACGCCGCCGCAAAGCGGTCGTGGATGCCTACGGTGAGGGGCTGTATGAATGTACGGTTACGGTAGAAAATGAAACCGATATGCTCGCGGCGGTTGCCGATGTAAAAGCGGCGGGCTGCAATGCGCTGGTGGTATTTTTAGGGAACTTTGGCCCGGAAACACCGGAAACGCTGATTGCACAAAATTTTGATGGCCCATGCATGTATATCGCGGCCGCAGAGGGCGACGGCGATATGATCGACGGCCGTGGCGATGCATATTGCGGTATGCTCAATTGCTCGTACAATCTCGGCCTGCGCAAGATCAAGGGCTATATCCCGCCCTATCCGGTGGGGACGGCGGCGGAGCTGGCGGATCAGATTCGCGCATTTGTCCCGGTTGCCCGCGCGCTGGTCGGCATTTCCAGCCTCAAGATCATCACATTTGGCCCGCGGCCGCAGGATTTTTTTGCCTGCAATGCACCGATCCAGGGCTTGTATGAGCTGGGCGTTGAAATCGAAGAAAATTCCGAGCTGGATCTGCTGGTTGCCTACAAAGCGCATGAAAATGATCCGCGCATCCCGGACGTGTGTGCGGACATGGCGCGGGAAATGGGCGAGGGCCGCTATTATGAGGATCTCAACCGCCGCATGGCACAGTTTGAGCTGACGCTGCTCGATTGGGCGGAGCAGCACAAGGGCTCGCGCAACTATGTCGCGTTTGCCGACAAGTGTTGGCCGGCGTTCCCGTCCCAGTTTGGCTTTGAGCCGTGTTATGTCAATTCCCGCCTGGTCAGCCGTGGGATCCCCGTCGCCTGCGAAGTGGATATTTACGGTGCACTGTCCGAGTACATCGGGATGTGCGTTTCGGGAGACACCGTCACGCTGCTCGATATCAACAATTCTGTGCCGCAGTACATCTATGACGAAGATATCAAGGGCCGGTATGACTATGAGCTGACCGATACCTTTATGGGCTTCCACTGCGGCAATACGCCGGAATGCAAAATGTGTGCAGACCGTGCGGTCAAATACCAGTTGATCCAGCACCGCGTACTGGAACCGGCAGGGAGCGAGCCCGATATCTCCCGCGGCACACTGGAGGGTGATATTGCGGCATCTGATGTCACATTCTATCGGTTGCAGTGCGACAGCGACGGCGTTTTGCGCAGCTATATCGCACAGGGCGAGATCCTGGATGTGCCGACGCGCTCATTCGGCGGCATCGGTATCTTTGCCATCCCGGAGATGGCGCGTTTTTACCGCCATGTGCTCATCCAGAAGCGGTATCCGCATCACGGCGCCGTTGCGTTCTCACATGTCGGCAAGTACCTGTTTGAGGTATTCCGTTTCCTCGGCGTACAGGATATTGCGTATAACCAGCCCAAGCATCTCCCGTATCCGACCGAAAACCCATTCGCATAAAGTAGAACGTGTGATGTACAAAAACGCCGTTTCCTTTCTTACCCGGGCCTGCGCAGACAGCCGCCAAAAGCCGTCTTGCGCAGGCTTTTTTTGTTTGCATCAGCGCTTTCCGTGCGGCTGGGCCGATTTTTCGGTGGCGGCAGTAGAAATATTATGACTTTTTGCGTATAATAAAAGCAACCAAACGGCGGCGGAAAGAGAGGGAAACGGATGTTTACTGTCGAACAAGTAAAGAGTTTGAACGAGCTGGAGCTGAATGTATACCAATACGTCATGCAGCATCACCAGAATGTTGCATACATGCGGATACGGGAGCTGGCGGCAGAGGCCCATGTATCCACAACGACGGTCCTGCATTTCTGCAAAAAAATGGGCTGCGATGGGTTTACGGAATTCAAATGGCGGCTGAAAGAGCAGATTGGAAAGCAGGAGATTGACAGCATCCCCGAAGATCTGGCGGAGATCCGCGCGTTCTTTGACCGGATGGAGGTCCGGAAATATGACGACCGCTTGGAGGCGGCCGCTTCCATGATCGCCAAGTCGGAACGTGTGTTTATGATCGGTATCGGCAACTCGGGCAACATCGGCGAATATGGGGCGCGGTATTTTACCAACCTGGGGAAATTTGCGCTGTTTATCTCCGATCCGTTCTATCCGATGAATCTGATGGAGTCTCCGTCCGCAGTGGCAATCATCCTGTCGGTTTCGGGGGAGACAGAACAGATTATCAAGCTAACAAACGGGTTAAAGCAGCGCAAATGCGGCATCATCAGCATTACCAATACCGAACAATGCACATTGGCCAAGCTGTCGGATATCAACATTGCGTATTATTTGACCATGCGGCGCGGGGAGGAAAACATCGATTACTCTTCCCAGATCCCGGCAGTTTATTTGCTGGAGACGTTGGGGCGGCGCGTGCGCAACCGGCTGGCGGAATAAAGAAAAACAGGTTGTTTCTGCAGAAAAACGAATTTTTTCGCGGAATGACCTGTTTTTTTCAACCGGAAAAGCAGTGACTTTCAGAAACAAAAAAGCTATACTGATACCAACACAAGGGAACCCGTCATGACACTCCCAAAAGAACCATACCCTCCGGAATATCCGGGGGTGAGAGAAGGATAAGGAGGATTTTGGCTATGGCTAAGTCAAAAATACGAGATTATGGCAAGCTTGCCCATGATATCCGCGATGCAATTGGCGAATCCAATATTGTCAGTGCGGCACATTGTGCAACCCGGCTGCGTTTGGTGTTGAAAGAAACGCCGTCCGACGAGGTGACCCGGCAGATATCTGCAATGCCGGCCGTCATCCAGGTCGTCGAAAAGGGCGGGCAGTATCAGATTGTCATTGGTACGCATGCAAAGGATGTATATGAAGAACTGTCAAAAATATTGCATATCGATGAATCGGCGCAGCCGCAGATGAAGCAAAACCTGTTTGCCCGCATCATCGCCACGATGTCCGCCGTATTTGCGCCGTTTGTATATATCCTGGCAGCGGCCGGCCTGGTACAAGGCGCGCTTATCGTGATCACGTATTTTTTCCCCGCATTTGCGGATACAGGAACCTATTCCGTCTTGAGCTTCATCTCCTGGACACCGTTTACCTTCCTGCCGGTATTCATTGCGGTCACGGCGTCAAAGCACTTTAAGTGCAACACATATATTGCGATGTGGTGCTGTTTGGCGTTGGTCAACAATGACTGGGCCGCCATCGCGTCCAGCATCGCGGACGGCGAGACGGTCAAATTCCTGATATTCGACATGGCGCAGACGACGTATACGTCCACCGTGCTGCCGCCGCTGTTCCTCGTGCTGCTGCTGTCGTGTTTGGAGCGGTTTTTGGAAAAGCACATGCCGGATACCATCAAGGCATTGGTGATTCCGTTTATCTGTGCGATTGTTATGGTTCCGGCGACGATCCTGGTCATCGGCCCGATCTCTGACGTCGTAGCCAACGGCATTGCGATGGCGTATAACTTCCTTGCCAATAATATTCCGGCGCTTGCCGCGGTATTGGTCGGCGGAATTTGGGAAGTATTCGTTATCTTCGGTGTACATTGGGCTGTAACACCGATGAATATCGCCAATTTCGCAGCAAACGGCTGCGATTCGTTCCAAGCATTCCAGACTTGCGCAGTGATCGCCCAGGCGGCCGCTTGCTTCGGCGTGTTCCTCAAGACCAAAAAGAAGGACATCAAAAATATTTCGTTCTCCGCAGGTCTGACCGGTATCTTTGGCATCACGGAGCCGGCAATTTACGGCGTGACGCTGCGCCTGAAAAAGCCGTTTATCTGCGGCTGTATTGGCGGCGCAATCGGTGCAGTCATCATCAGCCTGTTCCACACGATGTACTATGTCTATGCCGGCCTGCCGGGCCTGCTGACGACGGTCAATGCGATCAGTGAAGAAAACCCGCAGTCGTTCGTCGGCATGATGATCGGCGTGCTGGTCACGATTGTTGTTACCATTGTATTGGTGCAGATTGTCGGATGCGATGAAAAGGAACCGGAAACGGTTCCGGCAGACGGACCGACCATCCCGCAGGAGGCATCGGTGTCGGCTGAAACGACGGAATCCACCGTATATGCGCCGATGAACGGCGAGGTCAAGGCACTGTCCGAGGTCAATGACCCGACGTTTTCGCAGGGCGTGCTCGGCCAGGGTGCGGCGATTGTCCCGGCGGAGGGCAAGCTGTATGCGCCGTTCGACGGCACGGTTGCGTCTGTGTTCGACACCCACCACGCGATTTGCCTGACCAATGACGCCGGAATTGAACTGCTGATCCATGTCGGTCTGGATACCGTGTCGCTGCAGGGCAAGCATTTTACCCCGCATGTCCAGGACAACGATGCCGTCAAAAAGGGCGACTTGCTGCTGGAATTCGATCTCGAAGCGATTAAGGCTGCCGGATTCGATACCATTACCCCGGTTCTGGTCACGAATGCGGATGATTTTGACAGCGTTTCGGCGAACACGGAATGCGGCAAAGCGCGTGTCGGCATGGAATTGCTGCATATCAAATAAATGATGGATCATGGTGCTTTTGAGAAGTGAGGAGGAATATACAATGCTTCCGAAGGATTTTCTGTGGGGCGGCGCGGTGGCGGCGCACCAGATGGAAGGCGGTTGGGATGCGGAAGGCCGCGGGCCCAGCGTCAGCGATGTGCTGACTGCCGGCGCGCACGGTGTCCCGCGCCGGATCACCGATGGGGTAATAGCGGGAGAGCGATATCCCAACCACACCGGTATTGATTTTTATCACACCTACAAAGAGGACATCCGACTGTTTGCAGAGCTGGGATTCCGCTGCTTCCGCACGTCGATTTCCTGGAGCCGTATTTTTCCGCGCGGCGATGAGGCCGAGCCAAACGAGGCCGGGCTAAAATTTTATGACGACCTGTTTGACGAACTGTTGCAATACGGCATAGAGCCGGTTGTCACGCTGAGCCATTTTGAAATGCCATACTATCTTGCAAAGGAATATGGCGGTTGGGTCAACCGCAAACTGGTGGATTTCTTCGTCCATTATGCCGACACGGTGATGCGGCGGTATAAGGACAAAGTCAAATATTGGATGACATTCAATGAGATCAACAACCAGACGAATACGACAACGGATATCTTTGGCTGGACCAATTCCGGTATCAGATTCTCGCAGTATGAAGACCCAAAGAAGGCGTTATATCAGGCAGCGCATCATGAACTGGTGGCTTCTGCGCTGGTTGTCAAGCACGGCCATGCCATCAATCCGGCGTTCCAAATCGGTTGTATGTGCTCGTTTGTCCCGTTCTATCCCTATTCCTGCAATCCAGACGATGTGATGACGGCGTTGGAATCCATGCACGAACGGTATTATTTTGCCGACGTACACTGCCGTGGACACTATGGCGCGTATGCGAAAAAGATGTGGGAACGCGAAGGCAATGCGCCGGACATGCTCCCGGAGGATGCGCGCATCCTGGCGGAGGGCACGGTGGATTACCTCGGCTTCAGCTACTATATGTCCAATACCGTCAAGGCCGACGTGCACAATGACGAAGCGGCCGGGGACGGAAGCAACCTGCATTCCACGCGCAATCCATATGTGAAGGTGTCGGATTGGGGCTGGACCATCGATCCGGTCGGCCTGCGGTATACGTTGGCAACGCTGTATGAACGCTATGAAAAGCCGCTGTTTATTGTGGAAAATGGCTTTGGCGCATACGATACGCTGGAAGCAGACCATACCTGCGATGACAGCTATCGTATCGACTATCTCCGGGCGCATATCCAGGAGATGAAGAAGGCGGTCGAGCTGTATGGCGTCGAGCTGATGGGTTACACCGCATGGGGATGCATCGACGTCGTGTCGTTTAACACCGGCGAGATGCGCAAGCGGTACGGCTTTATCTATGTCGATCGCAATGACGACGGAACAGGAAGCGGCAAACGCTACAAGAAAAAATCGTTTGACTGGTACCGCAAGGTCATTGCGTCAAACGGCGAAGACCTGACGTAAAGCAACAAGCTCCCGGATGGCTGTCCGGGAGCTTGTTGCTTGGCGAATTAGAAGAAGCTAGAGGATGTATCGCTTGCTTTTGCGCTGGGAATGTGCTATTCTTAAATTCAATAAGGAAAATGGCACAAAAGAGAGGAGGCGCGCGGCATGGCGGTGACTATACAGCAGATTGCCGAAGCGGCAGGCGTATCGCGCGGTACGGTAGACCGTGTCTTGCATCGGCGGGGCAAGGTACGGCCGGAAGTAGAACAAAATATCTGTAAGATTGCAGAGGAAATGGGATATTTTGAGAAAAAAAAGCGTTCCGTGTCATGTCGCAGCGCAAAGGAGTTTTGTTTGGGTATTGTGGTGACCACCATAGAGACGCCGACCATGAAGCTGGTGTTGGAAGGCGCGCAGGCGGCACAGGAAAAATTGTGTGCAATGGGTGCTACTGTGCACATCCGAGCGTTGGAACAGCTGGATCCGCAGGAGCAGATCGCGTGCATTCGAGAGCTGGAGGCGTTGGGGATCAACGCGCTGGCAATCGCGCCATCTAGCGACCAAAGCGTCTGCGCTTGTCTTGCCGGGCTTGCGGAAAAAGGAATACCCATTGTCACGATGAATGGGGATTTGCCGGAATGTAAACGGCTGTGCTATGTCGGCATGGACAACGAGCGTGGGGGGCGCATTGCCGCCGGGTTTATGCATCTGCTGCTTCCGGAGGGCGGCAAGGTGCTGCCGATCACCGCGCATCTGACGCATCATGCCCATAAGCAGCGCTACACAGCTTTTGGTCAGGAGATTCAGAATTATCCAGATATCCAGCTGCTTTCGCTGCAAAGCTGCTTTAACCGGGACGATTTTGCATATGAAATCATCCTGCATGCGGTGGAAGAGAACCCCGATCTCAAGGGGGTATATGTGGCGGCGAACGGTACGCGCGGCGTGTGTGAAGCGATTTCTTATTTGGGTCTTACAGACCGCCTGCACGTCGTTGCATTTGATCTGAATGAGGAGAACAAAGCCGACCTGGCACGTGGCCGCATCGATGTGGTTCTTGAGCAGGACCCTTTTGCACAGGGCTACCGCCCGCCATTCCTGCTGTTCGAGCACGTGACGGGACAGAAGCGCATTACGCAGGAATTTGCGTATACGGATATCGGGATTAAAATAAAACAAATGCTGTAACAATCAGATAAAAGGAAGCACACGCTGAAAAGTGTGTGCTTTTTTGCTGTAAAAATATGTGCAAATTATGTGTGCGAAAAAATGCGCCGCAATAGATCGAAAGATATCACACATAAAATGACAAATAAAAAGAATAAATGCACAAAAAATACTGGAATAAATCAGCAATAATAACAAAAATATAAAAAATAGCAAAAAACTATTGCACATTAAAGCACATAGATGTATAATGCAATCAAAGAAAAGCACAAATAAAAGCACAAAAAGACGGAGGTAGCTATGGAATTGAGAATTGGATTGATCGGCTGCGGTGCAATCGGCAAGGAACACATCAAACGGCTGCAATATAAGTTGCAAAGATGCCGTATTGTGGCGGTCAGTGATGTGCTGGAAAGTGGAGCAAAAGCCGCGGCAGAGCTGGCCGGCGGTGTCAAATGGTATATGGACGTACCGTCTATTGTGAACGACCCGGAGGTCGACGCGGTGGTTGTATGTTCGCCGGGATTTGCGCATAAGGAAGCGATTCTCTGTGCCATCGAAGCAGGCAAGCCGGTGTTTACCGAAAAGCCTCTGGCAACGACAGCGGCAGATTGCCGGGAGATTGTAGAAGCAGAAATGGCATCGGGAAAGCATCTGGTACAGGTCGGTTTTATGCGCCGGTACGACAGGGGCTATAACCAAGTGAAGCAGATTCTGGATTCCAACGAATTCGGTGCGCCGCTGATTGTAAAATGCACGCACAGGAACCCAGAGGTTGGGACCAATTACGATACACCGATGGCCGTACACGATACAGCAATCCATGAAATTGACGTGCTGCATTGGCTGATCGACGACGAATATGTTTCTGCGCAGGTGCTGATGCCGAAGACCACAAAATATAGCCATCCAGCGCTCAAGGATCCGCAGATCATGCTGCTGAAAACCAAATCCGGCGCAATCATTGATCTGGAGGTTTTTGTCAACTGCAAGTTTGGTTATGACATCAATTGCGAGGTAATCTGTGAGGAAGGTGTCGTACATATGCCTGCCCCGTCGTTCCCATCTGTCCGCAGGGCGGGCTATTATGCCACACCGATTGAACAGAGCTGGATCAACCGGTTTATCGATTCGTATGACGTTGAACTGCAAAACTGGGTGGACTGTGCAAAGCGCGGCGCTGTGGAAGGGCCCACGGCGTGGGACGGCTATGTGGCGGCTGTCACAGCGGATGCGTTGGTAAAAGCGCAGCAGACAGGCGCGGAGGAGCCGATAGTGACTGGGGTTATGCCGGCGTTCTACCGACAATAAAAGCATACTACAAACATTGCCGGACACGCAGAGGAGCAATAAGAAAGAGGGATAAAAAATGAATTTGATTGTACCGATTACATTTGTAGGATTTACTGCGCTCGTCGCGCTCATTTCCTGGTGGAAAACGAGGGACGATGCGCTGGATACGCAGGACGGTTATTATTTGGCGGGCCGCAGCTTGACCGGCGGCGTCATCGCAGGCTCACTGCTGATGACCAACCTTTCGGCAGAACAGCTGGTCGGCATGAACTCGCAGTCGGCACGCGTCGGCATGAGCCCGATGGGGTGGGAGGTTACCTCCGCCGTTGCGCTGATTATATTGGCCTTTGTCCTGATGCCGCGATACCTCAAAACCGGCCTGACCACCATCCCACAGTTTTTTGAGCTGCGCTATGATGCGGCTGTGCGCCGCTTGGTATCCTTTATCGTGCTGCTCTCTTATGTTGTCATCATGCTACCCAATATCCTATATGCTGGAGCGCAGGTATTTGTCAATATCTTTCAGATTGACGTCACATTTGGCCTGAGCAGATTCGCGGCGATTGCGATTGTCTGCGTGCTTACTGCAATCGTCGGTTCTATCTATGCGCTGTGCGGCGGACTGCATGCGGTTGCCCTGTCCGACTCGATCAACGGCGTTGGTTTGGTTATCGGCGGTTTGTTGGTGCCGGTGTTCGGCCTGATCGCGCTGGGCGGCGGAAGTTTTTCCGAAGGCTGGGATGCCTTTATCCATACCGATCCGGAGATGATGAACGCGTTTGACGCGCCAAATTTGAACGAGCCGTACTTGCCCTGGCCGCTGCTGTTTACCGGACTGTTGGTCAATAACCTATATTACTGGGCGACCAACCAGTCGATCATTCAACGGACCTTTGGTGCAAAAAATCTGGCGGAAGCGCAGAAGGGCGCTGTTTTCGCAGGATTTTTGAAGATTTTGACCCCGATTATTATCATTGTGCCAGGCATTATTTCATTCTATATGTTTGGCGACGCTGCGCTGGTGGACAATGGTGATGCGGCGTACCCGATGATCGTCCGCGAAGTTGTCCCAACCCCGCTGCTGGGATTCTTTGCAGCCGTCATGTTCGGCGCGATCCTGTCTTCGTTTAATTCTGTTTTGAATTCTGCTTCTACAATTTACGCATTGGACATCCATCGCCCGCTGTTCAATCCGAAGGCATCGGACTCCTACATGGTAAAGATTGGTCAGCGTTTTGGCACAGTCGTCGCTGTGTTTGCAACCATCCTTTCCCCGTTTATGCTGTACATGGGCGGCATTACAACCTTTGTTAATTCCTGCTTTGCAGCGTTCAACACGCCGATTTTCGTTTGCCTGATCGTCGGTTTTCTGTCCAAGAAAGCACCAACCATCATGCCGAAGATTGTCATTCCGGTGCATGTTGTGCTGTACTGTACGCTCCAGTTTGGGTTGCGCAATGTCATTCCGGCACTGGAAAATGTCCACTATTTGTATTTTACCGCAGCGTTGTTCGTGCTTGATATGGTCTTAGTGGCTGTCATCACCAAGCTGTACCCGCGTAAAGAGGATTTCGTTTTGCATGATGTGGGAGCGGTTGAATTGGTTCCGTGGAAGCACGGTAAGGCGGTTGCAGCGTTCGTCCTCTGCGTGATGGTCGCAGCCTACGTTGTATTCTCCCCGCTGGTTCTCGGCGCATAAACTTGCTATATCCTTTTCCGGGCGTCCAGCCATGACAAACTCCAAAATGGACGTCCGGCTCTCTCCAAAAGCAACGGAAGATAGATTTCATTGAATATAAAACTGGCTCCCGGATGACTGTCCGGGAGCTTTTGTTTCCATACGCGTGATTTCCCTCTTGACAAACCGCGGGAAAAGAGATAAGCTAATCTTGTTAGCTAACGAAATTAACTGATAGAAGGAGTGAAGAAAGATGCCGCGGGATAAAACCGCCAGCCATGAGAAAATTGTGCAAGCTGCCATGCAGGAGTTCCAGCAAAAAGGCTTTGAACGCGCTTCCATGAAGGCGGTGGCTGATGCCGTCGGTATGACCTCGGCGGCGCTGTATCGCCATTTTGCCGGCAAGCAGGATATGTTTGCGGCGCTGGTGCAGCCGGCCATCGATGCGATGGATGCCTGGCAAGCCAAGCATATGGCTGCCAGCTATGACGGCTTGGAACGGCATGCTTCCGAAGCTACGTGGGAAATGTGGGACTTCGATGGGGAAACCAGCGACGTCCGTATGGTGCTTGATGTCATGTATGAGCAGCCGGAAACCTTCCGTTTGCTGCTCTGCTGCGCGGCAGGTACGCCCTATGAGCATTATGCCCACGATATGATCGAGCAGAGCGTCGATGAGATGATGCGTTTTTTGCAGGCTTGCAGAGCGCGGGGAATCCCAGCACGAGAAATCCAGCGGGATGAGATGCATATGCTCGTCAGCGCGTATTGTACGGCGCTCATCCAGCCCATCGAGCACGGATATGATAAAGCGGACGCCGAGCGGTATCTGAAGACGATGGTAGATTTCTTCACGCCGGGCTGGCGTATGATTACCGGCCTGTAAATACCATGGGCAAAACGGGGAAGCAATTCCCCTTTTGTTAACAAAACGAGTTAGCGTTAACTAACTAAAGGAGATGGATGCATATGAACAGCAAAGCTGAAACAAAGCGTTCGCCGGTTTCCTGGCTGATGGAACTGGCGCGCCCGCGCTGGTGGGAGTATCTGCTCAGCGTGCTGGCAGCCCTGGCTGGGGTGGCTTGCTCGCTGGTGCCGTATCTCATCATGATCGAGTTGATCCATGCCCTGCTGAATGGAACGGCGGATCAGGTGTGGTGCTTGGATCGTTGCGTTGTCATGGGGATGTGGTGGGTGCTGCGCTATGCGCTGCACGCGGTTTCCACTACCGCGTCCCACCACGCTACGTTCCATGTGCTGGCGAATATCCGGATGCGGCTGCTCAACAAGCTGGCGACAATGCCGCTGGGTGCGGTGCTGAGTCAATCCTCCGGATCGTATAAAAACATTATCGTGGAGCGGGTGGACTCCATTGAGACGACCCTGGCCCATATTGTGCCGGAAATGACCGCCAACGTTGTGGGTGCCCTGGCGGTCATGGCGCTGCTGTTCTGTGTGGATTGGCGCATGGGGCTGGCTATGCTGATTGTGGTGCCGTTGGGCGTACTGTGCTTCCTGTCGATGTTTAACGGCTATGAGGAGAAATTCCAGCGCACCGTCCGTTCCACGAAGGCGTTGAACGACACGGCGGTGGAATATATCAACGGCATCGAGGTCATCAAAGCCTTTGGACAGTCCAAGACCAGTTATGCCAAGTTTGTCTCGGCGGCCAAGGAAGGAGCAAACTGCTTCATTGAGTGGATGCAGGGCTGTATTTTCGGACAATCTGCCGGCATGGCGATTTTTCCCTCCACACTGATTGGCATTCTGCCGGTCGGCGCCCTGCTGTACATGCATGGCTCGCTGGCAGCGGAAACCTTCCTGTCGGTCATTGTTTTGTCCTTCGGTGTCATGCAGCCGCTGATTACGGCCTTTTCGTATACCGACGATCTGGCGCAGGTGAGCACCATCATGGGAGAGGTAGCGGATATTCTCGGGCAGGATGATCTGCACCGGCCGGAAACTGCAGCCGTTTTGCCAAAGGACAATGCCATTGAACTAAAGGATGTCCACTTTTCCTATAAAAAGGCGGATCGCAGCGAAACCGGAAAACAAGATGGCGCGGATTATGGCGGGGATGAGATACTCCATGGCGTCAGCCTGCGCATTGCGCCCGGGACGGTGAATGCATTGGTGGGGCCTTCGGGCAGCGGCAAATCGACCATTGCCCGCCTGATCGCCTCGCTGTGGGACGTGGACAGCGGTTGCATCACGCTGGGGGGTGTGGACATCCGTAAGCTCCCGCTCAAGGCGTGCACCGACCGCATTGCCTACGTATCGCAGGACAACTATCTGTTTGATTTGTCCGTCATGGATAACATCCGTATGGGGCGGCGCGGCGCGACTGACGAGGAAGTCATAGCGGCGGCCAAGGCCTGCGGTTGTCATACGTTTATTATGAGCTTGGAAAACGGTTATCAGACCATCTGCGGCTCCTCCGGCGGGCACTTGTCCGGCGGCGAACGTCAGCGTATTTCCATTGCCCGGGCCATGCTGAAGGATGCACCGGTGATTATCCTGGATGAGGCCACCAGCTATACCGACCCGGAGAACGAGGCGGTGATCCAGTCCGCGCTGGCGCGGCTGATCCAGGGCAAGACCCTGCTGGTCATCGCGCACCGGCTGTCCACCATTGCGGATGCCGACTGCATTTTTGTGGTGCAGGATGGCCGGATTGCCGATCAGGGCACGCAGGCGGAGCTGCTGGAACGCTGCCCGCTTTACAAGGAAATGTGGGCAGCGCACATGAGTGTAAAGGACGACGAGGGGGTGGCGTAAATGCTTGAGACACTGAAAAAATTCTTTGCCTTTTGCGGAGAGGATAACCGGAAACTGTTTGTCACGTCGATCTGGCTGGGCGTCCTCAGCGCCATTTGTTCCGCCATGCGGATTCCGGCGGCGTATTTGATGATCTGCGCGCTGCTGGAAGACCATGTGACCATGGGTACCCTGTGGAGCAGCTTTGGTATCATTGTCGTCTCGGTCATCATCACCATTTGCATCAATATGAAGTCTACCATGCTCCAGACAAAAGGCGGCTACCGCGCCTGCGCGGGCAAGCGCATGGAGATTGCCGAGCATTTGCGGTATCTGCCCATGGGTTGGTTTAATGCCAATAGCCTGGGAGAGGTGACTTCCGTCACCACCAACACCATGGAGAACATGGCGAATATCGCCACCCGCGTGGTCATGATTACGACCAAGGGATTCCTGACCACCGGTGTTATTGCCATCATGATGCTGCTTTCGGATTGGCGTGTGGGGCTGGTCACGCTGGCCGGGCTGCTGGTGTTCCTGCTGGTCAACGCTGCGATGCAGCGCAAGGAACAGACGGTATCCCAGCGCAAGTTCCATGCGGATGAGCGTTTGGTAACCAAGGTTCTGGAATATGTACAGGGCATTGCAGAGGTCAAAAATTTTGATTTGTCAAAAGATACCACCACCCAGGTCGGCGACGCTGTGGACGAGTGCCGCAAGGCCGCCTTTGGTATGGAGGTGCCGTCGGTCGTCTTTATTTTCCTGCAATTTCTGGCAAACAAATTTACCGGCGTGGCGGTGTGCATTTCGGCGTTGGTGTTCTATTTTGACGGCACCATGCCACTGGCAAAATGCATGACGATGCTGCTTTGTTCGTTCATCCTGTTTGAGCAGCTGGACAGCGCGGGCAGTTTCTCTACGCTGTTCCGCACCATCGACATCGGCGTGAATCAGGCAAATGCGATTTTAGACGTGCCGCCGATGGATATCGACGGTTTGGAAATCACCCCGGAGCGCTGCGATATTGCGCTGGAGCATGTGGATTTCTCCTATGACCAGAAGAAGATTCTGGACGATGTTTCGCTCACCATTCCCGAGAAATCTACCGTGGCGATTGTCGGCCCAAGCGGCAGCGGAAAAACCACGCTGTGCCATTTGATGGCCCGATTCTGGGATGTACAGGGCGGCCGCGTTACGCTGGGCGGCCGGGATGTGAAGGATTACAGTTATGACAGTTTGATGCGCAACTTTTCGTTTGTATTCCAGCGCACGTATCTGTTTTCGGATACCATTGCGAACAACATCCGTTTCGGAAAGCCGGATGCGAGCATGGACGAGGTCATCGCCGCTGCCAAGAAGGCCCGCTGCCACGATTTCATCATGGCGCTGCCGGAAGGGTATGATACGCTGATCGGTGAGGGCGGCGCCTCTCTCTCGGGCGGCGAACGTCAGCGCATCACCATCGCCCGTGCGATCATGAAGGACGCACCGATTATCGTACTGGACGAGGCGACGGCCAATGTAGATCCCGAGAACGAGAAGGATTTGGTGGAAGCCATCCAGGAGCTGACCTGCGATAAGACGGTTATCATGATCGCCCATCGGCTCAAGACAGTCCGCCACGCGGATCAGATTGTTGTGCTGGACGGCGGTAAAATCGTTCAGCAGGGCACCCATGCTGAACTGGTGGAACGCGACGGCATTTACCGCCGGTTTGTAGTGGAACGCCGTCAGGCAGCTGGCTGGAAGGTTTAACGATTTGAAACGAAACGAAAAAATAGCTCCCGGATGACCGTATCCGGGAGCCATTTTCATAGGGTGAGAGAGGTATGACTGAATTTTGAGATAATCAAGAGATCTTGTACAGAACCGTTCCCAGAAAATTCGGAGATGTTGTGTGTTTCTTTGGTTTGCATTGCTGGGAAGGTTCTGTACGATAGAGAAGGTCAGCAAAATTGAGAGATTACAGCAGCTCCTGCATCACTGCATAGGTGCCCTTTTCCTGGATTTCGTCCAGGTACTGGACAACCGCAGCCTCGAAGCCCGGAACCTGTGTCAGATCCTGGCCCCAGAAGTCTGTGTTGCTCATGACGGCGTGTGCGAGCGACGCATTGTCGTCGTCCTTATGCGCATAGTAGAATTCCAGGATGCTCTGGTCGTCCTTGATGGTGTATTCGTTGCCATCGCGCTGGCCGACCAGGCCGCCGTCTTCCAGGCGGGTGCCATGATAGAAGGCGATATAGAATGCAAAGGATGCCGTCAGGCACTTCGGCAGGGCCTGGTTCTTCTCGACATAGCCGAGGAACGAAGGCATGACGCGCGCCTTCCACTTAGAGGTAGAGTTGAGAGAGATGGCCAGCAGTGCATGGTCGATGAACGGGTTCTTGAAGCGCTCGGTGACCGAGTGTGCAAAGCTTTCCAGTTCGTCCTTCGGCAGGGTCAGCGTCGGGATGATTTCGTCATAGATCGCCTTATTCATAAAGCCGCAGATGACGTCATCCTGCATGCAGTCGCGTACGATGTCCTGGCCAGCCAGATATGCGCCGAGAACCATCGAGGTGTGCGCGCCGTTCAGGATGCGCACCTTGCGCTGCTTGTACGGCTTGTGATCGTCGGTAATCAGAACCGGCAGGCCGGCTTCCGCAAACGGAAGCTCCTTTTTCAGCTCCTGCGGGCCTTCGATGACCCAGAAGCCAAAGATTTCGCCGGTGTCCAGCGTCTGGTCAATGTAGCCGTTGGCCTCGTTGATGCTGTCTGCTTCTGCGCGCGGGTAACCTGTAACGATGCGGTCAACCAGCGTGGAGCAGAAGATATTTTCCTTTTCGATCCACGTTACGAACGCTTCTTCTAGGCCCCACTGGCGGGCATATTTCAGCACGCACTGCTCCAGCTCCTTGCCGTTGTTGTCGATCAGCTCGCAGGAGAGGATGATAAAGCCCTTGCCTGCCTCGGTGCCGAACTTCTGGAAACGGCGATACAGGAACTGCGTCAGCTTTGCAGGATAGGAGGAAGGCGGGGTTTCGGTGAACTGGCACGACGGGTCGTAAACGATGCCGGCTTCGGTGGTATTGCAGGTGATGAACCGCAGCTCCGGGTTGTCTGCACAGGCCATCAGTGCGTCGTAGTCCGTGTAGGAGTTCAGGCAACGGCTGACGCAGGAGATGACGCGCTTTGCGTTGACCTTTTCGCCGTTTTCAAAGCCGCGCAGGTACAGGGTGTACAGGCCTTCCTGGTCGTTGATGACCTTTGCCAGGTCGAAGCCGCCCGGGATCGGGGCAATCGGCTGCACCAGCACAACCTTAGAGTTGAAACCGGCATGCTCGTTCATCATATCGATGAAATAATCGACAAATGCACGAAGGAAATTGCCCTCGCCAAACTGGAGCACGCGCTCGGGGGCATCCTCTAATACGTATCCGTCATAGCCGGATTCTTTCAGCGTCTGGTAAGATAGATGCTTCATGATACATTCCTCGCTTTCATATATCGTTACAGGGTAACGCCCTGCTTGAAAATTGCCATGTCATGGAAACCTGCGGCTTCGGATTTTACCTGCTTGCCGGAGGCGATTTCAATAACGAAGTCAAACAACTGCTTGCCAAGTTCGTCCAGCGTGGCGTCTTCTGCCAGCGTGCCGCAGTTGAAATCGATCCAGTTTTGCTTTTTCGCCGCAAGCGCGGAGTTGCTGGAGATTTTCATGGTCGGCACCGGGGAAGCAAATGGCGTCCCGCGGCCGGTTGTGAACAAGACGATGTGTGCGCCGGAAGCTGCCAGCGCAGTGGAGGCGACAAGATCGTTGCCCGGTGCGCTTAGCAGGTTCAGTCCTGCGGTCTTTACGCCTTCGCCGTAGGCGAGGACATCGACAACCGGTGCGCTGCCGGATTTCTGCGTGCAGCCGAGCGCCTTGTCCTCCAGCGTAGAGATACCGCCCTTTTTGTTGCCGGGGGACGGGTTTTCGTAGATCGTCTGGTCGTGACGTTTAAAATAGTTTTTAAAGTCGTTGATCAGATTGACCGTATAGGAGAAAATCCGTTCGTCCTCGCAGCGGTTCATGAGGATGGTCTCGGCGCCGAACATTTCCGGCACTTCGGTCAGGATCGTGGTGCCGCCCTTGGAAATCAGCCGGTCGGAGAATGCGCCGACCGTCGGGTTGGCCGTGATGCCGGACAGACCGTCCGAGCCGCCGCATTTCATGCCGACGATCAGCTCGCTGCAGCTGATCGGCTCCCGGTGGAACTGGCTGGCATATGCGACAAGCTGCTCCATCAGGACGAGCGCGTCGGCAATTTCGTCTTCGGATTCCTGGCACACAAGGAATTTGACCCGTTCCTCATCGTACTCCCCGATGTAATCCTTGAGCACATCGATGTTGCTGTTCTCACAGCCAAGCCCCAGGACAAGCACGCCGCCTGCGTTGGGGTGGTTGATGAGGTTGGCAAGGATTTTGCGTGTGTTCTCCTGGTCATCGCCCATCTGGGAACAACCATATGGATGGGGGAATGCAGCAATCCCGTCCACCGCATCGGTTTTGAGGGACTGCGCCTGCCGCTCGATGGCGGTTGCAATGTTGTTGACGCAGCCGACCGTTGGAATGATCCAAACCTCGTTGCGTACGCCTGCTTTTCCGTTTTTCCGGCGGTAACCCTGGAAGAAACAGTCGTCCGTGGGTACCAGCGGAGAAGAGTTCGGCTCATAGGTATAGGTCAGAAGGTCACCGAGACCGGTCCGGATATTATGGGTATGGATCCAACAACCCGGATGGATGTTCTCTTTCGCAACGCCAATCGGTGCGCCGTACTTGATGACCGGTTTACCAGCCGGGATTTCTGTCAGCGCAAACTTATGGCCCTGGGGGATGTCTTCCTGAAGTGTCACTTCATTCCCGCCGATCCGGACCACGGTCCCAGCGGACAGCGGCCGCAGCGCAACCGCTACCAGATCATCGGGATGAATCTGAATATAATCTTTCAAAGAAAATCTCTCCTTACGGTTTGGCAAAGCTTTCCGCGGTGGGAAAGGCCAAACACAACTGCGATTGTGTGTGAATTCCGAAATGTAAGAGCTTACATTTAAGATATACCCCGGATTGTTGTTTGTCAATGTTATTTTTAAAAAAAGCGGAGAATCGAGGGATTTTCAGCATAATATACAAAAAAATGAGAAAGAGATTAGCGAAAAAAACAGTTGAAAGCGAAGCGAAATACCGTTACAATGAATATTGTAAGAGCTTACATAGTGACTTCCGGAGGTACTACGATGAACATCTATGACATTGCGGAGCTGGCTGGGGTTTCGATTGCGACAGTATCGAGAGTCGTCAACGACAGCCCGCTGGTGAGCGAAAAAACCAAACGGCGCGTGCGGCAGGTTATGGAAGAGAATGACTATACGCCGAACGTTTTTGCTCGCGGGCTTGGGCTGAATTCGATGAAAACGGTAGGTATTGTGTGCCCTGATGTGGCGGATGCTTACATGGCAAAGGCAGTAGCATATTTAGAGCGTAATCTCCGGGCTTATGGTTATAATTGTATTTTGTATTGCAGCGGGCATGATTATGATGACCGGCAAATTGCAGTCAAGACCATTTTGCAAAAGCGCATTGATGCGCTGATAATCGTAGGCTCCAGCTATGCGGAAGATGACGAGGATTCCGAAAAAGTAGACTACATCCGGGAAGCGGCGAAACAGGTGCCGGTTTTCTTGATGAATGGCTATATCCATGGTGAAAATGTATACTGCGCGTTGTGCAATGATTTTGAGGCGTCGCATTCCGCGGTGAGCGAGATGATCCGGTCCGGGCGGGAACATATTTTGTTCCTGGCTGATTCGCATTCGTATAGTGCGAACCAGAAAAAGGCCGGCTATGAAGCGGCACTGCGGGACGCGGGCATTCCGGTGGAGCAATCGCTGGAGGTCTATTTGCCGAACAAAATCAACACGGTGCGCGAATCGTTGCTGAGAAGGCCGGAGTTGGATATCAACGGCGTTTTCGCAACGGAAGACGGCTTGGCAGCCGGCGCGCTGAAATATGCAAAGCGCAGGGGCTTGTCCGTGCCAAAGGACATTGCGATCATCGGATATAACAATTCGGAGCTGGCTGTGTGCTGCGATCCTGAATTGTCTACCATCGACAGCCGTGGAGAACGTCTGTGCAAAATCATCATCGATTCGATGATGCTGCATTTTAAGAAAAGAGAAATCAGCCACAAGGTTTATGCCAAGGGCTGCCTGATCCGACGTTTCACCACCGATTTTTAAAGGGGAGAGAATGCTCTGAACTGGCTCAGTGCTGCCCCGATGGGAAGGAGAACACTGAATGAAACGTGTAAAGAAAATAATTGCCTTCGTGCTGTGTGCGTGCATGTTTTGTGGACTGCTGTCCGGCTGTAGCTCAGTCGGGGATGGCAAGAGAATTATCCGTATTTCTCATGCGCAGTCCGAAACGCACCCGGAGCATATTGGCCTGTTGAAATTTAAGGAATATATTGAAGAAAATCTCGGCGACAAGTACGAGGTTCAGATCTATCCGAACGAGCTGCTGGGCTCTGCGCAGAAGGCCATTGAGCTGACGCAGACCGGCGCCATCGACTTCGTTGTCGCAGGTACTGCAAACCTCGAGACGTTTGCCGATATCTATGAAGTTTTTAGTATGCCGTATCTGTTCACGTCGGAAGAAGCCTATCATGCAACCATGATGGACACCGACTATATGGAGCAGATTTATCAGTCCACAGACGAAGCTGGTTTCCGCGTGCTGACCTGGTACAATGCGGGCACCCGTAGCTTCTACGCAACCAAGCCGATCAACACTCCGGAAGACCTGAAGGGCCTGAAGATGCGCGTACAGCAGAGCCCGGCCAGCATCAAGATGGCCAATGCATTCGGCGCTGCCGCTTCCCCGATGAGCTTCGGCGAAGTTTACACCGCAATCCAGCAGGGCGTTATCGACGGCGCGGAGAACAACGAGCTGGCGCTGACCAACAACAAGCACGGCGAAGTGGCCAAGTATTACTCCTACAACCGCCATCAGATGGTTCCGGATATGCTGATTGGCAACCTGAAGTTCCTCAACAGCCTGAGCGACGAAGAATTCCAGATCTTCAAGGAAGCTGCTGAGCTGTCCACCGAAGTGGAAATGGAAGAGTGGGACAAGCAGGTAGAAGAGGCGAAGGAAATTGCGGAGAACGACATGGGCGTTACATTTATCGACGTTGACGTCCAGGTCTTCAAGGATGCCGTTTCCAACGTTCAGCAGGAAATGCTGGATGACAACCCGAACATTCAGGACATCTACGACCACATTCAGGAAATCAACGCGCAGTATGAAGAGGAAGGGGACTGAATATGAACGCATTACGCAAAGCGATTGATACCGTACTGAGCGCGGCGTGTGCCATTGTATTTGCAATCATGGTTGTCGTCGGTACGTATCAGGTTGTCGCCCGTTATGTTTTCAACAGCCCGAGTACCGTCTCGGAAGAGCTGTTGACCTATAGCTTTACTTGGATGGCGCTGTTTGCTTCCGCTCTGGTCTTTGGCAAGCGGGATCACATGCGCATGGGCTTCATCGCCGACAAGCTGACCGGCACCCCGAAGCTGATCCTGGAGGTTATCATTGAACTGCTCGTTATGGGCCTGGCAATCTCCGTTATGCTCTATGGCGGCATTTCTATTGTACAGCTGACCATGACGCAGGCGAGCGCATCTCTTGGCATCCCGATGGGTATCATTTATATGGTCATCCCGATTTCGGGCGCATTGATCGTCATCTACGGTATTATGAATATCATCGATCTGTGCAGGGGCGTAAAGCATGAGCAGCGCGAAGTCAAGGAATAAGCGTACAGAGAAAGGAGAAATATAAATGAGTACAGCCATTTTATGCGGACTGATTATCCTCGTGCTATTGGTCATCATGCTGATTGCTGGCGTGCCGATTGCAGTAGCCCTGGGCATTTCCTCCATCTGTGCAATTCTGCCCATTATGGATCTGGACGTTGCCCTCCTGACAGGTTCCCAGAGAATCTTTTCCGGTATTTCAAGTTTTAGCTTGCTTGCCATCCCGTTCTTCATTTTGGCAGGCAACCTCATGAACAAGGGCGGCATCGCTGTCCGTCTGATCAACCTGGCCAAGCTGCTGACCGGCCGTATGCCGGGCGCACTGGCACAGACCAACATCGTTGCGAACATGCTGTTCGGCGCAATTTCCGGTTCCGGTACCGCGGCAGCTTCCGCAATGGGTTCCATCATCGGCCCGATCGAAAAGGATGAAGGCTATGACCCGAGCTTTTCCGCAGCGGCAAACGTTGCGACGGCTCCGACCGGCCTGCTGATTCCGCCGAGCAACGTTATGATTACGTTCTCCCTGGTTTCGGGCGGCACCTCGGTTGCAGCGCTGTTCATGGCAGGCTACATCCCGGGCTTCATGTGGGGCATTGCTTGTATGCTCGTCGTTTACTTCCTGGCGAAGAAACGGGGCTACCGCAGCACCACGGCGTTCACTGCCAAGGAAAAGGTCAATGTCCTGCTCCAGGCGCTCCCGTGCATCCTGCTGCTCGTCATCGTTATCGGCGGCATCATCACCGGTATCTTCACCGCTACCGAGGGTTCGGCGATCGCGGTTGTGTACTGTTTGATCCTATCGGTGTGCTTCTATAAATCCATCAAGATCAAAGAGCTGCCGCAGATCTTCATCGAGAGCGCGCAGATGACCGGCATCATCATTTTCCTGATCGGCCTGTCCAGCATCATGTCCTGGGTTATGGCGTTCACCAACATCCCGGAAGTTGTTTCCAACGCAATGCTGAGCATCAGCGACAACAAGTATGTCATCCTGCTGCTCGTCAATCTGATCCTGCTGCTTGTCGGTACGTTCATGGATATGACCCCGGCTTGCCTGATCTTCACCCCGATCTTTATGCCGATCTGCACCTCGCTCGGTATGGACGTGATCCACTTCGGCATCATGATGATCTTCAACCTCTGCATCGGCACGATTACCCCGCCGGTAGGCACGACATTGTTCGTTGGCGTTAAGGTAGGCGGCGTAACCATTGAGTCGGTATTCAAACAATTGCTCTACTATTTCGCGGCGATTTTTGTTGTACTGATGCTTGTTACATACATCCCGGCCTTCACCATGACGCTGCCTAGCCTGATGGGCTACGTATAAAAATTAGGAGTGTGAAATCATGAAACCGTTTATGGACAAGGACTTCCTTCTCAGCACGGAAACAGCACAGGAGCTGTTCCACACCTACGCCGAGAACACACCGATCCTGGACTATCACTGCCACATCAATCCGCAGGAAATTGCGGAGGACCGCCAGTTTGACAACATCACCCAGGTTTGGCTGGGCGGCGACCACTATAAGTGGCGCCAGATGCGTTCCAACGGCATCGATGAGTATTACATCACCGGCGGCGCATCCGATCGTGAAAAATTCCAGAAATGGGCGGAGACGCTGGACAAGGCGATCGGCAACCCGTTGTTCCATTGGAGCCACCTGGAATTGCAGCGGTACTTTGGCTACACCGGCGTGCTGGGCGCAGACACTGCGGAAGAGGTTTGGAACCTGTGCAACGCCAAGCTGAAAGAGCCGTCGATGAGCGTGCGCAACCTGATCCGTCAGTCCGGCGTTACGCTGATCTGCACGACCGACGATCCGGTCGACGACCTGCGTTGGCACAAGGCGATTGCGGAAGACGAAAGCTTTGACGTACAGGTGCTGCCGGCATGGCGTCCGGACAAGGCGATGAACCTGGAAAAGCCGGAGTATCTCGACTATCTGGCAAAGCTGTCCGAGGTATCCGGTGTGGAAATCCAGTCGTTTGCTGGCCTGAAGGAAGCGCTCAAGAAGCGCATGGCATTCTTTGATTCCATGGGCTGCTGCGTATCCGACCATGCGCTGGAATACGTGATGCATGTTCCGGCAACCGACGACGAGCTGGAGGCCATCTTCGCAAAGCGCCTGGCAGGCAACGCCGTCACGCGCGAGGAAGAACTTAAGTTCAAGACTGCATTTATGCTGTTTGCCGGCGCGGAATATACGCGCATGGGATGGGCAATGCAGCTGCACTATGGATGCAAGCGCGACAACAACACGGGGATGTATCAGCAGCTGGGGCCAGATACTGGATATGACTGCATCAACAACTATGCGCCGTCCAGCCAGACGGCGGACTTCCTCAACGCGCTCAATGAAACCGGCGCGCTGCCGAAGACGATCATTTACAGCTTGAACCCGAACGACGACGAAGCAATCGGCACCATCCTGGGCTGCTTCCAGAATGCGGACGCCGTCGGCAAAATCCAGCAGGGATCTGCATGGTGGTTCAATGACAACAAGACCGGCATGATGAAGCAGATGACCTCGCTGGCAAACCTGGGCCTGCTGGGCAACTTCATCGGTATGCTGACCGACTCGCGCAGCTTCCTGTCTTATCCGCGCCATGAATATTTCCGCCGCATCCTGTGCGAGCTGCTGGGAACATGGGTGGAAAACGGCGAATATCCGAAAGATATGAATAAGCTGGGTACCATTGTCAAGGGCATTAGCTATAACAATGCCATCAACTATTTTGGATTCCAGCTGGAAACCAAATAAACCAAAACAAATGTAGATAAGCGGCCACGCCCGGGCAAAGAGTGGGCAGTCCCGGGCGTGCGCGCTTGATTTGGAGGCAATGAGAATGAAAAATGTAGTATGGGAAGAGCACATGGAAGTCATCAACCAGGCAATTTCCAGCATCGGCGTTGTACCGGTCATCAAGCTGAACAATCCGATCCGCGACGCAGCACCGTTAGCGAAGGCGCTGTGTGAAGGCGGTGTACCGGTGGCAGAGGTCACCTTCCGCGCAGCAGGCGCGCCGATTGCCATCAAGGCAATGCGGGATACCTGCCCGGACATGATCGTCGGCGCAGGCACGGTGACAACGGTCGAGCAGATTGACGAAGCGATTGCTGCCGGCGCGCAGTTTATCGTCACCCCGGGCTTTGATCCGGAGCTGGTTGCGCATGCGCAGGAAAAGGATATCGCCATTTATCCGGGCTGCACGACGCCGACCGATTACCATCAGGCACTGAAATTTGGCCTGAAGGTGCTGAAATTCTTCCCGGCAGAGCAGTCGGGCGGCCTGGCGAAGATCAAGGCCATGAGCGCACCATTCCCGATGTTCAAGGTTATGCCGACCGGCGGCGTATCGCTGAAGAATCTGAAGGAATACCTGTCCGCACCGGTGATTGCAGCCTGCGGCGGTTCGTACATGGTTACTGCGGATCTGATCGACAACCAGAAGTGGGATGAGATCACAGAGCTGTGCAAGAAGTCCCGTGACATTGTGAAGGAAGCGCGCAATGGTTAAGTATACGCTTGCGCATGTCGGCCTGAATGCTGCCAATGAGGAAGAGGCGCGCAAAACAGCCGAAATGTTTTGCACGCTGTTCGGATTTGACGTCAAAGTCGGCAACAGCTCCGTCTTTGCAGGAAGCGGCATTGAAGTGATGAAGACACCGTACAAGGGCAAGAACGGGCATATTGCCATCGGCACGCCGGATGTATCCGCTGCAAAAGAGGATCTGGAAGCGCGTGGCTTCGCATTTGACCCGGCTACAGCCAAGTACAAGGCGGATGGTACGCTCAATGCAATTTACCTGACAGAAGAGATCTGCGGTTTTGCTGTCCATCTGGTCGGCAAAAAGGACGAAATCAAATAGACAAATCGGAGGAAATCATGAAAAGAATTATCACCTTCGGCGAGATCATGCTTCGCCTTGCACCGAACGGCTATTACCGTTTTTTCCAGAATGACCAGATGCAGGCAACCTTTG
>JAUNIY010000144.1 GCA_030523305.1 Eubacteriales bacterium
AGAACTTTTTTCATCCTTTTTTCAAACTTGTTTGATTTTTCCTGGTTTCCCAGCTACATCTCAAATATGTTTCCCACACCAAACCATCCAGTCATACGCTTCTTCCTTCCGGTCAGCGTCCTATTCCCTCATCCGGTCTTCTGTGTTCATTTTTTTCGAGTGCTTGACTAGCTTACCATGTTTCCCGACACTTGTCAACTGTTTTTTCAGTTTTCGGAAAACTTTTTCCAAATCTCCCCTGGTTCACTTTTATTCCGGGTAGGTCAGCTGTGCCGGTGTCCAATCCTGCAATATTCCACGCATGGTTTCAGCAATTCGTTTGGCTCCCTCCAAATCATGCGACAGGTAGTTCCCGCATTCTTCCTTGGCAGAGCCTGGGATCACGCCTGTAAATCCGCAGATAAATTCCATGGTCTGCTGAACCAGTGCAATCGCCGTCTCCGGTTTTACTGTATCGCGGACGAGAAAATAAAACCCGGTCCGGCATCCCATCGGCCCGACATAGACAATATCATCGCTATACGGTGTATTGCGCACATAAGTTGCAAACAAATGCTCAAACGTGTGCGCCGCCGGCGGATCCAGATAGATACCCCGGTTCGGTTTGACCATACGGATGTCATATGTGACAACATCGCCATCGACACGCGAGGTATACATTCCTTCTGTCAGGGTATCATGATTGATACAAAAGCTTGCAATGCGTTTCATACGTTTTGTTCTCCCATCCAACCATTTGGTTTTCTTCTTGCTTCATTATACGGATTTGCATTGACGAATGCAACCCTACTTTTTATAATAGGACGTAGGAATATCTCTCAAACGAAAGGATGATAACGCATGAAATGGGGAATCCTCGGTGCATTGGATGCCGAAGTTGACCTAATTTGCAACCAAATGACTGTCACAGCGGAAACGCCGCTATTTGGCACAACATATTATGAAGGTACTGTATATGGGCAGGAGATCGTGGTCGCCTGCTGCGGCGTGGGAAAAGTCAACGCCGCCATCTGTGCCGCAGCCGCCATGCATCAATTCGGCGCAGACTGTATCATCAACATCGGCATTGCCGGCGCTATGGAGCATGGCCTGCACGTGCTGGATGTTGTCATCAGCAGCGAAGTCGGATTTCATGACCAAGACGCCGTGATGCTCAAATATTATCCCAAACATGCCTTTTTCCCGGCGGATGCCGCTCTGATCACCCTATGCGAACAAGCTTGCCGCACCATTCCGGATATGGCTGGCCGCTATCGTCGCGGGCGCATTGTTTCCGGTGATATCTTCGTACAGGATGCTGCCGTCAAAGCGTCCATTGCGGAGCGGTATGCGCCCGCCTGCGTCGAAATGGAGGGGGCTGCCGTTGGACATGCGGCCTTTATGTATGAAAAGCCGTATCTGGTCATCCGCACCATGTCGGACACCGCCGACGATGACGCTACGAAGACCTATGACAACTTCATGCAGGAAGCGGCGCACACCTCTGCCACGATTGTCCTGAAAATGCTGGAGCTTTCCGCGGCGCGCGAATCTGCTTGATGGCGCGCTTCCATTTTTCCATTTTATTTTGCCCTGTTTCTTAGGAGGTTGATTTTTTGACCATTTTATTCCCATTTTTGATCACGCTGTTGATCTTGGCTGTCATTGCATTCAGTCTGTGGTATTTCGAGCGCATGTTCGCAAAAAAAGAAGGAAAATACGCCGGAATCCTGATGCCCGCGCTATTCCTGATCCTTTCGATCGTTTCTATTGTGCAGTCCGCCCCTGCGACCTTTGCCAATTTACGGGAACTGGGATATGGCATCGGCCCTTCCGTCGCCACGCTGGCTTTTTCCTTTGTCTTGACCAATGTACCGACGTTGTGGGTGTATTTTGTCTACCGCCGCACCCGCAAAAAGCTCGGGCTGGAAGCATGGCCATTCCGGAACCATTCCGCAGCTTCCGACGACACCGAAACCAAAAATGTAAAATAATCCGACATCCGTCCCGTTTTTCCGACTGGGCGGATGTTTTTTATGAGGTGAAAGCATGTTTTTCACATATCAAGCCAATTTGCCCGCAGGCGTTGGCTTTTCGCTGTACTCCGCTCCACATGTGTGCATGCTGGGTGCGATCGTCACGCTATGCTTGTACGGCGCTCGCCGGTTCCGCGCAGCATCCGCCATGCAGCAAACCCATATCACACACATCTTCGGCGTTGCCATTCTGCTGGTAGAAATCGTCCATATTTTTGCCTATGCCTTTATGGGCGGCATGAGCATCTATGAACTGCCGCTGCACCTGTGCGGTATCACGGTTTACCTGTGTGCGCTCCACAGCCTGTGGAAACCAGACTGGCTGGGACAGGTTTTGTATTCCCTGTGCCTGCCCGGCGCATGGTGCGCCCTGCTGTTCCCCGACTGGGTTGCATACCCGTTTTTCAGCTTCGCCTCGCTGCACAGCTTTGCCGCGCATGGGTTGCTTGTGCTGTATATTACGCTGCAAACCGCCTCCGGCGCGATTCGCCCGCGTCTGTCCGCCATCTGGAAGCCGGTGTTGTTCCTATGCGCTGTCGTTCCGCCGGTGATGTGGTTTGATCGGCGATTCGATGCAAATTACATGTTTCTGCAATTGCCCTCCGCCGGTTCCCCGCTGGTGTTTTTGTCCCGGCTCGCAGGCGGCAGCCTGCCCGGATACCTGCTTTTGTTCGCCGTTGTAATTTTCTGTGTGATGGCGCTGATGGATCTGCCGTTTGCCATACGGGCAAGGCATAAATAAAAGGCCCCGGATGGAGCCTTTTTCTGTCTATTCCCGAATATTACGTTCTTTTTTCCACCGACGGAGCTGCATACGGATTCGCACGAGCCCAAACAGGATAAAAGCAGCCAGAACTGCGGCAAACACGGCAACGCCCAGGCTCAGCGCTGCGTGCGTTTCGACATATTGCGCCACCTGAAGAACCCCCGCAAACAGCTCAAGAAGCAGCGCCACTGTCAGGACTCGTTCAATCCGTCTGAAATGCTTGATTCTGGAATCGATATCCGAAAACACCTCAAACGGGCCGTCGGCTACTTTTTTGCGAAAATATGCCCAACCGTTAAACCAGGTAGCAATGTGCTCCACACCGGTATCCTCCATAAACTGGATATAGTCCATGCCTTCCTGGGATTTTGCGCCATGCTCCAATAGCTCCAAACGGTATTGGTATTCTCCCGGCGTCCCCTCTTCAAAGACATACCGGCACAGGCTTGTATCCACGAGATTCCAGCCTGTTTCGGCCATTTCATTCAGCCACGCCTCTTCCTTTTCATGCTGCCATGCCATAAAAAGCCTGTGCATTACCTTTCTCATTGCTCCCACTCCTTTGTTATCTCCTCGCCATTGGCAATCAATTCCCGCAGCCGCGCAAGCTCCACACGGACAGCCGCGCGCCCTTCCTCTGTCAGCTGATATTCTTTTTTGCGCCCGCTGCCGGGAAGCGCAGCAATCCATCCCTTCTTCAGCAGCGTATGGATTGCACCATATAAGGTGCCGGCCGCCAGCCGCACCCTCCCGCCGCTCAGGCGTTCCGTGTTCTGCATGATGCCGTATCCATGCATCGGCTGATCCAGCGACAGCAGGATATAAAACACCGCCTCTGTCAACGCCATCGATTCCATTTCTGCCACCCTTTCCTTCCATTTATATTGTCCACCGTTATATCGTCCTCCGATATAATTATTATAACGGTTGCCGATATAGTTGTCAAGGATCTGGGCAAAAAAGCAAAAGAAAATCCCATCCAAACCGGACGGGATTTTTGTCATGCTTCGTTTTACAATTGTTTATTCGTAATCCGCTACATTATCCGCTGTAATCAGCTCAAATGGCACCCAGATGACAGACGCATTTTCTTCATCCGCATCAAAGCTGATGTTTTCTGTAAAAGCAACGCCGCCTGCCAGGTTGACTGCTGCCTGCACTGCCGCAGCTGCCTGCCCGGTTGCGTTCTGATATACCGTCGCCAGCATTTTCCCCTCGTTTACAGCCTGGATACCGGAGTTGGTGCCGTCAACGCCGACAATTGCAATATCACTGTAATCGATTTCGGCCTGATCCAGCGCTTCCATTACGCCGCATGCCATTGCGTCGTTATTGGAAATGATAACGTCAATGGTATCCATGTCAATCCCATCGGCAAGCATCAGGTTCATGGCGTTCATCGCTTCGGTGCGGTCATATTCGCAATCGACCGGCTCCGCCGCTGCGGTTGCTTCGATGCCAGCATCGTCCAAAGCTGTCAGGACGCCCGCCGTGCGCTTGATGGTCGAATCCTGTCCTTCATTGCCGTTGAACATCAGATAATTGATGTTCGTTTTGCCCTGCTCCTGCAAATACGCAACCAGCGCCTCGCCCTGATACGCACCGGATTCATCTTCATTCGAACCAACATAGACATGTGTTTCATCCAGTACGGACAGATCCGCCGGCGTGCGGTTGACAAAAACAACCGGGATATCACCCGCCGCTGTGATCACATCCTGCGCACGTGTGTTATCCGCGAGCGCGATGATGATGACCTCTGCGCCCTCATTGACAGCCGCTGTGACATATTCAATTTCCTTGTCCTGATCCTCATTGCAGTCAACCGCATTGAGCGTACAGCCCTTGGCCTCGGCCGATGCCTTTGCCGCCTGATGCAGATAGCTCAGGTATTCGTCCTTTTTGGGCAGGATCAGCGTCAACGCCCCCTGATAGGCATCTACGCTTTCCTCTGCCTCCTCTTCCGCATTGATCGGCGTAAATTTCATGCAACCCGTCAGCATACTGGCACACACTGCACCGGCAAGCAGCAAAGCTGTCCATCTGTTCCGTTTCATATACGTCCTCTCTTTCTGTATGAATGTTCTCTTGCAAAACCTCAAATATAATCATTATCGCACAGTCACATTTTGTTGCAATGCTATTTTATGCCCTAAAATATATATTTTATGCCCTTTTTTGACATCCCGTGCTGCATCATTTTGTGCATCGCCGTCGAAGCTTTGCTCAGCAGCCATACCGTGGACGCAAAAAGGGGCGCACACCCGAAGGTATACGCCCCTGCGCACTGCAAAAGCAATTGCCGCACAGCCTATCAGTAGTAATCGCCTACATTATCCGTCGTAATTTTTTCAAACGGAATCCAAATGCAGTTGTCTTCCATCTCATAGCTGATGTCTTCATTCGCCTCGGCGCCGGTTGCCAAATTGACCGCTGCCTGTACCGCAACAGAGCCTTGTCCGGTTGCGTTCTGATATACCGTTGCCACCATTTCGCCATCCAGGATGCACTGCAAGCCGGCATTGGTGCCGTCAACACCGACCACCATGATATCGCCCAGTCCCTGCTCCGACTGCTTGAGCGCTTCGATGGCGCCGCCTGCCATTGCGTCGTTGTTGGAAATGACAACGTCAATGCTGGAAACATCCAAGCCATTTGCAATCAACGCCTCCACCTGCTGCATCGCCGTGCTGCGGTCATAATCACAATCGATCGGTTCTGTCACCGGTATCGCTTCAATGCCCGCCTCTTTCAGCGTATCCAAAACGCCTTCGCTGCGCAATGTCGTATGCAGCAGGCCCGCAGTGCCTTGCAGCATCAGATAGTTGATGCTCGTCTTCCCGGCTTCTTCCAATGCTTCTGCCAGCATTTCGCCCTGCATGACGCCGGATGTGTGTTCGTCCGAACCGACATAGATATGGGTTTCATCCAACAGCGACGTATCCTGCGGAATGCGGTTGACAAAGACAATCGGTACATCTCCGGCAGCTGCGATGGCATCCGATGTCCGGGTATCGTCAGCCAAAATGACGATCAGGGCATCCGCGCCATTGTCCACAGCGGCTTGGATTGCCGCATTTACCTTATCCTGATCCGCCGCACAGTCCACCGAAGTCAGTTCGATGCCCTTTGCCTCTGCCGCAGCCTTTGCAGACTGATCCAATGCACTCTGGAATTCATCCTTGTTGGAGATAATAAACGAGATCTTGCCGTCAAAGCTTTTGTTGCTCGCCGCCGGTTCCTTGTCCTGCTCCGCTGAATTGCTTGAGCTGCACCCTGCAATCATGCCAGCGCATAGGATGCCTGCCAGTGTCATCGCCAATGTCTGTTTCCTTTTCATTTTCTTACTTCCTCACTTTCCCTATCTGCGGTATCCCGCATTGTTGTGGTTACATTATCGCATGTTTCTAACATAAATTCAACTATATTATGTCTGTTTTTCCCTTTATTTTTATACATTTTGCTGCACAAACGTGCAAATTCAGCCAGAATACCTATATATACAAAAAGAATATAAGGAAAACGGGCATGTATATCAGGATACATGCCCGTTTATCGAA
>JAUNIY010000145.1 GCA_030523305.1 Eubacteriales bacterium
CACGCAAGCTGGGTACTCGAACAGCAATGCAAGCAGTTTGACGTTCGGTGCGAACAAAATGCTGGAAAACCTGATTTGTCCGAATCTGCCTAATGTGGCAGCGGCAATGGATTTGTCCGGCTGTCAATCCCTGCGATACATCGATGCAAGGGGGAGCGGCTTTACCGGCTTTGCATTCGCAAACGGCGGTGTGTTGGAAACAGCCCTTCTGCCATCTCCTGCATCCATTTCTCTGCGGAACCTGTACTATCTGGCTGCATTCAGCATGGAGTCCTACGATAATCTGACATCCGTAACCATAGAAAATACGGATGGTGTTGATTCAAAATCTCTGTTGATTGCAGCGATCAACTTGGTTCGTGTGAGGGCAGTTGGAGTAGATTGGTCGGAAATTGACGGCGAGCTTACAGCGTTGCTGGAACGCCTGTATACCTTGCGCGGACGTGATGAGAACGATTCCGACGTTGAACAATCGGTTGTTACCGGCGCTGCATGGTTATCTGTTATGCGCGTGGTACAGCTAGATCGGTACAATGCCGCATGGCCGAATTTGATGATTACTTATGGCACAATGGTTACGCAGTATGCATTAACTTTCGTTGACTGGGACGGAACGGTACTGAGCAAACAATATGTTGATCGCGGTTCCAACGGCTATGACCCGATTACTGCCGGAGAAATCGCAACACCGACGAGAGAAAGTTCAGTTTCGACAGTTTACATATACAGCGGATGGGATGACAACCTTGAGACTGTAATCGGCGACCGGATAGTTACTGCGCAGTATGCAGAAAGTGCACGCGAGTACACGGTAACCTGGCACGGAAACAACGGCGTTGTGTTGGAGACGCAGAGCGTGGCGTACCGTTCGGAAGCCGTATACACAGGAGACGAACCGGTGAAAACGGATGAAGAAGACGCATTTGTATACCATTTGTTCAGCGATTGGAACAAGTCCACTGGTTGTGTAACAGAGGACATGATCGTTGATCCGGTCTGGATTCAGGGCGCGTTGCCGGAAGCCGGAACTGATATCGCTGACATGAATGCGGCACAGATTTATGGTATGGCTAAATCAGGCACCGTGCAGAACTATGTATCCGTACAGGATGAAGTCAAAATTCGTCTGGGATATACCCCCGAATTTGATAATGTTGAAAATGTGGTTCTGGCCGAGGGCTTGAAGCTGGACGGGCAAACATGCATCGAAACAGGTATCCAGCTAATGAAAGAAGATGCTGATTGGACGATTGTTGTGGACTGCCAGTATGAAACAACAACAACGGGCCAATGCATGGTTGGTTGCTTTGAAGATGATGGATACTGCGGCTTCAAATTTGCATACAATGGTGGACCGTGTGTGCAGTGGGGTACAAACACCCTGAAATCCAGCCGAACGACATACAGAGACATCCAAGTGTTGCGGCATCGTGCAGGGGATTCATTTGTAACTGCATATACAGCCAATCCATACACAAACAGCCTGATGGTATCAACACTGACGAAACCTATCAGCAACTTAACGGATGCAGAACTATGCCTGGGTGCACTAAAAAATCCCGGAGAAACCCCTGTGGATTATGCATCCGGTACGCTATGGTACTGCCGTGTTTGGTACGGTGATCTCGGAGACGCTGTTGCGCGGAAAATGGTATCGTTTCCGCGCGAGAATTGTGTGTTCCAAGTTGCCGGTACGGAACTGTACCGCTTGACCAGTGACACGGCGAAAAAAACAAGCATTGACTTCATATGCCGACATCTGTTAGATGGTGTTCGCGGCATGAATGCCACGAACATTTCAACGGGAGGTTGGGAAGCCAGCGCACTGCGGGAGTGGATGAACAGCCGCTTGTTGGCGGCATTCCCTGCGCCGTGGAGAGCCATGATGAAGCAGGTTAGAACATCGGCAACCGCAGGTGATCTCAGCAGCGATATTGTTGTGAGTGATGATTATCTGTTTGTACCAAATGTAGTGGAAATGAACGGAACGAGCACAGAGCCTTATATATACGAAGGAAAACAAGTACCGTGGTTTACTTCAGATCCGAACCGCAACAAATTCTGTGGTGAAGGCATGTACTTGCGTGACGGGTACCAGTATGTTACATCTACGAGCCAGCCGGACGCAGAAGCAAATGGCTTGCAGCCAGGCGATTTGTGGCGTGATTCCAGTACGGGAAGCAGAGGCAATCTGTATCTTGGTGACGCAAAATGGTATGTTGCCACTAACTGGTGGCTGCGCGATGCTTCGCTGTCTTCGGCTGCGTGTTTCTCCTATGTAGGCTATAACGGTTACGTATACACTAACGGGTCCTCGGCTGGTGGTAGTTATGGCGTGTGTCCCCGCTTCTCAATCTAGTTGGCATCTTGATATATCTGTCCGGCTTTGTCCGGACAGATTGAAAGTGTGGAAAGCGTCGGGTGAAGTGGTTTGCGTTATGCCGTGCCGGTCGCTGTGTGATCGGCACGGCGTTTAGAAAATCTATAAATCAAGATAAGAAAAAGAGACAGGTGATAAAAAATGTGATATCATAGTAACAACCCCAAAAACGGAGGTTGAGATATGTCGGTACTCGCACGGTTTCGCGACACAGCATCAACGGAATTTGAAATGAATGCAGTAAAGCTGCACAAGTACACGCAACAACGATTATCCAGTGTGCCAAATCGCCGGAAAAAGTTTGTTTGTCCGAAAATTCAAAAATTAATTAGCTCAATGTACTGTGATGTAATTATGGGCAACGAACAGAGCCATCGAACAGCAGAAGGGCGTACAGAACGCAATGCGCTGTTTGAGCGTGCTATCCGTACTCTGACGCGATTGCAAGACCCGTTGATTGTTTTTACAAGCCTACAGGATGCTTCCGAGGGAGGTATGCAGGAGTGGATTGGGATGATAAACCGGGAGATTGCTTTGCTGAATGGCGTAATTGGATATCAGGCAGGGGAGCAAAAGCTGTACCTGTTGGAGGTGTATGACATGAAATATTCTGAAGATGCTATTTTTGTACAGAAAATGCGGGAATATCACAGATATTGCTATGATAAGATCATTCGTGTGCCGTTGGAGTATAAAGAGTATTTGTCAGAATCAATCCTCCGTATGGTCGATGATGCATTATGTTGTGTCATCAAGGGAAATCGAAAAATACCAACGAATAAACAGGAATATGAATATCGTGAAAAAATGTTTCAGCGTGCAATTCGGGATTTAAACAGTATGCAGCGTCCAGTATATGCGCTTTGGAATGTAATGATGTACAGTGAAAGGGTGTTGGACGAATGGTCAGGATTACTTGAAGAAGTTATGAAGTTGCTGCGAGGTGTGATAAAATCAGACCGGCAGCGATTTAAGGAATTTCGATAAAAATGAAATATGGGTGGTACGCTGTTTATGTTGCCACTAACTGGTGGCTGCGCGATGCTTCGCTGTCTTCGGCTGCGTGTTTCTCCAATGTAAACTATAACGGTAACGTAAACACTAACGGTAACTCGGCTGGTGGTAGTTATGGCGTGTGTCCCCGATTCCCATTATTAAGAGTAGCCATGCATAGGGGTGAAAATATAAAAAATAATGAGAAGGAGTGTGCAACCCTCCGCGTTACAGCGGTAAATTTATGGTTCTGCTGCATGAAGCGGAACACACTGATCCGGTGTCTTTATACAGTCGGGGGGACGATTCTTTCATGGCATTGTCTTGGGTATCAGATGATGTTTCATTCCCGGAACTGTTTACCCGTTAGGTAGATACTCAAATATAAAGCGGGATAAGCGTAGGTGCTAAAAATATTATGACGAACAAAGAGCAGATTTGTGCCAGAATCGAGCGTGATAAAGCTCGGCGTGCAGCAAGGCGCGAGCAGCGTGCACGAGGCACATGGATTGAAACGGAACGAGTGACAATTTCAGAAGTGAATGAATCTTTGAAACACCCGAATGTTTGTTATGCTGCAAAGAAGTTTCGACGTATGAATGCTAAGATTTCGGTTGAGGAACGTCTGCGGCGTATCCGGGCGGCAGGCGATTTTCGGAGCGTGATTACGATTCAAAACCTGAATGCGTCGCTGGAGAAACGGCGTAAGGGTGTCGAATGGAAAGGAAATGTTCAGAAATACCTTGGACATGCTGTTCTCAAAAACAAGAAAGCAAAAGACAGTCTTTGGAATGGAAAACTGGACGTTGATACCAGAATCCGCAATCTAAAGGTTGTGGAACGTGGGAAGCGCAGAGATGTGCAGGCAGTCATGATTGATAGCCGTGTCATTCAGGGTTGTATTTGTGATGCATCCTTGATTCCGCTTTGCTATGATGGGCTTGTTTATGATAACATGGCCAGCATGGAGGGGAGAGGTGTTGACCGCGCTCGTAAGCGCATGGAGTGCCATTTGCAGCGCATGATTCGTCAATGTGGCAATGATTTTTATGTTATCAAAACGGATTTTACCAAGTTTTTCGACAGCATTCCACACGATCAGTGCCGCAAGTACATGAAGAAGCAGGGCGCGGATGGTTGGATTCGTGGTCTGTCGATGAAGTTTATCCGCATGTATCATGAAGCAAAAGCAGCAGGAACAGCAATGCCCGGTGTCGGACTTTCGTTGGGTAGCCAGATATCACAGGATATGGCTGTGTTCGCCCCATCCAATGTCGATCATATAGTAAAAGATACACTCGGCATCCATGGATATATCCGATACATGGACGACTGCATTGTGCTGTGCCATACGAAGGATGAAGCGCATATGGTTCTGGAAACAATGCAGCGGACAAGCGCGGAAGTTGGTTTGCAATTCAATCCAAAAAAGACAACGATCGTCAAAGCTTCCAGAGGCTTTGAATTTCTGAAAATCCGCTATAGGGTTCAGCTGTCTGGAAGGATCGTAAAGACGTTGGCAAAATCCGGTATCAAGCGTATGCGCCGAAAGCTCAAGGCTTTCGCGAAGATGCTGAATGCAGGAGTGATTACAAAGCAGGTTGCGTTTGATTCCTTTGCCAGTTGGCTCGGCAATGTCCGGTATGCACATTCATACCAAACACGGAAGAACATGTTACGGTATTATAATTCGTTATTCGGTAGATACAAAACGGAAGGAGTGTATGCATGAGGTGAACTATTACAAAGTTTACAAGGACGGCGAGTTGTACTGTGTAAATAATATTTTCTTGAGATATCAGGCAAAGCACAATACGCTGTTGGCCTGTGACATTCAGGACGCACAGTATATTTGTTCACCATCAGGAGAAGACATTTGGCACGCAAAATGGCTGAACAAAATCCCTGACGGTGCGCCGCAGTATCCTACTATGGAAAGTGCGGAGATCCCGGAGGACGAGTACAGGGCATTGATGTCGGTGTCGGACGATGGAAATCTTTCGGATGCTGATATCGAGGACGATCCGGTACTTGAAGAGACACCGCCCGACGACGCAGAGGCGGCAGAGCAGTTGGATTTTGTTAGGCAACGGAAAATTGAACAGATGAGCCAATTGTGTAATGATGCGATTGTATCCGGCGTTGACGTTGAGTTAAGCGACGGGAACACGCATCATTTTTCGTTGACGTTGGAAGATCAGATGAATTTGCTATCCCTGCAAAGCATGATATTTGCCGGAGCCGATGCTATCCCATACCATGCGGATGGAGAGGAATGTAGGTACTACTCAACAGAAGATTTTACCAAGATTGCGGAAGCTGCAACGTATTGGAAGATGTATCAGGAATCCTATTTCAATTCCCTTCGTGCATATATTCAGAACATAAAGACTATGACGGAGCTGTTGGACGTAACCTATGGCATGAAAGTGCCATTGGAATATCAGACGGACGTGCTCCGGCAGATCATGTCTCAAATGGGAGGTATCTGATATGCGACAAACAAAAGCAAAGCACCACGCTTGCAAGGCGATGGTGCTATTTTTATGCGGTGGTATTGGGTATGCCGCTGTGGAAATGCTGTGGCGCGGCCACACGCATTGGACGATGGCTGTACTTGGAGGTGTGCTGTTCCTTCTGCTCGGTGGACTGAATGAATGGCTTTCATGGGATATGCCGCTTTTGTGGCAGTGTATGATTGGTGCAGCTATCGTCACAGATGCGGAGTTTGTTGTCGGTTTTATTCTTAATATCTGGCTTGGTCTTGGTATCTGGGATTACTCCGGCATGTGGGGTAATCTCTTTGGACAGATTTGCCCGCAATATA
>JAUNIY010000146.1 GCA_030523305.1 Eubacteriales bacterium
GATTGTGTTGGCTATTTTATGCGTCCTTTTAATTAGTTACTTTATCAGCACATGGATCTTATTTCATAAGTCTGCATCTGCCTAACCTATTTTGTTGCAACAATATGCTTGGTCAAATGGGTTATTCTTCAAAAATGGTGTGCGCTCCGTCGTCTCTGTTTGAAAAAATAAATAAATGCCCGTTTTGTTTCCATCCAGCTGGCGGTGCAATATGAGACAAAAAATGGCCAACGCTTTTTTTCTCATGCGTTGGCCATTTAGCTTTTATGGATTATTTTGTGCCAAATAAACGGTCACCGGCATCGCCCAAACCTGGGATAATGTAGCCGTTTTCATTGATCTTGTCATCAATCGACGCACAGAAGATTTCTACATCCGGGTGATCCTCCTGAATAGCGGAAATCGATTCCGGAACAGCGAGGATCGACAGAAGCTTAATGCTCTGCACACCGTAATTTTTGAGGAACTGGATCGCAGCAGTCGCCGTGCCGCCAGTAGCCAGCATCGGATCGACAACAATGACATCGCGGCTCGCAATATCTGTCGGCAGCTTGCAATAATATTCTACCGGTTGCAGCGTATCCGGATCGCGGTACATACCGATATGTCCGATTTTCGCATTCGGGATCAAATCAAGTACACCATCAACCATGCCAATACCAGCACGGAGAATGCAGACAACGGCAAGCTTCTTGCCAGAAATATAACGCACCTTGGTACGGGCAATCGGGGTTTCAATTTCAACTTCCTTGAGTGGAAGGTCGCGTGTAGCCTCATAGCACAGCAGGGTAGAAAGCTCTTCTACCGCTTCGCGAAATTCCTTGGGACCGGTATACTTATCGCGCATGAGTGACAGCTTGTGTACAATCAGCGGATGATTCATTACGTGAACCTGAGCCATGATTCGTTACTCCTTTTTTATAGATTACTCAGCCTGATGCGCTTCACGTGCAAGACGTTCTCGTACAGCCTGCGGTTGACGCAGGTAGCACGGCATGAGCTGGGCAGCAGAAACCAGATGCCCCTCCTGTGCGAGACGATGCGCTTCCATTGCGGCACCATGCGCACAAGGATATATCAGGCCGGGCGGCGCAGTGATAATATCAAGATCACTGGAAACAGTAAGATTATTATAGCATATTTGTGCACCATCTCCAACCAAAAGAACAGATTTTTTGGAAGAAATTAATTCTTTTTTCAGTTCATCCATTGGAATCAGTCGATCCGGCGTCAAACGCTGCAAAACTCCGTCGGAAAAGAGGAACAGGGCGTTGTACAACTGGTTGCGGCGCGCATCCATGACGGGGCAGATCAGGCGATCCGTCAACGGGGCTACATTCCATGCGTTTCCAGCCATGCTGGAAACGCCGATGCACGGCAAATTCTTTCCATCTGCAATACCTTTGGCTGTAGAAACGCCGATACGGACGCCGGTAAACGAGCCGGGACCGGTCACACAGGCGACAGCATCGATATCATCCATCGTGAGCTGAGATGCCGTCATCACATGATCTATCATCGGGAGCAGCGTTGCGCTGTGGGTCATGCCACAGTTTTGGAACGACTGCGCCAACAGCTTGGTATCCTCTGTCACGCAAACCGATGCAGATAAGGAGGAAGATTCCAGTGTTAAAATTTTCATAGCTTCCCTCCATAAATGGTAATCATGCGGTCATCTTCTACTTCGCCGCGGCGGATATCCACTGTGATGCGGTCTTTCGGCAGCGCACCGACAATATTTTCACTCCACTCCACAAGCAGAATGGTATCGTCGTCAAAATAATCGTCCCAGCCGATGTCGTACAGCGCATCCTCATCCAGGATGCGATACATATCAAAATGGCAAACACGGCACTGCGCAGTATCGTACTCATTGACAATCGCAAATGTCGGGCTGGTGACACGTCCCGTATAGCCCAACGCATGCAGGAAACCGCGGCAAAATGCAGTTTTCCCAGCTCCCAAGTCGCCGGTAAATGCGACCAATTCGCCAGGCTTCACCTGATGCGCCAGCTCCCCTCCTGCCTGCTCTGTTTCGGTTACATTGTGAGTTTGTATTTGAATCATAGCGGAAAATATGCTTTCTCAGAACAGTCCGGTAATCTTTCCGTCGTCATCAACATCGATGCTAAAGGCAGACGGAATTCGGGGCAGCCCCGGCATGGTCATAACCTTGCCGGTTTCACATACGACAAAACCTGCGCCTGCGCTGACACGGACTGCACGGATATTGATGAGGAATCCACTCGGACGTCCCAACTTCTTGGGGTCGTCTGACAAGGAATACTGCGTCTTCGCCATGCAGACCGGCAGATTGGAATAGCCAAGCTCTGTGATCGCCTTGAGGGACATTTCCGCAGCGGCAGAATATGTTACGCCGTCCGCGCCGTAGATTTCCTTCGCAATGGTTTCGATCTTTTCCTTGAGCGGCATATCGTCCGGATACAGCGGAGCAAATGCAGATTTGCCACTGTCCGCCTCTTCGATAACCATTTCGGCCAGCTCCATGCCGCCGTCTGCGCCCTTCGCAAACACTTCGGAAAGTGCGTACCGCGCGCCCATATCCTCGCAAATCCGGCGCAAAAATTCAATTTCATCGTTGGTATCGGTTGCAAAACGGTTGATTGCGACGACAACCGGAACGTGATATTTTCCAATATTTTCAATATGCTTTTGCAGGTTAACGGCGCCAGCCTTCAATGCGTTCAGATTTTCTTTGCCCAGATCTTCCTTTGCCACGCCGCCGTTATATTTCAGCGCACGGATGGTAGCGACAAGGACAACGCAGTCCGGATGCAGCCCGGCCTTGCGGCATTTGATATCAAAGAATTTTTCTGCGCCAAGATCTGCGCCGAAACCAGCTTCGGTTACCGTATAGTCGGCCAGTTTCAGCGCAAGGCGGGTTGCTGCAACCGAGTTACAGCCGTGTGCAATGTTTGCAAACGGGCCGCCATGCATCAGACACGGGGAACCCGTCAGCGTCTGGACAAGATTCGGCTTGACTGCATCCTTGAGCAGGGCGCACATCGCACCATCCACCTTGAGGTCGCGGGCAAATACCGGCGATCCATCATAACGATACGCAACCAAAATGTCGCCGCAGCGTTTTTTCAGATCAGCCAAACCTGTTGCTAAGCACAGAATTGCCATCACTTCGCTGGCGACCGTAATCATGTAATGGTCCTCACGCGGAACGCCGTTGACGGAACCGCCCATACCGACAATGATATTGCGCAGTGCACGGTCGTTCATATCCACAACACGGGTGAAGATGATGCGGCGCGGGTCAATATCCAGCGCATTTCCCTGCTGCATGTGGTTGTCAATCATCGCGCACAGCAGATTGTTTGCTGCACCGATGGCATGGATGTCACCGGTAAAGTGCAGGTTGATGTCCTCCATCGGGACAACCTGCGCATAGCCGCCGCCTGCGGCGCCGCCCTTGATGCCAAATACCGGGCCGAGGGAAGGCTCACGCAGTGCAATGATGGAACTTTTCCCCATTTTGTCCAGCGCCTGTCCCAAACCGACCGTTGTTGTCGTCTTTCCCTCGCCTGCCGGCGTCGGATTGATGGCAGTAACCAAAATCAGACGGCCATCCGGCTTGTCCTTTAGACGCTTCCATGCGTCGTCTGAAATTTTTGCCTTATATTTCCCATAATATTCAAGTTCATCCTCCAAAAGCCCGGCCTTCTCGGCTACCTGGCCAATGGGAAGCATCTTACATTTCTGCGCAATTTCGATATCGCTCAGCATATCAAAACTCCTTTCCACGCTAGCTTTGCTTTCTCTTTTTATTTTGTATTTTACTATTATACCATGGATATGAAAAAAATGAAGTTGGAGTTTTTTAAAAAAGGCAACAAATACCAACGGGCCATGTCAAAACACTCGTCAGGCCCACTTATTTCCGCAATGCAATACTCCGATAAGCCCGGAACGCGCTGGGAAGCGCAATTTCATGCTCTAATTGCTCCGGACTGACCCAGGTAAAATATCCACTGTCATTGGTCTGCGCCTCTACGCCGGTCATATGCCACTCCAAGTGGGTAAAAATATGCTTCGCCGCCCGAAGCGGTGTGACATCCCGCACAGCAACGCCGAGCTGATCCTGGATATCTTCCCCTTCCAAAAAGTTTGGAAATTCCCATAAATTTGCGAGCAGCCCCTTTTCCGGACGTTTTCGCAGTGCAAGCCTACCATCCTTCCACAACAAGCATACCACGCGCCGCTCCACAGACCGAATCTTTTTCGATGCCTTCACCGGCAACAATTTTTGTATACCGCGCTCTCGCGCCGTACAATATACTGCAACCGGGCAGGAGCCGCACAGCGGCTCCCCATTGGGTAGACAGACCATGGCGCCCAGCTCCATGAGCGCCTGATTGCAATCCCCAGGATAGGCTTCCGGCATAGCCTCCAACAATTCCCGCTCTGCCTGCCGTTTGACTGCCTGCGCTTTGATATCCCATTCCCGTGCGAACAGGCGGGAAAGTACGCGCAGCACATTGCCGTCTACCGCCGGGCATTTCTGTCCTCCAGCTATCGACGCAACAGCCCCTGCGGTATACGGGCCAATGCCCGGCAGCGTCAGCAACACATCATAGGTACAGGGCATCTCTCCCTTATATTGTTCGCAAACCATACGTGCCGCTTTTTGTAGGCTGCGCGCGCGGGTATAGTAGCCCAGCCCTTCCCATAGCTTTAACAGTTGTTCCTCCGGCACTTCCGCCAGAGCCTGCACCGTCGGCAGCGCACGCATAAAGCGTTCATAATAGGGAATCACCGCCTGCACGCGCGTTTGTTGCAGCATAATTTCCGAAACCCAAACCGGATACGGCTCTTTTGTCCTACGCCATGGCAAATCCCGGTGCCCGTTCCAATACCACACGCACAGCGCTTCCAACGCCAGCTTAAGCTGTTCTGATTCTGTCATTGCTGTAGCTCTGCGGCAATCAAAATCAGAACTGAACGGGGCTGAACCCATACAATCCCGCTGCGCGAACACGGCATATCCTTGATTTCTTCAATGCAGTCGTTGTCCGGGCCATTGAAGGTATTGACTGCGATATGCCAGTACATGCCTTCGGGCAGATCGGGCAAGCATATTTGATGGCTCTCCCAGTGAGAGTTCATAATAACATGAATGATGTCATCTGCTGTATCTTCTTCATTCCGTCCGGCAAACGTAATGCCAACCACACGGGAATCATACTGGTAATTTGCATCCCACGGTGTCAACGCGTGCAAGCTGGTTTCCGGGAATCGGCTTTTCGCCGGATTGGTGCGACTGCGAAGGATCGGATGCTTTTTGCGGAAATGGATCATATAACGGAAAAATTGATACAGCGCGTGATTCTTTTCCAAAAGCGTCCAATCCAGCCAGGAAATCTCATTGTCCTGGCAGTACGCATTGTTGTTGCCAAACTGCGTGTTACCAAATTCATCCCCTGCAAGGAACATCGGCGTACCGCGCGAACACATCAATACAGCAACTGCATTTTTTTGCAGACGACATCGCAGGTCATTGACTTCCTTCTGATCAGTCTCGCCTTCTACGCCGCAGTTCCAGCTGTTGTTGTTGTTCTCTCCATCGGTGTTATCCCATCCATTTGCTTCATTATGCTTTTGGTTATAGGAAAACAAATCACGCAACGTGAAGCCATCGTGACACGTAATAAAATTGACAGAAGCACATTCGCCGCGTTCATCTGGTCGATACAAATCCGGCGATCCCAACATACGATAGGTTACATACGTCGCCATGCCTCCGTCTCCTTTGAGGAAACAGCGCATATCATCACGGTATTTTCCATTCCATTCCGCCCACCGACGACTGCGGGATGGGAAAGAACCCACCTGATACAGCCCGCCGGCATCCCATGCTTCCGCAATCAGCTTGACATTGCTGAGGAATGGATCGACAGCCAGCGATTCCAGCAGCGGCGGATTGTGCATCGGCGTACCGTCCTCATTGCGTCCGAGAATAGAGGCAAGGTCAAAACGGAAACCATCGATACGGTACTCAATGACCCAGTAACGCAGGCAGCTGACAATCAGCTGATGCACAATCGGATGATTGCAATTCAAAGTGTTGCCACAGCCGCTGAAATTAAAGTATGTGCCGTCCGGCTTG
>JAUNIY010000147.1 GCA_030523305.1 Eubacteriales bacterium
CATATGCTGGTATGTGCCAATGCGAGTCATCATGATAATCATATCCTTCCGGGCCGCCGCCGGCAAATGCGCCAGTTGCCAACACAGTTACCGCCAATGCGCCTGCCAGCAAAGCGCTTCCCAATCGTTTTGTCCATTTCATATTGCATTTCCTCCTTTTCCATGCTGTGAACCAATGATTCTGTTTTCAGTATACACGCATTTCCACATATTGTCATTCACACAGATTCATGTCAGAACATATTATTGCAAAAGATCATAAAAGGCAGATGCGCCGGAGCACACCTGCCCTTTACGTCAACCTGTTACTTTTCCAAATACCCCATCAATATCACTGCGCTCTGTGCGCGTGTTGCCGTGCCCTTCGGGTCAAGCTTGGTTGTACCGTTGTCAACCGTACCATTGATGATGCCATTCTGGTTTGCCCACAGGACAGCTTCCATTGCCCAGCTGGAAACCGTGTCAGCATCCGGGAAGTCCAACGAGCCGGAAACGGCCGGAGAATTCTCATAACGGTACAGGATTGCGGCATACTCCTGACGCGTGATGTTGTCATTCGGCGCAAACGTGCCGTTGCCCATGCCGGCAACAACGCCGTTCTGGTTCGCCCACAGGATTGCGTCATAATACCACCTGCCGACCGGTACGTCGGAAAACGGCATGTCGCCGGAAACCGCCGGAGAACCGGCCTGCGCATACATGATCTGTGCGACCATGGCGCGCGTCATGGAGTCGCCTGGCGCAAAGGTGGCGTCGCCCATGCCCTTCATGATGCCTTTGTCATAGACGTACTGTATTGCTTGGGTGTACCATGCGTTCGGCGTAATATCCGTGAAGATATCGGAAACCGGTTTGGAAGGCTGATCCGGCTTCGGGTCTGCCGGGTCGTATTCCATCCATATCAGCGTTCCTCCGTAGCCCTTTGTGATGGCTTCGTCCCAGCCGGAAGCGCCCTTCGGATAGTAGGCAACGGCATCGACACAATAGAACGTACCCCAGCCATTATCTCCACTGACCATCTCCGGAGCATCGCCTTCAAAATAAATTTCCGTCAAATCAAAACAAAATGCAAATGCACTATCATCGATACTCTTCACGCTGCTTGGAATGGTCACACGTGTCAGACTCATGCAATGATCAAATGCTGCATACGCGATACTGGATACATTGTCCGGTATCGTCACATCGTCATCATCGCCCTGATACTCTAACAAAATATCATTAACAACCGGAAAATCCCCTTTTGCTTCCAGCCATGGAGTGCCATGAAATGCCCATCCACCGATTTTTATTACACTATCCGAGATGACGACATCGGTTAAGTTAGTACAGTAATAAAATGCATATATATCAATCGTTGTAACACTATCCGGGATTTTAACGCTAGTCAAGTTAGCACAATTAGAGAATGCATTGCCTCCGATTGTCGTAACACTATCCGGAATAATTATATCCGTCTCATTTCCCTGATATCTCAATAAAATGCCATTTACTATCGGGAAATCCCCCTGTGCTTCTAGCCATGGAGTTTCACTAAATGCCCCTCTTTCGATTGTTGTGACGCTATCTGGGATATCAACGTTCGTAAGACTCGTACAATTAGAAAATGCATACTCTTCGATTGTCGTGACACTATCTGGAATTGTTATATTGGTTAGATTGGTACAGTATGCGAATGTTTCGGATTCAATTGTTGTTACACCGTCCGGAATTGTGACACCGCTCAGATTATCACAATTATAAAATGCCCTTCCTTCGATTGTTGTGACACTATCGGGGATCGTAATTCTAGTCAAATTGTCGCAATTAAAGAATGCATAATATGCAATACTGGTCACACCTTGCTGAATTTGAACGCTTCTGATCTCATCTGCCCGATCCCGCCACGGCGTTTCCGTCATCTCCCCGTTGCCGCTGATAACCAGCACGCCGTCGTTCAGCTCCCATGTCAGATTTCCTGCCTGTGCGCCAGTTTCGGATGAACGTGTTTGTTCGCTATAGCTCTCATATTCCGGCAGATCGCTTTCGTCCAGGACGGTAAGCGTCTGCTCGGTCTCGATGTCTGCCGCCAACGCTTGCGCGGGCAGCATGGAGACCGCCATAATCAGAGACAACAGCATGGCCCATCGTTTTGTTGTTTTCATTCGTATTCACTCCTTTTTTTGTTGTGTTTTGCAATGTATATGCGCAATACCTCCTTTTTCTTTATTCCAAACTGTCGAGATAGCTCAACTGGTCGTTGGTCAATATAAGCTGCGGCTGGTCTGAAATCTGCCACGCCAGCGGGTTGGTTTCATCCAAAACCTCCTGCATTTGCCGCGGAATATCTTGCAGGCGCTCAATACAGTATTGTTCGCCCTCCATGTCCCCCTGCTGCTGATACAGTCCGATGGCAACCGTCAGCATGTCAAAATAATACCGGTATTCGTCGCCGGAATATCTTGCGTTGTCGATGGCCAGCTGCTTTTGCTCTGCCATGGTTTTGATATCCCCATAGCTGAAAGCTGCCTGCGCTTTTGCGCTGTGCGCAAGAGACACGTGAGAGTCCAGTACAAGAATCCTGTCCGCGATGCGGCTCATGTCATCCAGCTCCTTCGCAGCGGTGAGCTGCTGCATCAAGGCCGGTACGTCGTTGGGATAATACGCCAGCGTCAGCTCTGGCGATTTATTTTCTTCCAAAAAACTGACCACGCCGAATGTCGTTCCCAGTGCGCAAAACAGCATGCAAATAGGGACGCATACGCCATACAGACCGGCTTTCGCGTGATACTCTTTTTTTACAAAGCTGTGGCCAGGTTCCATCACGGCAATCAATAGGAACCAAACCGCCAGAAACTGCAAATCAAAGTCCAGCATGCTGTGCGCTAGAATAATGAATAGCAGAAGGCGTTGCTGTTTGCAAATCTTTCGGTTTAACAGCTGCCGAAGAAGAACCAATGCGGCAACCAGAGCCGGAATCCAGCCGATATCAAGAAACAGCTGCAGCCATTCGTTGTGGACATACATAGCGGAATACACGCCGTGCTGAAAGCTCCCTTGGCTATAATAATATCCCAGATATCCCAAACCGAACGGATGCCACAGGATGACCGGCAATGCATCTTGATAATAGAGCAGCCGTCCGAGCAAGGTACTGGAAGAGAGCGAAATCCGCAGATATCGTCCCACCATAGTATCCGGCAGCATCCACGCCGCCGCCCATACCGCCACAATCACAACGCCAAAGCCCAAAAGCAGCGTCGCCTTTTGCCTGCGATTGGCAACCATCGCTGCGCGCAGGATAACGGCAGCCACGGCGAGCACAAAGACGGTACGGCTTCCTGAAACGACAATTCCCGCGCAAAGAATCGCGGCCAATGCGGGTTTGATTGCAGCAAACGGCTGTTTCGGCATGCAGCTGACAAGCATCAAGCTGACGAGCAGATACAGCGCCCATGCATTGGGATATTGGAAAAATCCGGCGAAACGCCCGTCAATGATAAACAACGAACGGCAAGCGGGCAATACGCACAGTACGCCGGACACCAGCAGCATCCCAGCCGCCGACCATGGAACCGCATGCAGGATACGCCGCTTACTCTCCTCTGGAAATTGCTGCAGCAGCAACGCAAACAGGAAAATCGGTAAAAATTTCACGATACCAAACGGCGCTTGCCCGCGGTCTACCGCCCACAGGCAGGTAACGGCATAGCCGATTGGAACGATTCCCGCAAGAATAAGCGTTTCATTACAGTCAACTACTAACCGCTTTGTCCGCAAAACGATGTATAGCAGCAGCAAGGTCAGATAGAGAATGGCGATCCCGCCGCTCCATGTAAAGAATCCGCCCGCTAAGATGGGGAACAGCCCAATGAAGGCAATCGCCGCCTTTTCCCCGGGCTGGTCCTCTGACTTGGGTACCGGCATACAGCGAACCCCGAACCGAAGCAATACGCTTCCGACAGCAAACAACAATGCGCCGAGCAACAGCAAGAGCAAAAACCCGCGCCATTCCTGTATTGTTTGGCCTTTCCCGCCCAGGTTGAGGATCGGCGCGGACGGCCATTTGATATATTGGAAGAAGGTATACCGGTTGCCTGTGCTGTTTTCCAGCCCGCTCCATATGTCATAAAATTCTTCCCATGTATAAAACTGTTCGCGGGACTGGGAATCCGCTGTTTCAAAGGCAACAAAACCCTCGTCATAAATAGCCGCAATGATGAAATTGTGTCCATACGCCGCGTCGGCCTGCGCCTCTTCCAATACAAAACCGGCGTCCGTACTGAGCGAGTTGGTCAAATGGATCACTGCTCCCGGAACTGCCGATTTGATGAACAGCTCCGCATGTTCCGCCGTGAGCAATCGTTCTGTATCGCTCAATTCTTTCAGCAAGTTGTTGCCGGTCTTTTGATTGCCCTCAAAAGAGGAGTCCAATGACGTTCCCCAGATCAGGCGATATAAAGCGCCCGCATATGCCCAATCTCCGTTTTCCTCCGAAACCGTAACGCTGTCATGTGAAATTTCAGCGTCGTTGATCGTATATGCCGCTTCGGAAGCGATAGGAAACAGCGTCAGCAAAGCCAGCAAAACGACGTATATCCGAAGGTTTATCTTATGTTTGTACAGCCAATAAGCAACCCTGTTGCCCGATAAATCCGTATTCATTGCATGTTGTCCGCCCAATATTTTCAATATTGTCCGCTTATGATGAACATCCAAGATGTCCTGTTGCAAAAAGCAGACATTCTGAAACAGTTGTGATAAAATGAAGAAACAAGATATATTCATTAAAAAGGCACAAAATACACGGTAAAAAGGATCGCATTTCATGTCTTTTTTATGTATTTTTAAGTCTACTATTTGAACCAAAGTCTTCCGCCAAATATTTCTTACATCTGCGCGAAAATGTAGAATGGCTGATGTTCAGCTGTTCTGCGGCTTTCCGGGTGGAAATGTTCCCTTCCGCCCATTCTTCACATAATCTTTGAAATTCCGCAGTCATTTCTATCGGTTTCCGCCCCAATTTCTTTCCGCTTGCTTTGGCCGCCGCAATCCCTTCCGCCTGGCGCTGCCGAATGAAATCTCGTTCCGTCTGCGCAACATAGGCCAGGATTTGCAAAACCAAGTCCGCAATTAAGGTCCCCGTCAAATTCCCATCCTTTTCCCGTGTGTCCAGCAGCGCCATGTCCAGTACCAGGATATCCGCGCCGATTTCCTTCGTAATATGCTGCCATTGCGTCAGAATCTCGCTATAATTGCGTCCCAAGCGGTCTATGCTCTTCACAATGAGTAAATCTCCCCGTCGCATGCGTTTGATAAGCTTTTGATACGCTGGTCGCTCGAAATCCTTCCCCGATTGATGGTCACAGTAAATACAGCTCCTCGGAATGTGGTATGGTTTCAATGCTTCCAGCTGCCGGTCAATGTGCTGTTCCTTAGTCGATACCCTAATGTATGCAAATTGTTTCATAAGCCTGCCCTCCTGTGTGTTAGCCTTATCATACAATATTCTTTCCGATAGAAAAGCAAGCTAAGGCATCTTGATGTGGGAAAACAAAAAAGATCACCGCTATTTTTGACGGTGATCTAATATATCAATATTGTATTTTTATTTTCTCGAACCTACGCCGCTAAAAGCGATGGCGATGCTGTCAATCCCCAGCAAAATGAGATATAGGCTGACGATATACCCAACGGATAACAAGGAAAACATCGGATGGCATATCATCAGGAAGCCCAAGATCAAGCCAATGATGTTGATAATCAACGCGAAATAATACGCGTCGTTTCGCACCATCATACGCATTGTAGGCAAATGCGCCAATCGGGATATGCAGTGTGCAATACACCAGATCGGGAATAACAATGTCAACGTTCATTTCCCTGCATTGGGATATACCAACAACATGATGCCGCCCATCACGCTTAGAATGCCAGATATCAACGATACGATTGGGCTAAAGCTGGTAAACCGTTCTACCCTTACATACAATATGATATCTGCAATTCCCGAGCCTGTGAAAAAATCTCTGTACTTCGTGTTCAT
>JAUNIY010000148.1 GCA_030523305.1 Eubacteriales bacterium
TTTCCCTGGAGATGGAAGACCTGACCATGAGCGTAGAAGCTGGCCTCGAGACCTCTATCGACGCGCTCAAGGCAACCATCAGCAAGTAAATTTCACAGAATAAAATAGGGAGGGTATCGATGATGGATTTAAACGGTTATGGCAAATGGATAAAGAAGGACCGCGTATCGGGGTTTGAAAAATTTGCATTCGGTTGTGGTGAGATCTCCACCAATATCGTATTCACAATTGCAACCAGCCTTTTGGTTATGTTTTATACCGACGTCGTGCATGTCAATGCAGCAGTTATCGGTATGATTATTGCGATTTCGCAGGTGTTCAACGGTGTTTCAGATATTACCGCGGGCTTCATCATTGACCGTACACGTTCCAAATATGGCCGTGCCCGGGTTTGGATGCTGCGCATGTCTATCCCATATGCTATCGCGGCGATCTTGATGATGACAGTTCCGCAGGTTGGGGAAATGGCACAGGCAATTTATATCTTTATTACATATAACCTGATGCTGACGGTTGTGTATACGATGTTCCAGCTGCCGTTTGCAACCACCATGACATATATGACCCGCGACCAGAAGGAGCGCGCGAGCATCAATATTATCCGCATGTCTATGAGCCCGATTGGCAATATCCTGATCACATTGGTATTTACCAAGATCTTGGCAGCTATGCCAAACGGCGGCGATACAAATCAGCAAAACTGGATTATATTGACAGCAATTTATGCCATTGGGGCAGCGGCGCTGATGCTGTTTTGCTTTGCATCGGTCCGTGAGCGTGTGCAGGTACTCGACGACTTTGGCGAGGAAAAGGTACCGCTGAGCAAAGCGATTCCGGCGCTGTTCAAGAACAAGTATTTTATTATGCTGTTCCTGTTCTTTGTCGCATTTGCCATGTATCAGACATTTTCGGGTACAGTTACGACCTACTACTGCAAGTGGATCATTGGCGATACCACGATCATTGGTAACGTGAATACAGCATGCTATGGTATCACGATTATAGCAACGCTGTTGCTCGGAAAGATTATGCATTGGACGACCAAACGCAATTGGTGTATCATCGGCGCACTGCTGGTCATCGTAGGTTCTCTGATTGTTCTGGTTGCACCGACCAGTGTGGCAATTGTCACAGTCGGTGGCCTGCTGCGCGGGCTTGGCATGACGCCGATCCTCGGATTGATCTTCACGATGATTGCGGATGCGATTGAATATGGACAGTGGAAGACCGGTGTGCGTACCGCAGGCGCGATTCAGTCGGCGGCTACTTCTGGCCAGAAGTTCGGACAGGGCATCGGCAATGCGTTGATTGGTATTATTATGGCCTCTTCTGGTTACGACGGCGCATTGGCTGTTCAGTCTGAAACTGCACTGGATACGATTTCCAATTTGTTTGTCTGGGGCGTCACTGCACTGGGTGTGATTATGATTGTGGTTATGCTGTTCTATAAGCTGGATAAGGAATATCCGCAGATCATGAAGGAACTGTTGGAACGTGAATCCAAGAAAGTAAACAGCTGATTGGTAAAAGAATCTCTATAGCATAGAAAGCAAAGGCTTCCTGATGTCATTTCGTACATCGGGAAGCCTTTTTGTGAGAGAATAGCATTTTCTATACAACGGGAGATATAAGTAGCCAATCTGACATTTTTTTCAGGATTGAAGGTAGAGACACCTTTGATTAGCCCGATGGTTCCGATGGAAATGAGATCATCAGAATCCGCGGCCGCAGAATAATATTTTTTCACGATATGTGCAACCAGGCGTAGGTTGTGTTCGATCAGCGTCTCCCGCGCCTTGGTATCGCCTTGCAGCATGGCCTGAATGCAGGCGGCTTCCTGTTCTGCGCTGAGCGGCCGGGGGAAGGAGCCGCCGGGAGAAGAGACGCGGAGAATACAGAATGCGGCACTGCATAACAGAATTGTAGAAATGGAAAACAGCATGAAATCATCCTTCCCATCTGGAATATTGCAGCATATGCAGTCTTTTTTTGTCCCGTGACAGCAAACTGCAAGATAAAGACAAAAAAGCTGCCGCTTGGAACAAGGCGGCAGCTTAGGATCTGATATTGCGCTCAAATTAGTCCTACGGACTGCAACAGCAAAACCAGAAGCAGAATCGGTGCGACGAACTTAATCATGATGATATAGAGCGTTTTACGTTGGAATTTGAATTTTCCTTGCGTCACTTCGTCAATGATCACCTTTGGCTTGACGACCCAGCCAATCAGGATACAGGTCAGGAAAGCAACCAGCGGCATGAGAACGTTGTTGCTGATATAGTCCATAATGTCCAGAATCTGAGCTACGGTACCATTCGGCAGTGTGATCTCGAAATAGAGCTTATTGTAACCGAGGCAGACAATGATACCCATAATCAGCGTATAAATGGCGACAAGTACAGACGCTTTCTTTCTCGATAACCCAAAGGCGTCCATCAGGCTGGATACGATGGCTTCCATGACGGAAACAGATGATGTCACAGCGGCAAACGAAACGATGAGGAAAAAAACAAGACCGATGATCCGGCCAATGCCACCCATCGCAAGGAATACCTTCGGAAGAGATACAAAAATCAAACCGGGGCCGGCGGACATGCCGTCAATACCCATGAAGCAGAATACGGCCGGAATAATCATCAGTCCTGCCAGCAGGGCAATACTGGTGTCAAAAATTTCGATCTGATTGATAGAGGTCATCAGATTGGTATCTTTGCGTGCATACGATCCGTAGGCAACCATAATGCCCATCGCTACGCTGATGGAGAAGAACAGCTGGCCCATGGCATCCATGATGACAATCATCAGCTGTTTGAGCGTAAGGCCAGTAAAATCCGGGATAAGATAAACCTTTAGACCTTGCAGGCCGGTTCTGGTTACGCCTTGTGCATCGGTGTGGCTCAAGGTCAGTGAGAACAGGGAAATACCGATTACCATGACAACAAGGATTGGCATCAGGATTTTGCTGTATTTTTCAATGCCTTTTTCGACGCCACAGATGATAATAAACGAGGTGATGGCGAAGTAAATCAGCATCCAAACCATCGGCTCGGTGGGCGCTGTGATGAAGGATGTGAAATATCCATCCTCGGCAGCGGCAACGCCTTGGCCGGTGACATATACCGAAAGGTATTTAAATACCCAGCCGCCGATGGAGCAATAATATGGCAGGATAATCGTGGGCACCAAACATGCTAAGACGCCGATGCCGCCCCATTTCGGGTGGATGCGTGCGTAAGCGGTCAGCGGGCTTTGTCTGGTTTTTCTGCCAATGGCGATTTCTGTCGTCAGCAATGCAAAACCGAACGTTAACGCAAGAATCAAGTAACATAAAATGAACAGGCCGCCGCCGTCTTTTGCAGCCAAATATGGAAACCTCCATATATTGCCCAAGCCGACAGCACTGCCGGCTGCAGCCATGATGAAGCCCAGCTGGCCGGAAAAGCTGCTGCGCTTTTTATCTTTTCCCATGTTTTTACACTCCCATACTCTTTTTATTTTGCTCGCAATATGAGCGATAACTTTATTTATTATACATGATGCGGGCGAAGTTGTAAATTGAATTATACGGATTCTTTGCCGATATATCGGTAATTGACGCGTTTTACCTGGAATTCTACGATGCGCAGGTTGAAAATCCAGTAGGTTCCCCGTATACTGGTTTCGTAAGGAGCGTGAGAGTTATGAACAATTATATTACAGGAACAGTGATCAAGAAACTGCGTGAAAAAAAGAAAATGACCCAATCGCAGCTAGCCGAACAGCTTTGCGTCAGTGATAAAACGATTTCAAAATGGGAAACCTGCAAGGGCTTTCCGGATATTTCTTTGTTGGAGCCGTTGGCACAGGCGTTGCATATTTCCATACCAGAGCTGTTGGCGGGGGAACAGATCATCAACACGAACCGGGCAGCGAATATTTTGCGATCTGCGATTTATGTCTGTCCGATCTGTGGGAATATCCTGCACACAGCGGGCAATGCCATGGTATCCTGCTGTGGGATCACCTTGCCGCCGCTGGAAGCGGAAGAAGCGGATGCAGCGCATGCTGTGCAGTGTGAACGTATCGAACACGAATTATATGTTACATCCACACATGAAATGACAAAGCAACACTATATCTCGTTTATTGCCTATGTCACGGCAAACCGGTTTGAATTGGTCAAGCAGTATCCGGAGGGCAATGCGGAAGCGCGATTTTTTGCACGGGGCAGAGGACGGCTATATTGGTATTGTAACCATCACGGGCTGTTCAGCTGCCGGGTGTGACGGCAGAAAAACACAAAAGAGCAGCGCGGGCTGCTCTTTTTGTCTGTATGCAGATTGCAATCCTTATTCGCGTCCGTTCCAACAGTAGGTACACATGTTTTCCTTTGGAATGCCGACGGCATCCAGCATGTCGTCCAGACGATTGTACCGCAAGGACGTGAAGTTCAGTTCTTTGCGAATCTCTTCGATCATGCGCTCATATTTGGGGGATTCCGGATCGGTATATTGCTGCAAAATTTCATCCGAGGGCTGTTCCGTGCCCTCCAAGCGGGCAATCACACGCCGGGTAATCAAGTCCATTTCAGACGAAGAACGGGAGAAATTCAGATATTTGCAGCCGTAAACCAGCGGCGGACATGCCGGGCGGATATGCACTTCCTTGGCGCCGCTTTGATATAGGAATTCTGTTGTTTCGCGAAGCTGTGTGCCGCGTACAATGGAGTCGTCAATCAGAAGCAATCGCTTGTCCTTGATTAAGTCATGGACAGCAATCAGCTTCATTTTTGCAATCAGGTTGCGACGGCTCTGGATGGTCGGCATAAAGGAACGGGGCCAGGTAGGGGTGTATTTGATAAACGGACGGGAGAATGGGATACCAGACGCATTCGCGTATCCGACTGCATGCGCCGTGCCGGAATCTGGTACACCGGCGACCGTATCCGGTTTGATATTGTCGCGCATCGCCATTTTTTCGCCGCAATGATACCGCATTTCCTCGACGTTAACCCCTTCATAGGAGCTGGAGGGATATCCATAGTAAACCCATAAAAACGTACAGATTTTCATCTTTTTGCCCGGAGCCACGAGGGTTTTGACGCTGTCTGGGGTAATAACATCGATCTCGCCCGGGCCAAGCTCTTTGTAATGCTGGTAGCCAAGGTTTTGAAAAGCAAAATCCTCGAAGGTTATACAGAAAGCGTCCTCTTTCTGTCCAATCACAACCGGTATCCGGCCGTATTTGTCACGGGCAGCATAAATCCCCTTTGGCGTCATGAGAAGCAGCGAGAGCGTGCCGTCGATCAGCTCCAGCGCATACCGGATGCCGTCGATCAGGTTTTCCTTCTGATTGATGATAGCAGCAACCAGCTCGGTGGGATTGACATCACCGCCGCTCATTTCCAAAAAGTGCGAATTGCCGTTGCCGAAAATGGATTCTATAATCTCATTGGTATTGTTGATTTTGCTAACCGTCGTAATCGCATAAGTACCATGATGGGAACGGACAATCAAAGGCTGCGGTTCATAATCTGAAATACATCCGATTCCCATATGTCCCGTCATTTTCTGGACGTCCTTGTCAAATTTGGTGCGGAACGGAGCGTTTTCTATGTTGTGAATGGCGCGGTCGAAACCATTCTCTCCATATGTTGCCATACCGCCGCGGCGGGTTCCCAAATGGGAATGATAGTCTATTCCAAAAAACAGATCGAATACGCAGTCTTCCTGAGAAGCTACGCCGAAAAATCCACCCATGTATATCCTCCTCATTGTGTTAATGGATCTATATTCTCTGATAAGTATACCATAAAAATTTTCATTTTCCGGGGAATAACAAAAAAAATCCGAAAAATTTCCAAAAAAGAAATGGGACTGCATCGCGGGAGTGGAAAATCCACGTGATGCAGTCCCGTATAGTACGGTACCAAACGAAAGAGAGCCGACGTTAGGCGGATGGGTTTTCCTTCGGATTTCCGCCGCCGTTTGACGGTATGCTGTTGTTTTCTGTGCTTCCGTAGATATAACCATCCATCTGGATAG
>JAUNIY010000149.1 GCA_030523305.1 Eubacteriales bacterium
CATATGCGGTATAACCCATACAGTACCATATCATCCATCCGCTGTACCTTCTCCCGCAAATAGGCTGCCGCAAGCGATGCATCCGTGCCTGTAAGATATACAGTCAGATTTTCTCCGAGCAGCTCCCTGCACTTCGCAATCATGCCATCCACCATACTCGCCGCACCATGCAGCATGCCAGAAGCCATCGAATCTACTGTATTTTTCCCCAGCAACCTCACGTCTCTGCGGTTTAAGCTGATCGACGGCAGCTGCGCCGCCTTTTCATGCAGCGCATCCAAGCCAATCTGGATTCCCGGCGCTATGATGGAGCCGGTCAACACGCCCTTTGCGTTGAGCGCGGTAAATGTCGTCGCTGTATTCATATCGACAACCAATGCTGGCAGTTTCCCCTGCGCCGCCGCTTCCACAGCGACACAGACCAAGTCGCTGCCCAATGCGCGCGGGTTATCAATCTGAATGCTCAACCCGGTTTTGACGCCGGAGGATACATTGATAACCTCACAACTGCACAGAATTTTGACCGCCTCCTGCATCACTGTACTGAGCGCAGGGACAACGGAGCACAATACTGCCCCGTGAATTTCCTCGGGCGCATATCCTTTTAAATGGAGGACACTTGCAATTTGGCAGGCATATTGATCCGCCGTATGCCCTGCCTCGGTTGCAATACGCGCCACAGCATACAGTTGCGCACCCCCATCAAAGCACCCCAACGTAATTGCAGAATTTTGTATATTGATCGCAAGCAGCATGTTTTTCTGTCTCCTCTGTTTGTTGATGTCTTATTGTTTATTATATGCTGATTTGCCTGCGCTTGCAAGCAGGCGTCGGGCCTCCCTTTTTTTGTTTGCGTGCAATTTTGAACCGATCTGCCAAAAGCACCAGCGGTATACTGAGAAAAAACCAGATCACGCTATATCTCAAACAGATTTGACCGGCAATATTCCATACTTCGTTGGAATAATCCCATACCTGCAAATGCATACCAAGATTAAAAATGCATCCAAATATAAATTCTACGCACAAAATAGCCGCAGTTGCGGCCGCACAGCGTATCGGAAGCCGGTATTCGTATAAAATATCGGAAACCTGTCCCAACAATCCAAAACAGATCCCGCCAGCCAGTGCCATGGACCAGTGGGACCACCCACGGAACATATATTCCAGAAAAGGATATCCCCAAAAGCCATATGATATCAAAATTGCCGTTTTTTCCGCTTGTTTCACAGTTTATCACCCGGATACAGTATCTGCGTGTCGCTGCCGGAATATACCCGTGATTTTTGGATATACTATTTTTGAGGTGAAAAATATGCAGGAATTATGTAGCTTTTGTGAAAAATATCACGCAAACGGAGGGTTACGAATCCGACCACGCCATCTTCTGAAAAGAACCAACCGTTCTATCCGTCACGGCAGTGGCTCTCTCTTGCAGCGGCGTATCTCTCCCGAAATATTCTTTACGAAATGAACGAGACAGTGTATAATAATTACAATATTGTTTATCTTACAAATCCCAACACAAATACGAGGTGATGACCCATGGGAATGAATGCTACCCCTGCTGCAGAGCGCGTACATATTGGCATTTTCGGGAAACGAAATGCCGGAAAATCCAGCTTAATCAACGCCATGACCGGCCAGGAACTTGCCATTGTATCTGATATCGCCGGTACAACAACAGACCCTGTCTCCAAGGCGATGGAGCTGCTTCCTCTCGGTCCGGTTGTTATGATTGATACGCCAGGTCTGGACGATGAAGGCGAGCTGGGCACGCAGCGTGTGCGCAAGGCCATGCAAGTGATGAATAAGTGCGACCTCGCTGTCGTTGTCATTGATGCCTCTGAAGGGCAAACCGAAGTACATACCGCGCTTCTGGCCCGTCTAAAAGCCAAACAAATCCCATATGTCATCGCCATGAACCAATGCGACCGTTTGGATACTGTTCCTTCCGATACCGAGGATACCAAGTATGTCAGCGCCGCAACCGGTGCCGGGATTTTCGCGCTCAAGGAAACCATTGCACATCTTGTCCCGTCCAGTGATACCGGTAAACGTATTGTCGCCGACCTGTTGCAGCCAAATGACTTTATCGTCCTCGTCATCCCGATCGATTCCGCTGCACCCAAAGGGCGCTTGATCCTGCCGCAGCAGCAAACAATCCGTGACATTTTGGACGCGGGCGCTACCGCAATCGCCTGTCGCGACACCGAGCTTGCTGCAACGTTACATAAGCTCGGTCAGCCGCCTCGGCTGGTTATTACCGACAGCCAAGCATTCCGGTCGGTTTCTAAGGATACACCGGCAGATATCCCGCTGACATCCTTTTCCATCCTATTTGCTCGCTACAAGGGGCGCTTGGAGCAGGCTGTGCGCGGTGTCATGGCATTGGAGCAGCTGCAAGACGGCGATACTGTCCTGATTTCAGAAGGCTGTACGCATCACCGGCAGTGCGATGATATCGGCACAGTAAAGCTTCCCCGCTGGATCCAAGAATACACTGGAAAAAATATTTGCTTCGCATATACCAGCGGTGGCTCTTTCCCGGACGACCTGACACCATATCAGCTCATCGTCCACTGCGGCGGCTGTATGCTCAATGAACGCGAAATGAAATACCGCCTTGCACGTGCGGAAGATGACGGCATTCCAATGACCAATTACGGCATTCTCATTTCTTATATCAACGGCATTCTGCAACGCGCTGTGCAGCCATTGGGCTTGAAAATAGAATAAATATCAAAGAAAGAGCAGGTTAGAAAAGGCATTTCCTCGTTCACCCGGGAAATGTCTTTTTGCCTATCGGTTGTTTCTCATTTTTGATTCATATCGCACGATACCGGCATAAATACGGCCGTTATCTGTTCTGGAAGTATCGTGATACCAGTTGATTTATTATGCAACTTTGGATATAATAAGAAGCGAATTAAAATAAAAATGAGGAGTTTCAATGAAAGCAAAAAAATGGAACATTGCCCGTCCGGATATCGACGCCATCCGCAATTTGAGCAAAACATGCGGATATGCGCCGTTGACAGCGGCAGTCCTGTGCGCAAGGGGACTGGACACACCGGAAAAGGCGTCGGCGTTTCTCAGCTACGACATAGCCGGGCTGCATAATCCGTTTTTGTTGCCGGATATGCGGAAAGCCGTAGACGCCATTGAGCAAGCGATTGCGTCGGGAGAACGGATTGCCGTATTCGGCGATTATGATGTAGATGGCATCACATCTACCTGTGTGCTCGTTCGCTACCTGAAAAGCAGAGGCGCTGCCTGTTGTTACTATATTCCGGATCGTTTATCTGAAGGCTATGGTTTGAACAAAGCTGCTTTGCTTTCCCTACAACAAAAAGGCGTATCGCTTGTCATTACAGTCGATTCGGGCATAACCGCTTCGGAAGAAATTGCATATGCAAAAGAAATCGGACTAAAAGTTGTCGTCACCGACCATCATGAATGTAAGGATGCGCTTCCCGATGCTCTCGCGGTGGTCAATCCCAAGCGGTGCGACAGCACCTACCCGTTCAAGGAACTTGCCGGTGTGGGCGTCGTGTTCAAGCTGATCTGTGCGCTGGCAGGACCTGAGCACTGGAAGGATATCTTAACGGATTATCTCGATCTTGTCGCTGTGGGGACGATTGCAGACGTGATGCTGCTGCAAGGGGAAAACCGCATCATCGTCACCTATGGTCTGGCTTTGCTGCAGCAGACAGAAAATCCTGGCCTGCGGATGCTGATGCGGGAATCCGGCGTGGAGACACGGCGCATGACCTCTTCGGTTGTCAGCTTCACACTTGCGCCGCGCATCAATGCGGCAGGCCGGATGGGCTGCGCCGACCAAGCAGCCGAGCTATTTCTGACGGATAGCCCGAGCCGTGCCCAAGATATCGCCGCCATGCTCTGCTGCCAAAACAAAGAACGGCAGAATGCAGAAAATGCCATCTTACGTCAGGCGTTTGAGGTATTACAAAAAGAATACGACCCCCAGGAAGACCGTATGATTGTACTGTGGGGCGAAAACTGGCATCACGGCGTGATCGGTATCGTATCCTCCCGGATTTCCGATCGATACGGATGTCCGACGGTTTTGATCTCCCTGGACGGGGATCAGGGCAAAGGCTCTGGCCGTTCGGTCAACGGCTTCAACCTGTTTGAAGCACTGGAAAACAGTGCACAGTTTTTGGAAAAGTTCGGCGGCCATGCGCTTGCGGCGGGCTTGACCATTGCAAGGGATCAATTGCCAGCTTTTAAGCAAAGCATCTGCGCCTATGCCAAAGAAAACATCAGCGAAGAGGATTTGAAACCGATTGTCAATATCGATTGCCTGATTTCGCCGGACGATATTACGCTGGATGCAATCCGTGAGTTGGGTGTTTTGGAACCATATGGCATGGGAAATCGGGAACCGATTTTCGCCATGCGGGAACTGACGGTAGAAGAAATCACACCAATTTCCAGCGACCGGCATCTAAAAATGTCACTCATCCAGGGTGGGCATCGGTTTGTTGCAATGCTCTTCGGCACTGGCTCAGGCGGTTGCCCCGTTGTCCGCGGAGATGTCGTCGATGCCGCATTTAGTCTGGAAATCAATCATTTCCGCGGCCGGCAGACCATCCAGCTTATGCTCAAGGACATCCGGTTGAGCGATTGCGAACTGGAAAAGGATCACTATTTTTTGACCATCTATTCCAACTTTATCAATGGCGGGGATCTGACTGACAGCCAGGTAAACCAGTTATATCCGGATCGCGCCGATCTTGTCGCGGTTTGGCGTCACATCATTTCCAACTCTGAAGCGGGCAAACTGACAGCGCCGTACAACACCTTATCACGGCGTATTTCCTATGAATCTCACCGGCTTATTAACATCGGAAAACTGTTCGTCTGTCTGGATGTCTTTTCAGAAAGCTGCCTTCTAAGCTATCATTTCAAGAATAACCTGTTACATATCAGGATGCGTCCGTTTAAGGGAAAAGCAGACATTACCAAATCTGTCGTGCTGGCAACCCTGCGGCATAGAAAACAACAAAATGCGGCAGATCAGCTGATCTAGCCGGGGGAGTAAGTGTATGGATATTCAAACAAAAATTGATTTTTTAATTGAACGCGCGCAAAAGCAGTCCCCAAATGTAGACGTTGATAAGATACGGCTGGCATATGAATGCGCAAACAAGGCGCACGAAGGCCAGAAACGCAAAAACGGTGATCCGTATATTATCCATCCAGTTTCAGTTGCAGAAATCATCGTAGAGATGGGTATGGACACCGATTGTATCTGCGCCGGCCTGCTGCACGACTGCATTGAAGATACCGATTTCCAATACGACCAAATCGCTGAAACATTTGGCGTATCCGTTGCCGAGCTGGTGGACGGCGTCACCCGCTTGGGCCGCCTGCACTATTCCAAGGAACAGGAACAGATGGAAGATCTTCGCAAAATGCTGATTGCCATGGCGAAGGATATCCGCGTCATCCTGATTAAACTGGCTGACCGTTTGCATAATATGCGTACCATCCAGTTCATGACGGTTGAAAAGCAACGCTCCAAGGCCTTGGAAACCATGGAAATTTACGCCCCCATTGCACACCGGCTGGGTATCCAGAAGGTCAAGTGGGAGCTGGAAGATCTTTCCTTGCAACGGCTGGATCCGGTCGGATATCAGGAAATTGTGGATGGTCTAGAACGCCAACGCAAGGAACACGAGGAAATGCTGGAGCGCATCAAAAAGACCATCGGTAAGAAGCTGAATGAAAGCGGCATCCAAAATTCTATTTCCGTGCGCGTCAAGCATATTTACAGCATCTATCGCAAGATGTTTGAGCAAAACAAAAGCATCGATGAAATTTACGACATCTGTGCTGTGCGCGTCATCGTAGAGTCGGTTGCCGACTGCTATAACGTCCTGGGTTATGTGCACGACTTATATAAGCCAATACCGGGGCGTTTTAAGGATTATATTTCCA
>JAUNIY010000018.1 GCA_030523305.1 Eubacteriales bacterium
TTCTTGGCTGCTTTTTCAGCGGCCTTGGCCTGCTTTGCCATGCGATCCTCCAGGAACGCAAGCTCCTTGTTCATGTCGATACGCGGGAACAACGCCGGGCCTTTGCATACTGCAACATCAGCCGGCAGCGCGCCATATACGCCCGCAGCATCCCAGTTGTAAACCTCCGGTGCCGCACCAATCTGCACGCGGATCTTTTCCGACGAATCCGGCATAAACGGCTCCAACAGCACGCCTGCAATGCGAATGGCTTCCAGCAGGTTATACATCACGCGCGCCAAACGCGGCTTGTTCGCCTCATCCTTTGCCAAGACCCACGGAGCCGTCTCGTCAATATACTTGTTGGCACGGGAAATGACCTGGAAAATTTCAATCAGGCCATCCTGGAATGCATACGCTTCCATCGTCTTCTCATACCGATCGCGCAAGCTGGATACCATTGCAATCAGCTCGTCGTCGATGGGATCTGCGGCCTGTTCCGTCGGCAGGACGCCGTCAAAGTACTTTTCTACCATGGAAACCGTACGGGAAACCAGGTTGCCCAGATCGTTCGCCAGATCCGCATTGATGCGATTGATCAGCGCTTCGTTGGAGAATGCGCCGTCCGAGCCGAACGGGAACTCGCGCATCAGGAAATACCGCAGGGTATCCACGCCGTACCGCTCACACAAAAAGACCGGATCGACCACATTGCCCTTGGATTTGGACATCTTACCGCCATCCAGCAGCAGCCAGCCATGCCCATATACTTTTTTCGGCAACGGAAGGTCCAGCGCCATCAGCATCGCAGGCCACAGGATGGAATGGAACCGCACGATTTCCTTGCCAATAAAATGTACATCGGCAGGCCAGAAGGTTTCAAAATCATCATACCGGTCGTTTTCATAGCCCAGCGCTGTAATATAGTTGGTCAGTGCATCGATCCATACGTATACCACATGCTTCGGGTCAGACAGCACCGGAACACCCCAGCTAAAGGACGTGCGGGATACGCAGGTATCCTCCAAACCCGGCTTGATGAAATTGTTCAGCATTTCATTGGCGCGCGACGCCGGTTCGAGCCAATGTGGATTTTCTTCATACAGCTGGATGATTCGGTCGGCATATTTGGAGAGCCGGAAGAAATATGCTTCCTCCTCCGCATCGACAACCTCCCGCCCGCAGTCCGGACACTTGCCGTCTACCAGCTGCGCTTCGGTCCAGAAGGATTCGCACGGCTTGCAGTACTTTCCTTTATAAACAGACTTATAAATATCGCCCTGGTCTTTCAAGCGTTCAAAAATCTTCTGCACTGCCTCGACATGGTAGTCGTCCGTGGTGCGGATAAACCGATCGTGGGAAATGTTCATCAGCTTCCACAGATCCTGCACGCCGCTGACAATCTTATCGACAAATTCCTTCGGCGTTACGCCGGCCTCCTTTGCCTTGTCCTCAATTTTCTGCCCATGCTCGTCCGTGCCAGTCAGGAACATAACATTATATCCTTGCAAGCGCTTGAAGCGTGCCATCGTATCGGTGGCTACCGTACAGTAGCAATGGCCGATGTGCAAATTATCAGACGGGTAATAAATCGGTGTCGTTATATAAAAAGGTTTTTTCTCCATAGGAATCTCTCCTCCATGTACAAGCTATTGTTTCTTTATCATATACCAAAACAGGGCAAAACATCAAGTTCTTTTGAAAAATTTCCCTGTTTTCCGCGAAAAAAACAACGGGCACAGCAGTGTTCTGCCTGCTGCGCCCGTATTTTTGCTTGTTTCGCGTGCCGTTTTCCACACGCCGCCGTTTATTTCAGCAGATACGAGCTGCTGTTTTCCTTGGTGGTCGTGCTTTCGCCATTCTGCGTCACCGTCTTATACAGCGTCGCATGCTTATAGCCTCCACTGGTGTAGGACTTACTGGAGAATGAAATCTCTTTTTCCTCCGTTTGGGTACCGATGATAGATACCGTCAGCGAACCGCCGCCCACGCTGGAAACAATCTTGATCGGATAATCCGTATTGTTGACGAATTTAAAATCCTTGCTGCCCCAGTACACAGCCGCATCCTGCGATACCGGTGTATAGGAAACCTGGAACTGATGACAATATCGCTCAGTCACTTCCAAATCCGCACGCAGAACCGCCATATAGATCGTGGACGATACCTGGCAGACGCCGCCGCCAAGGCCGTCGACCTCCTCACCGTCGGAGTAAATAATGGCGGAACGGTAGCCGCGCGCTGCTGTACGCTCGCCGACAGTGTCATTGTACGAAAATTCTTCGCCCGGATTCAGGATAACCTCGTCGATGGAATTTGCCGCCAACCGGACGTTGGTGGTGCGCCCGCCGACACCGCTGTTATAGTATGTCGTCGAAGACGCTAGGGTATCGCGGAACAACACCGGCTCCAGATCTGCTTTCCGTATGGTCGCTTCTGTCAGTTCAATCGGAACGGTATACGTCTGTTCGGTCGCATCGCCCAGCGTGGAAGCGATGGTTTCCTGATCTACCTGGACACCGTCGACCGCTTCGATGACGGTCTGGCCGTCTTCTTTGTCTACCGTCGCATTCTGCGGCTCGGTATTGACATCGTTTGCAATGGCCTCGGCATCCGGTTTTTCCTGGTCGATGGCATAGGTATTGATCGTATACGCTTCCAGGTTTACGTTTTCCGCCTGCGCGGTCATATCCTTTTTCACCTGGTCAACGTCAAATCCAACGCCCTGCTTACCGGTGTCTATCTTCAGCTCTTTGTTTTCCTTATCCACTTCCCAGCTCGGTTGTATCGGATCGTACGCAAGGTCCGCGGTAATGCTGTCAACCTGTGCCTCTACCGCACCCTCCTTGAGCGTTGCATTCATGGAAATATTACGTCCGCCAAAGATGCATCCAAGCACCGTGCTCATGCGCTGGAAATAACCGCCCTCACGGCCCATCTGATACGCTTGCTGTGCCGATGTCGCACTGTCAACCGATTCCGCGACATCCGCCAGCTTGATCTCGTATGTCTTGTCCTCGCCGGCTACCACATCCGTACCGGTCAGCACAATGGTTTGATCAAAAACGCTGCTCTGTACGTCACCCGCAATATAAGCCTGCGCTTCCTCCTGCGTCAATCCGCCCAGTTTATATGTATCGCCGACCGTAACGCCTGGATAAATCCCGCTGTATGTATATACAAACACGCTGAATGCCACAACCGCGACAACGGCCACGCCGGCGACAACCGCTGCTACGCGCTTTGCCACACTCTTTTTCTTTTCCGGCTTATCCTTGGTTTCCAGCTCCTCCGCCTGGCTGTCTGCCTGCATAGCGGGCACATCCTCCATCGGCTCTGTGCTTCCCAAATCGTTCGCATCTTCCAACAGCGTGGTGTTTTCCAGATGATCTGTATCCTCCAACGGCGTGGTACTTTGCAGATCGTCCGCAGGTTCCAGACGTTCCGTATTTTCCTCCGGTTGATCCTGCGAGTCGTCCGTATGCAGCGCACCGCCGCTGACATGCACCGGTGTGGCCGCCACCCATGTGCCGTCCTTTGCTTTTTTCTTCATCTCAAAGGCCGCTGCATCTGCTTCTTCCTGTTCTGTCACGACAGGGAATCCTTTGGTCGATTCCTCCGTCCCGTTATCCTCCGGATTGATTCCGGGTTTGTTGTTCTCTTTCATGCAGTCAATGTCCTCCTGCTTTTTCTGTAAAACATACGTGCAACGCCTGCTGCGCCGGGCAGACCATTCCTGCCAACGATACTATCATAGTGCATGGCGCTGCAAAATACAATTACAAAATCGAAACAATTCTGTGTCTATTTGATATCATTTTCCGCAACCCTACAGATTTTTCCAACATTTTCCTCACACGTTGAAGCGGAACACCACAATATCACCATCACGCATAACATATTCCTTGCCTTCAGAACGGACAAGCCCTTTTTCCTTTGCTGCCGTCATCGTACCACATGCCATCAGGTCGTCATAAGAAACAACCTCCGCCCGGATAAAGCCGCGTTCAAAATCCGTGTGAATCTTTCCGGCTGCTTGCGGCGCCTTGGTGCCTTTCGCAATGGTCCAAGCGCGCACCTCCTTCGGGCCTGCGGTAAGGAAGCTCATCAGCCCCAGCAGATCATAGCACACGCGGATCAAGCGATCCAGGCCGGATTCTTCCAGCCCCAATTCAGACAGGAATAACTCCTTCTCGTCCGCCTCCAAGCTTGCGATGTCTTGCTCCAGCTGCGCGCAGATCGGGAGCACCATCGAGCCTTCCGCCTCGGCAATGCGGCGCACTGCTTCCAGCCGTTCGTTTTCGGTCTCGTCGCCCGTGAAGCCGTTTTCATCCACATTGGCCGCATAGATGACCGGCTTGGAAGACAGCAGGTCAACCGTGTCAATCAGTTCCTTCTGCTCCTCAAATTCTGCAAAGGTACGCGCGGTCTTTCCCTGCTCCAAATGCGCGTGCAGGCGTTCAAACACCGCAATTTCCTCATTGTATTTTTTGTCGCCCTTCGCCAGCTTCTTGGACCGCTCGATGCGGCGCTCCAGCAGCTCCATATCCGACAGGATCAGCTCCAGGTTGATGGTTTCAATATCGCGCTCCGGGTCAATACTTCCCTCGACGTGGACAATATTGGGATTGTCAAAGCAGCGCACAACATGTACAATCGCGTCCACCTCGCGGATATGAGACAGGAACTTATTTCCCAGTCCCTCGCCCTTGGATGCGCCGCGCACCAGGCCGGCAATATCGACAAACTCAACCACCGCCGGGATGGTCTTCGGCGGATGATACATTTCCGTCAGCTTGTCCAGGCGTTCGTCCGGCACGCTGACCATGCCGACATTCGGGTCAATGGTGCAAAACGGATAGTTCGCCGATTCCGCACCTGCATTTGTGATGGCATTGAACAGTGTGCTCTTGCCGACATTTGGCAGTCCGACTATGCCAAGCTTCATGATGTTCTCTCCTTTGATCTATGTCCGGCGGCAGCTTGCCGCGCTGTTATTCTTCACATACTTTTATAGTATACACCTGTTGCACATCGCTTGCAAGCGCTCTGATGTAGGCAGTGTAACAGAATTGCGGCGCTTTTTTGCCGGTATTTTTGGAAGCTCAAGTGTGTACATTTTTTGAAAACCATTTTATAATAATAACAAATCAATCCCAAATGACATCTTTGTAATCGCCAGATGCCATGTTGTTTGGAGGTATCGCAAAACTATGCCTGCGCTCGTCTCTCATCATCTGTTTGCCGAATCCGCCCTAAAACAGGCGAAGCCCTATCTGGCAGACGCCGCTGCCACTGCCCCCGCTGCATTCCGCTGGGGCGCACAGGGACCGGATCTTTTCTTTTACCATCAACCGCTGCGTAAGTCCCACGTTGCCCGCACCGGACATTGGATGCACGAGCAACGGGTTTCCCGTATGTTCTCACAGCTGACCGCGGAATGCGCCCACTTGGACACACCGGAAGCTACAGCCTACCTACTTGGCTTCTGCTGTCACTACACCCTGGACCGGCTGGCACATCCGTTTGTCACCTATATCGCCAATTACCGCATCGACCCGCTATACCCACAGCTGTCATACGAAGCACAGCACGTCCTGTGCGAATCCGAACTGGATCGCGCGCTGATTGCTGCGACATATCCCGGCAATCCTGCGGAGTTCCGCTCGTATACGCTGCTATCCGCTGATGCCAAAACGGCCAATACGATCAGCGCCATGCTGTCCAACAGTATTTGGGCAGCCTACGGTACGCGCATCCCGCCCAAGGCAGTCAAAAGCTCCATGCGTTCCATGCTGCGTATCCAGCATTTGCTGCACGATCGCAATGGCCGCCGGTATTCCACCATCCGCTGGCTGGAATGCCGGACACACGCGTCCGGTTTCGTATCCAGCCTGATCCGCCCGGTTGTCCCGCTGGATACCGACTGTACCAATATCAGCCACCGCCCATGGATCGACGCTGCCGCACCGCGCCTGCGCCAATATACAGATTATTTCCAAATCTTTGAACAGGCGCAACGTCCCGCCGCCCAGCTCATGGATGCATGCTATGACGCCGTACAGACCGGCAACCCGCTCCCCGCCCGGTTGTTCCCGACCAATTACCTGGGCCTGCCGTAATGGCCCCTAAAAATGCATATTATAAATGAAAACAGCATCCCAAAAATCTGATATGCACCTCCAAAAGTGTCTAACTTTTGGGGTGCATATCAAAATCGGAATGCTGTTTTTTATTCCCCTGTTTTGCGCAGGCTGGCTGCGAGCTGAAGCAACAGATACAGCCCGACGCACACAGCGAGGTATACCCGCAGTGCGCCAGCTGTGCCCAACCACTGCATCATTGTCAAATCAGTATGGGATCGCAGCATCCAAATCCATGCGCTCCCTGCATGGACAAACGCCAGATACACCGCGATGCCCGCAGAAGCCACCCATCGGGATGCCGCCCCCTTCGCAGAATACAGGAAGCTGCCCGCGCTGTAAAACGACGTCATCATGGCGATCAATAGCAGCAGCAGATAGCTGTAATCCGACAAAACCGGATTGCCGCTGTTGTCATGATACACCAGGATGAAATCCAGGCAATACCAGAACATCGGGATTGTAACAAGCATGCCAGTATACCGCGTCGCTTTCCGCCCGGCCTTCTGCCATACTGCCAGCAGCAGCATGCACAGCCCGGAAACAATGCCCAAAATCCACAGCACGATGGTGGCAATCGAAAGCAGCGTGCCGGGCATCATGGTGGTGTCTCCGTACACCGTAGCCTGTTCCAGCTGCTGTTCCGGCAGATACAGTAAGCCGATGATACACACAGCCATGACTGCAACACCACAGAGCATACACAGCGCACGCGCAGGCGTCGATAAGCCGCCATACATCTGCTCAAAGCTCCAAGCGCTGCGCGCAGAATAGCCGTACCTGCCGACCAATACCGCCGACAGTACAACGGCTGCTGTCAGCGCAATCAGCAAGGTCGCCGGCAGGTAGCCCTCCACCGGCAAGCCGCTTTCTGCCTCATAGCCAAACAGCAGGCTCATCCCGCGCAGGGCCGCACCGCATACACCCGCCAAAAGAATCCATATTAGATACAAGTTGTTTTTCATGAATGATTTGCGCCTTACCTTTTATGCGTTGCGCCCGCAGCACTTTTTGTATTTCTTACCGCTTCCACATGGGCATGGATCATTGCGTCCCGGCTTCTTCACAGCCTTCTGTGGGGTCTTCTTCACCGTTTCGTCGCCAGAAGTCCCGGTTTCCTCCGCTACTTTCTCGCGCTTCGGCGGTTCCTTGACACGGACACGTGCCAAATACATCATGCGCACTGTATCCTCGCGTATCATGGCGATCATCTGGTCATACATATCGGAGCCTTCGCGTTTGTATTCCACAACCGGGTCATGCTGCGCATAGGCCCGCAGACGGACACCGTTTCGCAGCTCGGTCATCGCGTCAATGTGCTCCATCCACTTTTCATCAACATTGCGCAGCAGCACAACACGTTCCAGCTCACGCATGATGTCCGGCGTAACCTCTGCTTCTTTTTGCGCATATACCGCATGGGCAAGATCGCAGATTTCATTGGTCAGCGCCTCTGGCATCAGATCGTTCAGCTCTTCGTTGGTGAACTGCAAATCCTCCGGCTTGAGGAACAGTCCAAGGAAGTGCCGCTTGATCGCCTCAATGTCCTCCTCTTCGACATATGCCTTTTCGCCCAATACACCGTGTACTGTCGTCTCGACGACACTGTCAACCATGCTCAAAATGGACTCGTGCAGGTCTTTTCCGTCGAGTACATCCTGCCGCTGTTTGTAGATGACTTCACGCTGGGTGTTGAGCACGTCGTCATACTGCAAGACATTTTTGCGGATTTGGAAGTTGCGCGATTCCACCTTCTTTTGCGCGTTTTCAATCGCACCGGAAAGCATTTTCTGGTCGATCGGCGTATCGTCGTCCATGCCCATCTTGTCCAGCATGCCCATCACGCGTTCTGTGCCAAACAGGCGCATCAGGTCGTCTTCCATAGAGATATAGAAGCTGGACTCGCCCGGGTCGCCCTGACGTCCGGAACGGCCGCGCAGCTGGTTGTCGATACGTCGGGATTCATGCCGCTCCGTGCCCAGAATGTACAGGCCGCCGGCCGCACGCACGCGTTCACCCTCGGCATCCGTCTGCTTTTTGTATTCCTGATAATGCCGCTGGAATTCTTCCCGCGCCTTGAGGATTTCCTCGTTATCCGTCTCCGCATAACCGGTTGCCTCCGCAATGATATGCTCCTCAAAGCCTGCCTTGCGCAGCGCAGTGATCGCCATATTCTCAGCATTGCCGCCCAGCACAATATCGGTACCACGGCCTGCCATATTGGTCGCAATGGTGACTGCACCGTACCGTCCCGCCTGTGCGACGATCTCCGCCTCCTGCTCATGGAATTTTGCGTTGAGCACATTGTGCGGAATACCTTCCTTTTTCAGCAGCTTGGACAGCACTTCGCTCTTTTCAATCGAAACCGTACCGACCAGGATCGGCTGTCCTTTTTCGTTGCATTCCTTGATTTTACGGATAACGGCGCGGAACTTGCCCTCCTCGGAACGGTATACCGCGTCGGGATTGTCAATACGTATGACATCCCGGTTGGTCGGGATCTCGATGACGTCCAGCTTGTAGATTTCACGGAATTCGTCTTCCTCGGTCAGCGCAGTGCCCGTCATGCCGGACAGCTTGCCGTACATACGGAAGTAATTCTGGAATGTGATGGTAGCCAGCGTCTTGCTTTCGCGCTGTACCTGCACATGCTCTTTGGCTTCGATCGCCTGATGCAGGCCCTCGTTATACCGCCGGCCAAACATCAGACGGCCGGTGTTTTCATCGACAATAACAATTTCATCGTCGCGGATGACATAATCCACATCGCGCTTCATGACACCATGGGCGCGCAACGCCTGATTGATGTGATGCGCCAGCGTCGCATTTTCAGGATCGGCCAGGTTATCGATGTTGAAATACTGCTCCGCTTTTTTCTGGCCAATCGTGGACAGGACAGCCGTCTTGGCCTTTTCATCGACGACATAGTCCGCGTTGATCTGCGCCAAAATCTGTCGGTCTTCCTCGGTCAGCGGCTTTGCCTTCGCAGGATTCGCCTTGCGTTCCTCTTCTTCCCGGCGCAGGCGTTCGCCTTCCTCTTCCAGGTCAAGCTTATCGTCGGTTTCCTTGATGCGGTAACACTTCAGGCGGGAAACAAAGCTCTCCGCACGCTGATACAAATCCGTGGATTTGTCGCCGCGTCCAGAAATAATCAACGGGGTGCGCGCTTCATCGATCAGGATAGAGTCCACCTCGTCGACGATGGCAAACGCATGCCCGCGCTGTACCATATTTTGTTTGTAAGTCGCCATGTTATCGCGCAGATAGTCAAAACCAAATTCATTGTTTGTACCATAGGTGATATCTGCCTGATACATACTCTTGCGCTGATCCGGCGGGACGGCATGAATCACCAGGCCGACCGTCATGCCGAGAAAGCGGTAGACCTTGCCCATCCACTCGCTGTCTCGCTTTGCCAGGTAGTCGTTTACCGTTACAATATGTACGCCCTTCCCGGCGATGGCATTCAAATACGCCGGCAGGGTTGCCACCAGCGTCTTGCCTTCACCGGTCTTCATCTCCGCAATACGTCCCTGATGCAGCACGATACCACCGATGATCTGGACGCGGTAATGCCGCAGGCCCAGCACGCGCCATGCAGCCTCGCGGATGGTGGCAAACGCTTCTGGCAGTAAATCGTCCAGCGTTTCGCCGTCCTGATACCGCTTGCGGAATTCATTGGTTTTCGCCCGCAGCTGTGCGTCTGTGAGCGTTTTGTATTGCTCCTCCAGTGCATCCACCTTGTCCGCGATGGGGCGGATCCGCTTCAACTCATGGTCACTATGCGTACCAAAAATCTTGTCTAAAAAACCCATGAAAAAAAGTTCCTCTCTACTAGTTCACCCCAGATGACATCTGGATGCCAAAACATCCGGATACGTCGGCGCGGCGGAAAGTTTGTTCCCGCGCACTTTCTCTGGTCATTCATCTTGCATTATAGCACAAATCATCCGCAATAAAAACCAATTTTTTGTTAATTCACTGTATTTTCCGCTTGCATACAAAAAAAACTTTACTTCCCCGGCCGGTTTTACTATAATATTCTATTAAGAAGGCATGAAATGAGGGCAGTATGTAGTTTCCTCCGGGCACGCATATTGCCGTGATTTGAATTGTAATATTTGCATGTAATAGGAGAGTTGAATTGTGGCACTCATTGAATTTGAAGAATACAAGCAGAAGCTGCATGGGCTCCAGCCGGCAATCGACGAACTTGGTCAGGCATATGATCTGGAGCATACCGCCGAAGAAGTAGAGGAACTGGAAAACCGCGCCAGCGAGCCGGGCTTTTGGGACGACATGGAAAAATCCCAAAAAATCCTCCAGCGCACCAAAGCGCTCAAGGATAAGCTCGAAGGCTATCAGCACCTGTGCGCACAACAGGAGGATCTGCTGACGCTATGCGATCTGGCGCTGGAAATGGAAGACGATTCCATGCTTGACGAGCTGAAGGAGGGCTTTACTGCGCTGCAGGATGATCTCGAGCGCCGCAAGCTGGCAACCCTGCTGCTGGGCGAATACGATGCCAACAACGCCATCCTGTCGTTCCACGCCGGTGCAGGCGGTACCGAAGCACAGGACTGGTGTGAAATGCTATACCGCATGTACACCCGCTGGGCCGAACGCCATGGTTTCTCCTACAAAATTCTCGACTATCTGGAAGGAGACGACGCGGGCCTGAAATCCGCCTCCATCCTCATCGAAGGCGAAAACGCTTACGGCTTCCTCAAGAGCGAATCCGGCGTGCACCGTCTGGTGCGCATTTCCCCGTTCGATTCCTCTGGACGCCGCCATACCTCGTTTTCCGCCGTCGAAGTCATGCCGGAAATCGACGATGACACTGAGGTTGACATCCGTCCGGAAGACATTGACATGCAGGTTTACCGCTCCTCCGGCGCAGGCGGCCAGCACATCAACAAGACCTCGTCCGCAGTCCGCCTGACGCACAAGCCCACCGGCATCGTGGTTAGCTGCCAGACCGAACGCAGCCAGTTCCAAAACCGCGACAACTGTATGAAAATGCTGCGTGCAAAGCTGGTTGAAATCAAGGAACGCGAACATCTGGACAAGATTTCCGATATCAAGGGCGACCAGAAAAAAATCGAATGGGGCAGCCAGATCCGCTCCTACGTCTTTATGCCGTATACACTGGCCAAGGACACCCGCACCGCATTTGAAAACAGCAACATCGAAGCGGTGATGGACGGCGATATCGACGGCTTTATCACCGCCTACCTGACCGCACAGGCCACTGGCGAGCTGGCGGCAAAATAACGACGCGACCCGCATCTCACGCCGCGCAAAAACCAGTATTCTCTTCCCCGTCTCTCTGAACAGAGGGGCGGGGATTTTTTTGCGTTTTGCATAAGTCTTTCCGCATTTTTTTGGATGTTATTATCAACCCCTTGTTACCGTTTTGTAAGATTTCACCAATATTGCAATTATATACATGTGCAATTCGTATAATTCCTTTTTCCTTGTCAATTTTACCTATTGCATTCTAGGGTAATTTGTGAGAAACTTTTGCTTGCACCGAAGAGGCGTATGGAAACCCCGTTTCCATTGTATCTTTATTTTGTTTTCTTCCGAAGGAGAAGATCGATTATGACAACTGCTATCCATCATTTCACCGCGCCGATCACCGGCAAATGCGTCCCCATTGGCGCTCTCCACACAGATTTCCTCGGCAACAAAAGCTTAGGAGACGGCGTTTCTATTTTCCCATCTGAAAACACGGTTGTCGCGCCCTGCGACGGCATCATCAGCCGTGTCAGCGAAAGCGCCCGCATTGTAACCATGCTCGATCCCGTACACAATCTGGAGCTGCTGCTCAGTGTAAGCACAGAATCGGAACATGCCGATTGTACGATGTGTGTCAAGATGGGCGAACACGTCCATGCAGGCACGCCGCTGTTTACCTGTAATATTGATGCCATCCACGCGAAAGGCGGCTCTGTCGATGTTTCCTGTATCGTGACCAATCTGCCGACCGCAGAAATCGATGTCGCTTGCGGCGATGTAGTGCGCGGCCAGACCCGTATCCTGTCCTGTGCGTGCGTGGGTTGATCCTTTCCCTCGTTTTTGTATAAAAACTCCATTTTCTGTTTACCATAAAAGCACGCCTGTTGCAATACGGCGTGCTTTTCCTATGTCTGTAAAAAAGGGGGGCTTTCCTTTGACTGACCGCACAAAATATCTGGTTATCGGTGCATGCGCCGGAGCGGCAAATGGCTTTTTCGGCTCCGGCGGCGGCTTATTCCTTGTCCCACTGTTTACCGGCTGGATGGGGATGCAACAAAAAAATGCCTTTGCTACCTCTGTCGCGGTGATTTTCCCGCTTTCCGCTGTCAGCGCCATCATTTATTTCTGGAAAGGCGGCATCCAGCTCTCTTACGCCATGCCGTACCTGCTCGGTGGTGCGGCCGGTGGCCTGCTATCCGGCTTTGTCTTTTCCAAGGTATCCGTCCCGCTGCTGCGCAAAGCATTTGCCCTACTGCTGCTGTGGGGCGGGATCCGGGCAGTGCTGCTGTTATGATGGGTTTTGCTGTTGGCGCTATTACCGGTGTTTTGTCCGGCTTTGGTATCGGCGGCGGTTCCCTGCTCATCCTATGGCTGACCATGATGGAAAACATGACACAGTACACAGCCGCCGGCATCAACCTGCTGTATTTCCTCTGCTGCGCCCCTACGGCATTGGTTTCCCATGTCCGGCATCATCTGGTAGACAAGCAAGCGGCGCTATGGTGTACCGTCGCCGGGTGCGCAACCTCCCCGATTGCGTCATTTGCCGCCGGCGTCATCCCAATGGACTGGCTGCGCAGATTGTTCGGCATCCTGCTTCTGATCCTGGGGTGTAAAGAGCTCTTTGCCAAAAAAAGCAAATGAACACGTCCCTTCCCGCTGTTACCATTCTGTAGTGGCTTGCGCTTTGCAGGTATGATATACTGTGTGTAACAAATGGAAAGGGTGTGCTGCTCATGAAACGAACCTACAAACCCATTTATATCCTCTTGTCGCTGTGTATGCTGTTCGCGTTCTGTGCCTGCGGCACAAAACAGGACACGCCTATCATCCGAGCCAGCGAGCTGTCCAAGGAAACGCAGGAATTGATCCAGCCCCTCGAAAACGATACCAAATTTTTTGATTTCACTACAGATGCATCCGTCACCCACGCTGTAATCGCAATACGGTACTGTGAAAACGGCACGTGGCAGGAAACGGAACCTTTGATGGAGCTGTCCGATCTGGAACCGGGAACCTACCAAATGATCCTCCGCTGGATTGACAGCCGGGTCGATGTCATTGTTTCCGCTGACGGCGTTTCCTGGTCAAATCCATATACCATCGAGCCGGAGCAATGGGATGCCTATCGCGCAAGCGTTATCACAAGCACAGTTGGATTTGGTCCGGAACAATCCATTGTCACGGGGTCGGATATCCCTCTTTGGTGCGTGTACGGCAGCAATACGGAAGAAATCTCTTCTCAAAGTTTGGATTATACCAATTCTGACTGCGATACCGGCTTTGCCATCACCGCCACATTCTCCTAAAAGACGTTGTAAAAGCGCCCAGTTCATGATGAACCGGGCGCTTTCACTCTGTTTACATTCAAATAATACCCAAGAATTTCTTCCGTCCCTCTGGAATATGATCTCTGGTCAGGCATTCTTTTACAGCCTTTCCCATGCCGTTATAGTAGTATGTTTCATTTGACAAATCAAAGATACATACCCGCAGGCTGCTCCAGCCGTATTCATAGGTGCGATAATCGTGCAACCGCCGCAGCTTTTTGAGCGCAGATTTTTCCGTCCGTTCGGCACAAATGACAAAACTGATAAAAGTAAACTCACGCATCGGATCGTGATCCAGAGCAACACTGTCATGCATGCGGCAGAACAGCTGGATATATTGTTCTGCCAGCTGCATATCCAGCAAGCCGCACACATCGAAAAAGCATTTTTCACCGTATGTCCCCTTCCGCGCCACAGTCCCTGGAATGCCCATGAGATACCGGTTTTCCGTCGTCTGGTACTGTGCCAACATAGGGAATGCATGCCCGCAACAGGATATGTCGTGCGATAGTGTGAACCGCTCTTCATATTGCTTTTCTGCTTTTTGTAGAAATTCTGCTGCTGTCATACGTTCTCCTCAGTTTTCTCTTCGTCCTGCAGCTGTTCCATTTCTTCTACGGGCACATCTTTTTCCAAATAATATTTCTGGTCGATGTACCATCCAATGGCAAAGCCAATGACAGCTCCCACAATTTGAAGCACATAGTTATCCATACGGAACAGGCCTGTTAAAAACAAACCGATGGCATAACCGAGCACGACGCCAATAAACTCCGAACGTGGAATCGTGCCAAACTTTTTATCCTGTACGCTATGATATCCTTTTTTCATCCGTGTTTCAATCCTCCTAAAACGCGGGATCTATCGCCGCTTTTTTCGCCAAGTGGCTCGGCCGACTTTTCCCATATCCAAAATCGATGCGCCGCGCCTTGGATGCCGCAGCCCTATCGTTTTCTCCTTGTAGAGAAAAGGAACTGTTGATTCCGTACATATGATTTCTGTTCTGTACGTTTTGTTTTTTATAGTATACCGCGTAAATCGGATTGTGTCCATACCGTAAATGCCCCGAGATTGTTAACAATTTTTCATGCAAATCGTTTGCATATCCCATTTTCTTCTGTCCGCGTATCGTTCGGTCGTTTGATTTCTATTCAAATCCCCGGATCCGTTCCACCAGCGAACCACTTCGCTGCATACTGTGATATGCTGCCAGCGGAATCACGACGCAAAGCAGCGCAATCAACAGCGTTGCTGCCGCAATCGGGAGCATTGGCACGGCAAATGGTACATCCCGATAGTTCATGGCCTGGTACAGCACATAGGTCACACCCAGGCCAACCGTCCATGTTACGCCAAGCGATGCGCCTACATACAGCAGGCCCTCGCGTATGAGCATCCGCCGGATCTGCTTTCCAGTCATACCGATGCTTTCCATGATGGAAAGCTCGACCTGACGGTTCTGGATGTTGCCGACCGAAGCATTCAAATAGTTCATCATACCGATAAACGCGAGCACCAATGCAATGCCAATACCAATGCCCATCATATTACCCTGCGCCTGCGTGACGGTTTCCATTTCCTCGATCTTGGATTCATACGAAAAGTCTTTCTGATATGGACTGCTTTCCATCAGATGCAGAATATCCTTTTCTGTATTTTCATCGTATTCTTCCTGATATTGCACGCTGACCTTGGATACATACGGATCCTCCACAATACTTTTTACAAAGGTATCGCTGACAATCAACGTCGGCGTACCGCCCAGTAAACCCGCATAAAAGGAATCATCTGTCATCCCCTGGATTGTCATCTGAAAATCCTGATCGTCCTGCCCATCCAGATAAAACGAAATTGTCTTTCCAATCGTCTTGTCTTTGTCCAGCTGTAGAGAGTTTTGCATTATGATACAAGCCTTGCCTGACAGGAAATCTGTTTCATCAATCGGCTGTTCCAACGTCGCATTTAGATATGCAAATTGTTCCTTATCGATTCCGGCCAAAAAAGAGCTGTATTTTTCCGGATGTTGTTGATAGTCTGCCTTGATATCTTCGTAATCCTCTTCCATCCACATATCATAGAATTCGCCCATCCAATAGTCCGCAAAATCGTCTTCCCACGGCACGACAATTTGCGCGTTGACAACCGGATGTATCTCGCATATCCCCGGATTTTGCCGTAATTCCTCTAAAAAGCCATCGTCAATCAGCGGCTTCCATCGATCCTGCGTTTCCATCTGCATCGTATCATTTTTTATCACGAGATCGGAATCCATATAGTTCGACACGATGGTACGCGGCCCTTGGCTTTGGATCAGCGTCGTCATGCACAAGAAAAACGACAGGCAGATTCCGAGCGCGGCAATCACCATACCGCTTTTTTTCCTGTCTCTGCCAACCTGTTCGCGTGCCATCCGCCAGATCAAATTGCCCTTTCCCGTCTTATGCGACTGCTTCCTCCCGGATTTTGGGCGGTATCCCAACGCTTCCATCGGCGTCACCTGCGTCGCCAACTTGGCCGGTTTTCTGCTTCCCACATAAATCGTCAGCGCAGCAAGCAGGATGCCCAGCACAAAGATCATCGGATGAAAAGAGACGTGAATATCCGCTTCACGGATGCCAAGCGTTTTGACAATGCCCGGAATCAGGCCAAATGATGTTGCAACGCCTGCGCCTATACCAATGGCAATGCCGACGGCTCCAATCAACAGCATTTGCTTTTGTACGAGCTTACCAATCTGTTTTTCTGTCATACCGATGGTTTGCAGCAGGCCATAATACCGCACATTGCCCGAGATCGACAGATATAGAATGTTGGAAATGAGCAAATAGGCGCTCAGGCAGGTGACGGCAATGAGGCCGATCAAGCCCAGGAAAATTTGCACAGAGGACGCCGTATCCACCGCGATCAAAAACCGCTGTTTTTTGTCAAGCTGCAAGCTCTGCTCCAGCTGGTCCTGCATATTTTGCGTAAGAATCGGCGACTGGAACTTGATATATAAAAAGCCGCGCCCATAATCCTCCAATGTAAATCCCGATTGCGCGAAAAAGGATTGCGAGACATAGAAAACCTTTTTGTCCCCATAACCGTCCCACATGCCGGAAATGGTAAAATCCTTTGTATGCTCTCCCGTGTTATCCATATAGGTGATGGTAAACGAATCTCCAACATCCAGTCCGGCAAGGCCGCAGTCCTGCAACGCTTCCTGGGTCGTCATAACCTCGTTGTCCTTTTGCGGATACGTGCCGCGAACCTGTTCCACTGCGGGCTGGTGCATGGTATTCCACATCAGCTCGTCCGACCAGATAAATGTGGAATGCAGCGTATGGTCATATTCTGTGCTGACCGCCCATGCCGCAAAGCCCTCTGTGCCAACATACGCAATATTGGGATTTTCTTCACAGATGTCCCGCTGCTCCTGCGTAAATCCGCCATAAATAAGGGCGTCAAAGTCCCCGCCATTCAAGCGGATATTCTGTACCCGCTGCATTTGTAGCCATGTCCCGCCAACCGTTAAAATGGTAAACAGCATGAACATGGACAGCGCGATGGCCAGGATCATGATGCCATTTCTGCGCTTGTTGCTGACAAACGAACGTTTTGCCATACGCGTGATGACAGCGCCGTTATTATTTTTCAACATAACCGCCACCGTCCTTCACAATTTTGCCGTCTTCAATATGCACAATCCGGTCCGCCAGCTGCGCAATATCATGGTCGTGCGTAATCAGAATCATGGTCTGCTGAAATTTCTTCGCCGCCAGCTTGAACAGACCCATGACATCATGGCTGGTGGCTGTGTCCAAATTGCCAGTCGGTTCATCGGCAAGGATAATCGCCGGCTTGGATGCAATGGCCCGCGCAATCGCCACGCGCTGCTGCTGCCCGCCGGACAATGTATGCGGTAACGCTTCCCGCTTTTCTTCCAATTTCAGCAGATGCAGGATCTCGTCGATCAATTCCCGGTCTATATGACGTCCGTCCAATTCAACCGGCAAAACAATGTTTTCATATACATTGAGATCGGGCACAAGATTATAATTCTGAAAGATAAATCCAACTTTTCGTCGGCGGAAAATCGCGAGCTGTTCCTTGTTCAGTTGCGCCAAATCCTTGCCGCCAACGCATACGGAGCCGCTCGTCGGGGTATCCAATCCGCCAACCAAATGCAGCAGCGTGCTTTTCCCGCTTCCGGATTTTCCGATGATGGAAACAAATTCATGCTCCTGTACGACAAAATCCACACCGTCCAACGCTTTGACCGTATTGCTTCCCAGTGTGTAATATTTTTTCAAGCCTTGTGTTTTTACAGCTTCCATAACAGATGCCTCCTTCTTTTTGTTTCTGAGGTAAGCATATCGCATAAAAATCACAAACCGCTCTCAATTATACATTGTCACAATATTGTGACGATTCATTGGGCAGATACAATCGAAATTCCGCGCCTTGGCCGGGTGTGGAACGCACGTCAACATATCCATCCTGCAATTCCGCGATGCGTCTGGTCAAGTACAGCCCAATGCCAACGCCTTCCACATCATGCACCTCCGGTTCCCGATAGAACCGCGTGAATATCTCCGCCTGCCGTTCCTGCGCAATGCCTTTTCCCGTATCACGCACACTGCTTTTGGTAAACCGCTCCTGCCTGTCTACCGAAAGATGGATTTCCCCGCCCGGCTCGGTATATTTCACGGCATTATCCAACAAATTCAACACCGCTTCTTCCGTCCACTTTGGATCATGGAACAACGTGATCTGTGTATCACAGTCTACAGACAATCGAAGCTGTTTTTGCTCCGCTTTCGGGACAATCGCCGCAATCGCCCGCCCTAAGGTATCGATCAGCTTTCCATCTTTGCGTTGAATCTGTATGCTTCCGGTTTCCAGCCGTGACATTTTAATCATGCTGTGCAGCAGGAAATCCAATTTTTCTATCTGGCGTTCCAGGTTGTGTAAAAACGCCGCCTGCTGTGCAGACGATGCCTCAGATTGCAACAGTTCCACATAAACCTTCATATTGGCAACCGGCGTTTTGGTCTGATGCGAAATATCCGAAATCAATTGCTTGATTTGCTGCTTTTCCCGCAAGATTTCTGTATTTTTCTGTTGCCATACATGCGCGACGCGCTGGAGCTTTTCACTGATTTTTCCCCACAAGGTATCTTCTATTTGTTCTAACCCGATTTCTTCTTTTTCCGACAACATACAATCGAGAGCGCGCTCCAATTGATCCGTAAACGCGTACACATCACGTTGCAGCTTCCACAATTTCCAGCTCAAAAAAATTACTGCCAAGATGGCACAGATTGTGATGATACTCAGCCCAGCCATTGATATCCCATCCCATATACATTGGAAATATATTTGTGGTTTCCCACTTCCATTTTTTTGCGCAGCCGATTGACATTGACGGCAAGGGCATGTTTGTCCACAAACTGTCCGCCGCTGTCCCACAAACGCTCCAGCAGCACATCATAGGTCAAAAGCTGCCCCGCATGAGAGCTGAGTTCATACAGCAGACGAAATTCCGTCGGCGTGAACGATTGTTCCCGCCCGTTTACCGTTGCTTTGGCCTGATCGAAATCAAGATGGAGAAAACCATCGTCAAACATCCGGTTGATTGCTTCCGCATTCCGTTTCAATATGACAGCAATCCGTTTGAGCAGGATTTTCATAGAGAACGGCTTGGTTACATAATCCTCCGCCCCCAATTCATACGCCCGAAGGACATCTTCCTCCAGATCCCTGGCTGTCAGGAACAGCACAGCAGCCCGCCCCTTGTCTTTCATCCATTCGCAAAAGGCAAAACCCTCGCCGTCCGGTAGATTGACATCCAACAGCACCAGCTCCGGCTTTTCTGACAAATACGCCTCTCTTCCTTCCTGTAAGGAATGCGCACAGCAAACAGTATAGTGTCCTTTCTGTAACGCGTATGCAATGCCGCGATTCAGCTCCCAATCGTCTTCGACAATCAGTATTTTCATCGGTATCCCTCTTTTTTGTTATGGTAAGGGTATTGTAACACAGAATACGGGAATTGTCTTATCGATGGGAAAGTATCACAGAATTGTGATTGGTTTGCCACTGCGCACCTCCCTGGAGCATGCAAAGGGATCTCTCTATACAAACACAAAAAATATGGAAATATATCGTAAACACCACTTCCAAAACAAAGTGCAACTCATCAAGCTTTCTGACACGAAAAAACGGGTAAGCACACCGCATGATGCGCTTACCCGCTGTATCAAATGTATTTCGGAATTAGGAATATGAAATGTTCCTCATTCCCGTTATGATATCCTTAATATAATGTACTGTCTACCGGCATTACTTTATAAACCTCATCTACCGTTGCATAGGCAATATATTTCGGCACTTCAATCAAGAAAATATAGCCGGTAAGGTCTCCGGTCACGCCACTTGATTCTGAAAAGAAAGTAACCGAAGCAACTCCCGTAACAACGCCTGTTGTGAGCATTTCAGAATAGTTAGACAACATAGTCTGATAATTCGGGCTGCCATTGCACTGAAGCTCTACAGCAAGGATATTGCCTTTTTCGAAATAGTTTTCCTCAATTGGCGTGAAGGCCGTGTCTCCTTCAAGTGGACTAGCGTGTTCTTGCGCCGCCTTTACCAGCGCGGAATAGTCTTCATAACTGGAAATCAAGCGATAGGAACCATTGCCATCAATCAGATTCATGGGATTTTGATAATCTCCATCGTAGCGGATATACTGATAGCCTACATCTGTTTCCATTTGATATTTCAGGGCCTGGTAAACCTGTGTGACAACTGCACAGGTTTCTGCACGGGTTATGTTGCGTTTCGGTGCGAAGCTTTTATCCGGAAGCCCAGACAAGAAACCATATCCCGTCATCATTTTCACTGCGTCAGTTGCCCATGCGGAAATAGCATTCTGATCCGTGTATTCCGAAGAAGTGTCTTTCTTTGTTTCCAACGTTGCATCCGAAGCCTCGATGTAATTATTCAAGATGACCGCCAGCATTTGCCGTGTGATCGGTTCATTCGGGTGGAAACTGCCATCAGGATATCCAGCAATCAGGCCTTTTTTTTGCGCCCAGCCAACATAATACGTATAATACCGTCCTGATTTGACATCGGTAAATGTCGATGTTATCGCTTCTTCTTTCGGATCTTCACCCGTAAGCTTCTGATGCATATTGCCAAGAGCAGTTACCAGCTCTGCACGGCTGATCTCGTGCGATGGAGAAAAGGTTACGGCAGATGTCCCAACAAAAATGTTTTCTTCATAGGCATAGTCAACATAAGATCTGTACCATGCTGTAGGTGTAACATCGGTAAACGGCGTTTTAACAGCAAGCGCCGCTCCTCCATCGTGGTAACAGCCATACCTGCCGCTAAAGCGAATGCAGCCAGTTTCTTTGCTGTTTTTTTCATTGTGATTCTCCCCTTTCAGAATATTCATCATTGGTTGGTAAACATAATATCTCATAATATATTTTCTAATTTTTACGTTACATCCATGCACAGATATAACGACTCGATAGATCAAACTCTGTCGATATATGTCTATACGCTTATTTGGCATGGAGTATACCATGCCTATATTTACATTTCAACTTTATCATAATGCTTTATCATGCTTTTGTCAAGAATACATTTCATTTATTTGATCTGCTACAGAAATACTCTTTCTTTCAACTGATTTCTTCTATGGTTGCTTTTTCAATTCCTTATATTCCCTGCTGTATGAAAGGGCAAGAATCCATCCAATATCCTACCATAAACACGAACCATCGGTGCAACTCCGCCCGAAACAGAATCCCTCGGATGCAGGAATCTGATATATTGAAATCAGGAATCATATATTTCTTTTCTCGAAATGGAGATATACTATAGTCACACTTGATCCAGGAGTACCTGGACATCGAGCTGCGAACAATACATGGATAGATATCACCATTTTTGAAAATAAAAAAGGGAGTTGGTAAGTATGGCCTTACGAATGGCACACACAGAAAATGGATGGGTGGAAGGTGTTCCGAGCGGGATTCGCACGGTGACGGTCTTCCGCGGCATCCCATATGCGGCTGCTCCAGTCGGGAAAAACCGTTGGAGAGAACCCCAGCCGGTGGAAAACTGGGACGGCACCCGCTTATGTGATCGGTTTGCCCCGATTACTGCGCAGTGCGTGGAAGAAGATGTTTTTTATTCGGTTGAATTTGATTATCGCCAGCGCGAACCGATGAGTGAGGACTGTCTTTATCTCAATATATGGACACCGGCATTCTCTGAAGCAGAGCAGCTCCCTGTCATGGTATTTATCCATGGCGGTGGATACCGTTCCGGATATAGCTACGAGCCGTTTATCAGCGGTGACGCATTTTGCAAAAACGGTGTGATTCTGGTCTCGATTACTTACCGGCTGGGATGCCTCGGATTTCTGGCCCATCCAGATATGACGGCCGAAAGCGCGCATGGTGTTTCCGGAAACTGGGGAATGCTCGATCAGATTGCAGCGCTCCAGTGGGTACATCGCAACATTGCAGCGTTCGGCGGCGACCCGGACAACGTCACAATCTTCGGCCAGTCGGCAGGTGCGCTCTCTGTGCAGACGCTGGTAACTTCTCCTCTGACCGATGGGTTGATCTCGCGGGCGATCATGCAGAGCGCCGGCGGATATTATGGCGCCATGCCGCCGCTGCTTCCTCACCGCACACTTCTCCAGGCAGAGCAACAGGGCAAAGAACTGTTTTCCAAGCTCGGCGTCCACACCCTAGAAGAGGCGCGGGCCATTCCCTATTCTGAAATCCTCCAAGCGCAGCAAGACGCGGAGGCCGCCTCAGACATGGGCATCACGTTTGCACCGATCGTGGACGGCTGGGCGCTGCCCTGTTCCCCGGATCAGGCTGTGGAACAGGGATCCCTCCGCCACATTCCCTACATCGTCGGCTGTACGGACCATGAAAACGGTTCGTTTGATGTCGGCGGGCATCCAACACAGGACGACTACCGCAGCAGCACGCGGGCTATGCTGGGCGAAAAAAGCGAACCATTCCTTCAAATCACCGGTTTTGATGAAAATCCGGATTATTCCATGACATACGGCGGGTTTGACGATTGGATCAAACCGTCCTCGCTCGCATTTTGTGAATACATGGTCGACCATAACTGGGATCAACCGATCTATTACTATTACTTTTCCCGTAATCTCCCGGGGAACGATCATCCCGGCGCGTTTCATTCCGGCGATCTCTGGTACACGTTCCACACAATCCACCGCTCCCGTCGCCCGATGAACGGCGTGGATTATGAAGTGGCGGATGCCATGAACACCTATTGGTGTAATTTCGCCAAAAACGGAGACCCAAATCAAGAAACCCTCCCGCATTGGGATGCCTATTCCTGTGCCAAGCGCGCGGGCATGGAGCTTGGCGACCGCATCGGCATGATAAACTATCCCGGAACACGGCGTATGCATTACCTCGTCGACCACATTCTCTCCCGCTGATTTTCTATATGTATTCTCCTTTTCTCTCTTTATAAAAATGCACCGTCTGAAACAACGGTGCATTTTCTATTCGGTTCGGTCAAACATCCGACGCGGTGATGCGGATGATATGCACATCATGCGGATCGATGATACAGCGAATTTCCAAAATGCCGTCTACGGTGCGCACCGTTTCGATCTGATACTGCGGGGACGCGTGATCAGATACATAATCCCGCATCCATTTGGTCATATTTTCCGGCGCGCCAATCTGCTGCCATACCTCGTAAGGATTGCCGCCGTGCGTTGGCCCAATCACAAATCGCTCCACGGTATACGTCCCTTCCGCAAGACCACGAAACGCAAAGATTCTCGCCTGCCGTTCGCCCTCTAGGCAGAGATAATAGGGATCGCGGATGTCAGACGCCTTTTCCAATTCCTCCCGATGAAATAGATTATAACCACAATATTGATAGGCCACAATGCACAGCGTCTGTCCGTCCTGCACAATCAGGTATCCATTTTCTGCTTGGATCCGATTCCCCTTTAGTTTCGCCAGCTCCTTCATGACGTAATAGCCGCTCTTGCAAATTCCGTCATAGGTAATCAAACCGCCGCCGCCCCGGAAGCTGCACTGGCTGCGCGGCGGATTGAAATCAACCATATGGTCGCTCAGCGCCCAATATCCCATACTCCAGGCCTCTCCAAGGGTTTCCAGAATATTTTTTGCAATAAAGGCGGATTTATAACAGATATCATTACACGGGTCGGTCTGGGAATATGCGGCGTTCCACGCTTCCACCACAAGATCTTCGGCGGAATACCCCGATTTCTTTACGAGCGCGCGCACCTTTTTCAAGCCATGCTCCATCAGCGATTCCTGACGATTGAGCGGCGGATCGACATTCTCATAGGTCATATACTCCCAATCACGGGAGCTATCGTGGGTATGATCGTAGGGATAATATTTCAATGTGATAAAATCTGGCATCCTATTTTCCTGTTGGCAATGTGCAATCCACGGTCCGAAAGAACGATCCCATTCACACAACAGCACACTGACATCGATACCTGGACCGCCGATCAACAGCTGTGGGTCAATTTGCTTGAGCACTGTCCACACATGATCGTACATGGTCATGTATTCCTCCCAGGTGAAAAAGCCGTACAAAATGTGATTGCACATGATGGGTGTAAACCGCCAGGTGCGCACCTCTTGGATACCATAGCGCCGGATGCAATGAGCCACAAAATCGTGCACCAGCATGTCCCATTTGTCCCAATCCTTCGGCATGCAAATATGGGCACGGTTCAGATCCTGCCGCTCTGGATGGGAAGCAAGCTTCTGCGGAACAAATCCCAGTTCCAAATAAGGTTTTAATCCGATGGACTGCAAAAAGTCAAGCAACAAATCGCAATAGACAAAATTCAGCGTCGGATTTCCCTTTGCATCCTCATCGTACAGCATGAGATCATCGTTGAAAATGCCATGGAAGCGCAGGTATTCAAATCCGATCTCCCGCTGTGCCATGGAGATCTGCTTTTGTATTTCAGCAGACAATCCCTCCACCGCCCAGCCGATGTTTGCCAACCGCTTCCAATTGTGGCAGACAGGTTCCCCTGCCTGCTTCTGCAACAGGTCGCATTCGATTCGCCGGATGGAGCGGCAGAGCCGCTTGCTCCCGGGCGGTTCTGTCGTCTGATCCATATATTTGCTGATACTCTGGAACACGCTTTCCTCTGCATGCGGAACAGGATCGGACGGAGACTGTCCCGCCCGCTGCTTGCGATAGGCAAACGGCGTACAGCCAAACCGCTCCTTGAACCGGCTGATAAACGCGCTGGAGCTAGAAAAGCCATTGTTATAGGCGATCTCTGTAATAGATTTTTCGGTTTGCTCCAGTTCCAGGACAGCCTGCTGGATGCGGCGGTTGAACAGGATCTCAGAGAAGGACTGACCCAGCTGACTGCGCAGCAGGCGGGACAGATAGCTTGCAGAAATATTCAGCTTTGCCGCAATGGTGTCCAGCAGCGCAGTCTCGCGGAAATTCTCGTGAATGTATTGCAGTGTCTCTCGCAGGAACTGATAGATCCGGTCAGATCGGGCACCCTGCCGGGCTTCTTCGGTGGAAAACTGATTCAACAGGAGATCAAACAGGAGCAGTGCCTTGCTTTGAGAGCGAAAGTGCATCTGCGGCTCCTCGCGGGAATATACCGCGAAAATATTGGCGATCAGCTTGCGGATCTGCTGGATGATTTCCCGGTCACTGCCGTCAACATCGACGCTGCTGCACACAATCTTTCGAGAATCCAACCGTGCGTTTCCCTGCTGGAGCAGCATGGCATTGATCTCCATGCACAGCCAAACTGCTTGCTGTGCGGATACCACCTGATATGGGGAACACGGGTTGATAACCAGAAAATCCTCCGCCGCCAGCACAATCTCTTTTGCATCCACATGCAGTACCGTTCGGCCGCGCAGCAGAAACAGAATATGATAATTTTCACTCCAGTACAGCCCATCGTCCTCTGGATATACAACATGAAACGTCAGCATTTTCTCTCTCCTGTCCAAAGCAATGGCGAAAAAGGATGACACAGGCCATCCTTTTTCTTGGGGGTGTTATTTCATACTTTATGAATGGTATAGATGGTTTGTGATATCCCATCTGGCGCCGTAACCACCAGTTCACAGTCCTTAGCGGACGGATATGCAGTCCCACTCACCGCCGGCACACCGTTGAGGGTCATACCGGCAATGCGCGTGGACATCGGCTGCGCTGCGATCTGATCACCCATTCCCGTAGAATGCCAGATGTATTCCGTCTGATGCGGATCAAAATCCGGCTCCAAAGAACCATCGGTCACATACAGATCGGCCAACAGCGACATGCTGTCTGCGGTATAACCATCTGAAAACAGGCGATCCACGTTGACAGCACACCAGTCACTTGCCATGCGGAAATTGCCGATGGATAAAATGGTTGGGCTCGTTGTCATACCATCCGAGACGGGCCGCAGCGTTGGCTTGCGCGCCGCCTCTCCCAGATCGATCGCTTGCTGCAGCATCTGCTGCACTGCCGGGAGATAGGCGCACGCATCGATGACATTGGCATTGTGTCCAGTATAAATATGACGGATGCATCCATTCGTCTTGCGAAGCAGCTGGATCAAGGATGGAAAATAATAATCCAGCACACCTTCCGGATTGCCGAGGTGTAGCAGCTGCGCATCCGGCGCACAGTTGCCATTGCTGCCCAGTGCATCACCCGTAAAAGCATCTCCGTTCACCTGATCGACCAATACCGTACCACCGGAAGTGTGGCCCTGAACGGTGTAGCAACACAGCACCGCATTGCCAAGATCAAACTGCATGTCCTTGGATAGTGGAAGGGTGAATGACAGATCATCTGATTCCCCGATCTGCCGCGGGATATCCAAATCGGCATGATCCATATAAACCGGAAATCCGTTTTGACTCAATTTCCACGCCTGGGCACAATGATCGGGGTGCGCGTGTGTAATAACAACGTCGCATGGCAGGTTGCCAATCAGCGAACGGACATATCCCGCCAAATCGCCCTGTTTGTCGTAGCCAGCATCCACCAAAAGCGCACGCTGGCTGCCTACAATCAGATACAGCTCATCGTCGTCATAGTCATAAATACGGATAATAGCAGGAGCGGTGTCTGATATGGGCCGAAGCAGATCGCTGATGTAAGAATCTTTGGGTCTCCGTTGGAATTGATAGCGGAACGTCACCACATCGCTCGGTTCACAGCCATCCGCTACTGCCAGCGCCTTGACAACGACAGTTCCCGTAACGGTTGTTCCAATCTGTGGCGTCACCTCCGGCAGCGTGATCAGGCCGTTTTCTCTGCAGAACTGCTTGCTCTGGGTTGTCGGCTCTTCGCCGTCCAATGTATAATAGATGGCCGCGTCTGGCGTCATGCAGTCTAGATCAATATGAATACCGGAACGTTGATAGACACCTTCTCGCGGGAAACTGACCGGATTGGTTGTTTTCATAAGCAATACCTCCCTCACTTACAGTTCTCCGTTTGCCTCACGCTTCTCCAAATCCGCAATGATCGACGGATATTCCTTTTCCAAGCGATTCATCAGCAGAAGGCCCAGTGTGGCAACCAAGATAATCATCGTGCCGAAGCAGTACACGCCCTGGATCGCTGTCATGGCACTGGCGGACTGGATTTCCAGCGTGCCGTCAAAGCCTGCAGCAGAGTAAATCATTGCAATTAGCCACGTACCGACGCCAGAGACGATTTTCATACCAACCGTGGCTGCGGAAAAAATGATGCCTTCGCTGCGGATATGCGTCTTCCACTGACCATACTCTACTGTATCAGACAGCATCGCAAACACAGTTGCTGAGAGCGGAGCAATGCCTAGGCCTCGGATCACAGCAGCAGCGTTCAACAGCGTCAGACTGGTGGGTGCTACGATAACAATCGCCTGGCCAGCAATCGCCATAATTGTGCCAATCATCGCCAGATTCCGCTTGTTCGCAAATCGGAGCAAAACGGGGCACAGGAAAATACCAACAACCAATGCCGTGTTCTCAACGGTCAACAGCGAAGCAGACAAGTTGACATTGTCCAACTTATACTGGCAGTAGTAGGTGACTGCCGTGTTGTTGCACATAGAGTAGAACGTCTGCAATACCCACAGGCCGAATGCAATATACCAGTACTTGTTTTTCAGGACAGACTTGAATTCTGCCCAAGCAGATATCTTCCGTTCGGTTTTCGGGGTTGCGACAACGACGGCGCGTTCCCGGGTGCCCCAGAAGCAGATAATGCCACCAATAGCCAAAACTACCGAATAAATGCCGATCAGCGTGATCCAAACCATCTGCGTGTTGCCGAAACGCGTGCAAATTGGAATGGTGATTGCTGTTAAGATCAGCTGGCAGGCCGTGCAGAATATCTGGCGGATATTGCTGCACATTGTACGCTGTCCCTGGTCACGGGAAAGCAGGGAATTTAAGGTGTTAAACGGTAGGAATGCCGCTGTTCCCATGATTGTGCTATTCAGGTTATACGTAATGAACACATAAACCAGACGGATCATGTTGGTGCTGTTCGGAACAGTGAACAGCAGCAGCGTGCTGATAGCAAATGGGATACTAGTCCACAGGATCCACGGTCTAGCCTTGCCCCATTTCGTATTGGTCCGGTTGATAATGACACCCATAATGATATCCGTCCAACCGTCAAACAGTTTGGAGACCAGCATAATCGTGCCGATCGCTGCGATGGAAATCCCCATGACATTGGTGTAGAAGTACGTCAAAAAGGTGGCCGTGATGACATACCAGACATTAAATCCAAATCCTCCGATGCCGTAACTGATTTTGTCACGCCAACTGATCTGCTCTGCCGCACCTGGATCATAGATTTTTTGTTCTTTTTCCATTTTCTTTACTCCTCTCAAAAAATTTCGGACAGTACGTTGTCTTTTTCTGCTCTTAGTATACCGGGGTTTTGACGTAGAAAAAATCCAATCTATGACCTAAGGATACCGGATTTCGTTTTTAAGAGGAGTTTTCTCCTTGCTCACGCGGGTGATATTGCAAAAATAATATATTTTTATTGTCTGTTTTCAGTATTTATTGTCGTATTCAGGGCAAATATTTCAGATAGATATCTGAAACCCACTCTTCGGAGAACGGCACGGTATAACCCTGTTCAAACAGTGATGCTATCCTCGTTATGGAATATGAAAAACATCATACATATTTCCTTGTGTAAAACAGTTTAAAATCAACATGTTTTCCGAATAGTAACTGCTCCAAACGTTACGAAAAAAGCCTGATTTCGTGAGAAATCAGGCTTAAACTGGAGCTGCTAGGCAGATTCGAACTGCCGACCTCATCCTTACCAAGGATGCGCTCTACCGACTGAGCTATAGCAGCATGTGGAGATGTTGCATCTCCATTTTGTTTTCGCGATCCAGATGTGGGCTTTTCCCACATCCAACAGCGTCAATAAAAATTTTGGCGACCCAGATCGGGCTCGAACCGACGACCTCCAGCGTGACAGGCTGGCGTTCTAACCAACTG
>JAUNIY010000150.1 GCA_030523305.1 Eubacteriales bacterium
AAGATTTTTCTGACGGGGCTGGATACCGGGCAAAAGATTTGAGCTGTTTTTTCAAGGAAATGTCTCCGCTACAGGCAGCCGTTTTTTGTGCAGGAGCAACGCCGGAAGATTGGCAATGATGTCGGTTTGGTTAACATGCCTTGGAATGACTCGCCGAAGAAGAACACATGAAACAAAATGCACAAATCTAGTTTAATTATTTTGTTACATAGTTTTGTGGAATTCTATAAAAATTGAGGGATCATGGATTTTCTCTATTTTTTAGGTATGATAAACTAAACATATAAATGATAACAAAATGGCGCCAAAGGAGAATAAAGCAATGTATTTTCAAAAATCATTCACAAAGTAAATGATATTGTTATCTATTTGTGTCACGATGTATAGTAAAATTTGCATTGTCGACGACCAATCTCTATCGAGAAAAGAAAGGTGGAAAGCAAATGAAAGATCGATTTGGAAAACGAGTGACCGCTCTGGCTCTATCCAGCGTATTGTTAACCGGTGCCATGTTGTCCGGGTGTAGCAGTTCCAACAGTTCTGCTGACACAGGATCAGCAAGCAATACAGCGCAGGGAAGCGGTGACGCGGCGTGGAAGGTAACAGTGGCTGGGGAATCAGAAAACAGGATGGTTTCCGGAGATAGCACGGAATGGCTTGTAGCCGAAGTTCCGATTGGTACCCAGAGCGTTGATGTTTATGCGCCAGAGTCGGAATCAGATTCCGTCATAATAAACGAGCAGTCTGTGGAGCCGGGGGATTCGATTACAGTAGAACTGATGAATGGTTATCAGGAAGTTTCCATTGGAGAAGGAGATGACGCACAATCGTTATTGGTTCGATATGAAATTGACCCTGATAATCCGTATCAGACCTTGTATGCCGGAGAGCATACGCAAACGGTAGAGCTGGACAATGGCGAAAGCCGCACCTTCACGGCATACGTTCCGGAAGGCGCGCGCGAGTCTACGGCAGGCGTTTTCGTTTTACCCGATCAAGATGAAAATGTTTATGACAAATGGACGACATTTGCAGACAACATGGATTCTACGCCAATTGATGAAGAATGGGCTACGCAACAGGAAAAGATGATCCTGATTTACCTTGACAATCTGACCTACGGCACTTCAGAAGAAGAACGTGAAGCAGATATTGATTATGTCAACAAGGTATATGCTATGGCTTCTGGACGCTCGTTATATTGTATCCATGAGGCAAAGAACTATCTGGTTGGCTATGGAGACGGCGGTACAATTGCTCAAATGGCAGCTATGGACCAAACAGCGGTTTGGGCAGGATTGACAACCGTAGGCGCAGGCGAGGTCAACGAAGATTGGATTGCACAGAACGGTGAGGAAATTGTGACCAGCTTGAACGGTTACAACACAGAATCGTCCAGCACCAGAGAAAGCACCATCGTAAAGAACACCGTCCCGTTGCCTGTTTGGATCATCAATAACGATGAAAGCGAAACAGACGATGATACGCTGGAATATTGGTTGGATGCAAATCAAATCACAGAAGATGCAGCGCAAGATACAGGGATTATGAAATACGTCCGAACAAAGGATTGGACCGAGGAAGAACAGGCATATTCTGAAAACCGGGATATAGATGCTTACCGCGTATGGGTCAGCGATGAACCGGAGGATGATGATTTGGAAGCTGCCATTTGGAATCAATTCCTGTATGGTGTCCGTCGATGGATGGCAGACCCGTGCGGCGATCTGCGCATGACGCTTGATCCTATTGCCGATCAGAATATGACGCGGCACTATGAAAACGTCGATGGCTGGATGCGCGAGTGGTACGTTTATACTCCTGACAATATTGACACAAATTCGGAAGATGTTCCGGTTGTTTTTGCAATGCATGGGTACACGCTCAACGGCGCAGTATATTCTGGTCAGACAGACTGGCCGAAAGTTGCCAATGAAAACGGCGTGATCGTCATTTTCCCGTCTGCCATCAACGGAAGCATCAGTGCAAACGGAAACGCACCGTTCCCGGCTTGGAACCTTTCACAAGATCCAACACGTATGGATGATGTTGGTTTTGTCCAGTATATGCTAGAAGATCTGGACAAAGAATATGATGTAGATTTGTCTCGCGTCTATGCGACGGGACACTCTTGGGGATCACAGATGACACATTTGCTGGCATTGGAAATGCCGGAAACATTTGCCGCAGTTGCACCTTTGTCGGGCTTTGTCTTCAACTCTGCTATTTGGGAGAAAATAGATGAAAAGCTGGAGAGCGGAACCTTTGCAGGAATTCCGGTCTATATGGCAGCAGGCACAGAAGGCGATACCGAATGGTCTATATGCCCGCTGCCGCTGGCTGAGGACAATTCATCTGGTCAATCGTTGACCGCTTGGACACAATTGAACCAGTGCACAGATTCGGTTGATTGGAATGAAATTGGCAATGGATGGTTGGACAACGACGCATATGAGCAGGATGGCCGCTGGTATACGCTGAATTACGAAAAAGATGGCATTCCCATGGTTCGTGTCGAAATTGTTGATTATATGCCACATGCAACAATGACCGAACATACAAATCGCGTATGGAATGATTGGATGTCCCACTTCTCTCGTGGAGAATCCGGCGAAGTACAATATCAAGAGTAAGGCATATAATGCGCGAATCCTGTTGAAACGGAGGTACAGATAAACTGCATGATGAACCGTAGGATGGACTGTAGGACATCTTACGGTTCTTTTTTGCCGAGATAACCAGACAATTTTGCTCGAACGATTGACAAATGATATCTTATGGTGGTATAGTAACAAAAGCTATCTTACCCAATAACAGACAGTTCGTTTGCACCATCCTGTCTATAAACAAAACCAGGGCTACTGTATGAAGAAATTTCCGGCAGCAGCTCCGTATGGATCTGCTGCTTTTTTATTGTCGAGGAGATTATATGTATTACTTAAAAGCGGAAGCCAGCTTTGATGCAGCGCATTTTTTGGCCCGTTACCAAGGCAAATGTCGCAACATACACGGGCACCACTGGATTGTAGAGATCCGAATCGCCGGAGACCAGCTGCAAACAACGCAACAAGAAGATGGGATGCTGGTTGATTTTTCACAGTTAAAGCATGATTTAAAACAGCTGGCAGATACCATGGATCATACGTTGATCTATGAAACCGGGACATTGCGCACACAAACCCGTGAAGCTTTGGCGCAGGACGGATTTTCCTTGACCGAAGTTGCATTCCGACCGACGGCCGAAAACTTTGCCCGTCATTTCTTCCTGCGTATGGAAGAACGCGGTTACGCGGTAGCGGAAGCAACGGTTTATGAAACGCCGAATAATTGCGCATCCTATACCGGGGAGGCGCAGTAACCGATGACTAGTTTTGATGTCGCAGAAATCTTTGTCAGCATCAACGGTGAAGGGGTACGCGCCGGGCAGCTTGCGGTTTTTGTACGCTTTTGCGGCTGTAATTTGCATTGCTCATACTGTGATACGACATGGGCAAATGAACCGGACGTCCCCCGCACCTGTATGACAGCAGAACAAATCTGCCAAGCTGTTCAACAGGCCGGCGTACACAACATTACATTGACCGGCGGCGAGCCACTTTTGCGGGACGGTATGGTGGAGCTTCTGACGATGTTGGCCGAAAATCCCATGTATCACATAGAAATTGAAACCAACGGCAGCGTGGATCTGACACCATTTGTTGGGATTTCATCTGCCATCTCTTTTACAATGGATTACAAGCTCCCCGGCAGCGGTATGGAGCATGATATGCATACCGATAATTTCTCTTTGCTGCGTCCGAAGGACACGGTAAAATTTGTTGCGGGAAGCTCTGCCGATCTGACGCGCGCGTTGGAGATGATCCGTCAGTTTGATTTGACACAATGCTGCCATGTATATCTCAGTCCGGTATTCGGCCGGATTGAGCCGGTAGAAATCGTAACATTCATGCAAGAACACACGCTCAATGATGTCACCATGCAGCTACAAATGCATAAGATCATTTGGGATCCAGATAAACGCGGCGTATAAACCGCAGAAAAGGAACGAATAGTATGGCTATTGATACCAATGCAATCAAAGAACATATTCGCGGCATCCTGATCGCGCTGGGAGATGATCCGGATCGGGAAGGATTAAAAGATACGCCGGATCGCGTTGCCCGCATGTACAACGAAGTCTTTGAGGGCATGAATTATACCAACGAAGAAATTGCGCATATGTTTGACAAAACGTTTGAGGATGAAATGGATTTTGCCAGCGATTCCAAGGATATGGTTATTGTCAAGGATATTCAGCTGTTCAGCTATTGCGAGCACCATATTGCGCTGATGTACGATATGACTGCCACTGTTGCTTATATCCCCAATGGCAAAGTTATCGGCCTGAGCAAAATTGCACGGATTGCCGACATGGTCAGCAAACGTCTACAATTGCAGGAGCGCATCGGCTCCGACATTGCGCAAATTATGCAGATGGTCACCGGATCGGAGGATGTCGGCGTATTGATCCAAGGCTCGCACAGCTGTATGACAGCCCGGGGAATCCGCCAGGCAAACGCACGGACTACTACGACCACACTGCGCGGACGGTTTCGCACGGATTCTGATTTGCAAATGAAATTATACCAATAAAAAGGAGTATCCTGTTATGAAAGCGCTTGTTTTATCCAGCGGTGGTGTGGACAGCACGACCTGCCTGGGGCTTGCTATCGAAAAATATGGAAAGGAAAATGTAGTTGCATTGGCGATTACCTATGGCCAGAAGCATACAAAGGAAGTCAAAGCCGCAAAAACCGTCGCCGATTATTATGGTGTTGAGCTTTTGACACTGGATCTCTCCAAAATTTTCGCATATGATACGCACTGCTCTCTCCTGTCCAATTCGGACAACGAAATCCCGGAAGAATCCTATGCAGAGCAATTGAAAAAGACGGATGGGAAACCGGTTTCCACCTATGTCCCCTTCCGAAACGGCTTGTTTCTTTCTTCCGCAGCCAGCATTGCTCTCTCCAAAGGCTGCTCGGTGATTTATTACGGCGCGCATAGCGATGACGCTGCTGGAAATGCATATCCAGATTGCAGCGATGCATTCAATCAATCCATGAAATCCGCCATTGAAATCGGAAGCGGCAATCAGCTGACCATCGAAGCGCCATTTGTCAATATGGCCAAAAAGGATGTTGTGCACGAGGGATTGCGCTTGTATGTACCATATCATTTGACTTGGAGCTGCTATGAAGGTGGTGCCAAGCCTTGTGGAAAGTGTGGTACCTGCCGTGATCGCGCGGCTGCGTTTGCAGCGAATGGCGTTGCAGATCCGGCATTGGAGGAGGAATAAACCAATGGAAGGCAGAACGACAGAAGAAAAGCAGGGCATTACCCTGCTTGGCAATCAGAATACCAAGTATCGTGATGATTACGCGCCGGAGGTCTTGGAAACATTCATCAACAAGCACCCGGGGAATGATTATTTTGTGAAATTCAACTGCCCGGAATTTACCAGTCTGTGCCCGATTACGGGCCAGCCCGATTTCGCAACCATCACAATCTCATATGTCCCCGGTGAACGCATGGTAGAAAGCAAATCGCTCAAACTGTATCTGTTCAGCTTCCGCAATCATGGAGATTTTCATGAGGATTGTGTAAACATCATTATGAAGGATTTGATCCGTTTGATGGATCCCAAATACATTGAGGTTTGGGGCAAATTCACGCCGCGCGGTGGAATTTCCATTGATCCATACTGCAATTACGGTAGACCGGGCACCCGCTGGGAAGATGTTGCCTGGAACCGTCTG
>JAUNIY010000151.1 GCA_030523305.1 Eubacteriales bacterium
ATTCCAGCATGCAGGTTGCGTTGGCGAAGGAGGCCGGAAAATACATATCCAACCATATGAACCGCCGTGTGACCATTGACGAACTGGCAGAGCAGTTCTATGTATCCCCAACACAGCTGAAAAACAGCTTCAAAGGGGTGTACGGCGTTTCCATTTACGCGTATACGCGTACGCAAAAAATGCAGGCTGCTGCTTGTGCGCTACGTCAGTCGAACGATACGATCATGCAGATTGCCGGGCGATATGGATATGAAAATCCGAGCAAGTTTTCTAAAGCTTTTAAGGATGTGCTGGGTGTGACGCCGAACGAGTATCGGAACAACATCTCATGAGTTTGTCTGTTTGGAGCATAGGATACTCCAAATGGAGTGGAGATTCTTCCAAAATTACTGTAAACTAACATTGTAAAAAAGAAACGCACCCTTCGGGGTGCCAATTTTCAAAACGAAGATTAGCAAGAGCTAATTTCATAAAGGAGAACGAACATGAGTGTTGTAATCGTAGGCGGAAATGATTGCATGGTACGCCGATATAAAGACCTTTGCAAGGAATATGATTGCCAAGCAAAAGTATTCACGCAAATGAAGGACGGCTTAAAAAACAAAATCGGATGTCCGGATTTACTTGTACTTTTCACCAGCACAATGTCGCATAAAATGCTGCGCTTTGCGCTGAATGAAACCAAGGGCCAGGACACGATTGTCGCACGTTCGCATTCCAGCTCAATGTCTGCACTGCGCAACATCTTGGAAGAGCACACGTGTTAAGCGGCAAATCCTTATATTTATATTTCGAAAGGTTGGTATGTAACATGGCAAAGGTAGCAGTCGTATTTTGGACACAGGGTGGCCACACAGAGACAATGGCAAACGCAGTCGCTGAAGGCGCAAAGGAAAAGGGCGCAGACGTATCTGTTCTGTTCTGCTCCGACTTCAATGCCGGCATGGTTGGTGACTATGACGCAATTGCATTCGGATGCCCGGCAATGGGGAGTGAAGTTCTGGAAGAGGCTGAATTCCAGCCGCTTTGGGATGATTGCGGCTCCAAGCTCGGCGGCAAAAAGATTGCGCTGTTTGGCTCTTATGGCTGGGGCGTTGGTGAATGGATGGAAAACTGGAAGGAATCTGCGAGCGATTGCGGTGCATCCCTCGTCAATGCAGTAGCGCTTCAGGAAGATACCATTGACGACAATATCGATCAGTGCAAGGCGCTGGGAGCAGCCTTGGTATAACATCGATCGCATCGGCGCAGTTTGATATGTCGTTCCATATAGTATGACCTCCTACTGTACCCGATAAATGACATGCGTTGTTTACGACATTCCATAGAAAACGGGACTGGCATATCGTTGGTCTCGTTTTCTATTTCAAAAAGTTATGGAACAACGGCTTGACCAATGATATGAAAAAGAATATAATAACAATAAAAAACAGGGGAGCTCGATCAATCGTGCTGAGAGTAAGCTGGTTCGCTTAGACCCTTTTACCTGATTTGGATAATGCCAACGTAGGAAGTTGTTTTACTTGCGCAGCTGGGATTACCAGGCTGCGTTTTTTCTTTTGCCCACAAAGTAGATCATCTGCTTTGGGAGCGGCAGATCGGGGGCACCACTTTTTGCCGCTATATAAAATCACTGCTGTGCTGAAAGGAGATTTTTATGAAAACAGCATTGACAATCGCAGGAAGTGATTCCTGCGGAGGCGCCGGCATTCAGGCGGATATCAAGACAATGACAGCCAATGGCGTATATGCCATGAGCGCAATCACTGCCTTGACGGCGCAGAATACAACCGGCGTAACAGGAATTATGGAGGTTTCTCCGGAATTCTTACAAGAACAGCTGACGGATGTGATTGAAGACATCTGGCCGGATGCCGTAAAGATCGGCATGGTATCCTCCAGCGGGTTGATTGAAGTAATCGCCGATACAATTGAGAAATATCAATTGAAGCATGTCGTTGTCGATCCAGTTATGGTGGCAACCAGCGGCGCGAAGCTCATCAGCGAGGATGCAATTGCCACGCTGAAGCAGCGATTGATCCCACTGGCAGATGTCATCACACCCAACATTCCGGAAGCAGAGGTTCTGGCTGATATGAAAATTGCCTCATCCGACGACATGGTTGCCGCTGCAAAAAAAATCAGCGAAGGGTATGGATGTGCAGTCTTGTGCAAGGGTGGGCACAATATGAACGATGCAAACGACCTGTTGTATCGTGATGGCGGCTGCAAATGGTTTTATGGAAACCGTATCGACAACCCAAACACGCATGGCACCGGCTGTACGCTCTCCAGTGCGATTGCGTCCAACCTTGCCAAAGGCATGGAACTGGATGCGGCGGTGGACGGCGCAAAGCGTTATATTTCCGGCGCACTGGCCGCTATGCTCGATCTCGGCAAAGGCAGCGGACCGATGAACCATGCATTTGCCATCGTACGTGATAACAGATAAGAGGCAACGTGATATGAATTGGAAATTGAAAGATATCCTGATGGTAGGCATTATCGGCGTTTTATTTTCGTTTGTTTTTTTGGGAGCCAATTACCTTGGCGCGTTGCTGATTGCCGCGTTGACACCGTTTGGTTTGAGTGCGCTGGGATATGAACCCATCTATGGACTGTGGTTTATGGCGGCAATTTTTGCCTCCTATATTATCCAGAAGAAGGGCGTCGGCATCGTCGCTGAAATGATTGCATCCTTAATTGAAGTCCTGTTGGGCAGTATGTTTGGACCGATGGTCTTCCTCACAGGATTTGTACAGGGCTTCGGCTGCGAATTGGGTTTTATTATAACAAGATATAAGCGGTTTGATACGCTACCCATTGTACTCGGATCGGTGTTCTGTGCAATTTTCAGCTATATTGAAAACTATTTTGTTTATGGCTACTACATGTACAGCACATCCATTGTGATTGCGATGGTATTGATCCGTATTATGAGTGCAATTATATTCGGCTTGGTTGCCAAGGCATTGGCGGATGGGCTTGCCAAAGCCGGTGTACTGCGCGGGTATGCATTGGGAATGAAGCAAGCTCAGCCAAAGGAGATCGACTAACGATGGAACAGCCTGCAATTGCATGTAAAGGCGTCACATTTCGATATCTTGAAAAGTCCAGACCGATTTTGGAGGATGTGTCATTCAGCCTTCCGGCGGGGAGTATTTCCGTTCTGATGGGCAGCAGCGGCTGCGGAAAGAGTACGCTTGCTTCGGTATTATGCGGATTGCTCCCGGAAAACGGCGGATTCCTTTCGTCGGGCGAGATCACGCTGTTTGGCAAGCCGCTGAAAAGCTTTTCACCCCGGGAACGGACAAAAGAAATTTCTATGATGTTCCAGAATCCAGATTTGCAATTTTGTATGAAGACCCTGCGCAAAGAATTGTATTTCTGTATGGAAAATATCTGTATTCCGCGGGAAGAGATGGAACGGCGCGCAGAAAATGCGGCAAAGGCGATTGGTATCGAGCGACTGCTGGACAGGCCACTGCACACGCTTTCCGGCGGGGAAAAGCAGCGCGCAGTGTTGGCGTGTATCTATTTGCTGGATGCAAAATGCATTTTGCTGGACGAACCGTTTGCCAACCTTGATCCCGATTCCGTTCAGGAGCTTATGACGCTGCTGCACCGGTTGTGCCGGGAGCAGGGAAAGACAATTGTCGCCATCGATCACATGGCAGATCACTGGATTGGCACAGCGGATCGCTTTTTGCTGCTCGGACCAGGCGCAAGGGTACTGTGTCAAACGGAATCCTTGGAACAATTCGAACAGGTGAAGACGCTGTTCCGTGAGCAGGGTGTGGCCTATCCTGGTATTTGGCAGGAGACCGAGCTTCCGCACGGCAATGCCAACCGTACAGGGAGTAGCATTGTACTCCATGGGTTGACCATGCCGGAGGTTCCACAAAAGCCCAAAAAACGCCGGAAACCAGCGGCTTGCGTGGCACAGGATCAAAGCCTGCTGTTTGAAGGGAACGCAGTGTTCCCAGCCGGGCAGATTACGGCAATTCTCGGCCCAAGCGGAAGTGGGAAAACTTCCCTGTTGATGACGCTTTTGGGGCAGCGGGACTATCTGGGGGACATAGAAATACAAAACGGAGACATACACAAGGACATGCGTGATATGCATCCTGCGGAACGCTTTTCGGCTGTTGGCATGGCATTTCAAAATCCGGAAAACCAGTTTGTCACACAGAATGTGACAGCGGAGATCATGGACGGCTTACAGCGGCGATATGCCGACGAAACACCGGATACACTGCGCACACGTGCCATTGCGTTGCTAGACAGTTGTGGCTTGAAAAAGTATCAGGAGTTTTCACCCTATATGCTTAGCCAAGGACAACAGCGCAGGTTGGCTGTGCTGGCCGTGTTGGCAGGGGGACAAAAGGTACTGCTGCTGGATGAACCTACTTATGGTCAAGACTACCGTTCTGCCAGGGCGCTGATGGATCAGGTACGGGAACAGGTACAAGCCGTCGGCTTGACTGTCCTGATGACAACGCATGACCGTGGGCTTGCGGAAACATATGCTGACGTGCGATACCGGTTGGAGGGGCATCGATTGACGCGAGAGGTGGATACGCTATGAGATTTACATGGCTGGAACATATGAATCCGTCGGTCAAAGCGGTAACAATCCTGCTTTGCGGCGTAGTTTTGGTATTCACCAAATCGTGGAAATTGAATCTTGCAGTTATGCTGGTCTGCCTCGCAGCACTTGCGATTGGGACGCGGTGCAAATGGGGCATGTTTTGCAAAACCTTTGGGCCGGCTTTGCTGATTGCTGCCGCAGTGTTTTATTCCGGCCTAGTGTTCGGCAAGCCAGATACCAGTACGGAGCAAATTTATGCCGCCGCCACGATGGGATCTGCGATGCTGATGAGCAGCCGCATCCTGGCATATGTCAGTATGGGATTGCTGTTTGCGCTCTCCAGTGATCGGGAAGAATTTGTGGCATCTTTGATGCACCAATGCCATCTCAAACCTAAATTTGCATATGGCGTGTTGGCTGCGCTTCACCTGCTTCCGACATTGCAGCAGGAATGGCAAGAGGTACGGCTGGCCTATGAAGTGCGCGGTAAACGGAAAGGCATTTTCGGGCCGCTGTTCAATACGCTGGTCAACAGCATCCGATGGTCGGAAAATGTGGCGATGTCGATGGAATCCAAGGGCTTTGACGGCGATGGGGAACGGTCGTTTTTCATCGTAACGGAGATCAGAGCCACCGATGTTTTGATCGCGGCGGCAGCACTGATGCTGTTGGCCGTCGGAATGATTTTGATATAAGGAGAATACAGAATGAAAGTTTCACAACGCTTGTATAACAGCATTATCGACCTGTGGGAAAAATACAACGAGCATCCGTTTGTCAAGGGCATTGCGGACGGGACACTGCCGATTGAAAAATTCCAGTTTTTTATGATCCAGGACCATCTATACCTGATGCAGTATGCGAAGGTATTTGCCATTGGCGTTTTGAAGTCTAAGTCAGAAACCGATATGCGCCTGTTTGCCGATCTGATTTCCGATACGTTGAACACCGAAAATGCAGTACATCAGAGCTATTTGCGTCGCCTCGGTATTTCCAAGGAAATGATTGCGGGGGCAAAGCCGAGCATCGTAACCGATTCGTATACCAATTATATGATTGCGATTGCGGAAAAGGAAGGCTTGGGCGAGCTGATGGCGGCTGTGCTGTCCTGCTCGTGGAGTTACAAATTGATCGGTGATTTCATGGAGAAAATCCCAGCGGCAAAGGAACACCCATTCTATGGCGATTGGGT
>JAUNIY010000152.1 GCA_030523305.1 Eubacteriales bacterium
AGCAGTCCGCTCAATTCACCGGAATAAATGATGTTGCCGCCGTGCGTACCTGCCGCCGGGCCAACATCAATGATATGATCGGCAGCGTACATGGTGTCCTCATCGTGCTCTACCACGATGAGCGTGTTGCCCATGTCGCGCAAGCGTTTTAAGGTCGCCAACAGTTTATCGTTGTCCCGCTGATGCAGTCCGATGGATGGCTCATCTAGGATATACAATACCCCCATCAAAGCAGAGCCGATCTGCGTGGCCAGACGGATGCGCTGGCTCTCGCCACCAGATAAGGTTGCAGAAGCACGCGCCAGCGTCAGATATCCCAAACCGACATTGCGCAAAAATTTCAGTCTCGCTTTCGCTTCCTTCAAAATGCGCTCAGCAATCAGCATCTGTTGGTCTGTCAGCTGAAGCGTTTCCAAAAACTCCAGCTCCTTATCCACCGACATTTCACAAAATTCCATGATGTTCAGCCCACCAACCGTGACTGCAAGCAATTCCTTTTTCAGCCTACGTCCGCCGCACGCCGGGCATGGGATTTCGCTCATGCTCTCTTCGATTTCCGCGCGTGCCCATTCGGAATTGGTCTCCTGATACCGGCGTTCCAAATTTTTGATGATACCTTCAAATGGCTGCTCCATCTTTCCGCCGGAATAACGCGATACCCGCAGCACCAGCTTTTGATCGCCCGTACCATACAGCAATACCTGTACCGCTTCCTCCGACATATCTTCCACCGGCGTATCCAATGTAAAACCATATTGCTTTCCCAACGCATCATAATACATGCGTGCAATACTGCCCCGCTCACACTTGGACCAGCCGCTGGCCTGAATTGCCCCCTTGCGGATGGATAGTTTTTTATTTGGAATAATGCTGTCCGGATCAATCTTCATCTGCATTCCCAAGCCTGTGCATACCGGGCACGCGCCATAAGGATTGTTAAACGAAAACATCCGCGGTGTCAATTCCTCGATGGAAACGCCGCAATCATCACAGGCATAATTCTGCGAAAAAGATAAGGTTTCCCCATCGATGATATCGGCCAGCACCAAGCCGCCAGACAAGGCCGCAGCCGTTTCCACAGAATCATTTAACCGGCTGCGAATCTCTGGCTTGACGACCAAGCGATCTACAACAACTTCGATGCTGTGCTTTTTGTTCTTTTCCAGCCTGATCTCTTCGGAAAGGTCATACAAATTTCCATCCACGCGCACACGCACATAACCGCTTTTGCGCGCATCCTTGAATATCTTCTGATGCTCACCCTTGCGCTGGCGCACGACCGGAGCAAGAATTTGCACGCGGGTGCGTTCAGGCAATGCCATCAGATGGTCAACAATCTGGTCAATGGTCTGCTGCTTGATTTCCTTGCCGCACTTGGGACAGTGGGGAATGCCGACACGCGCCCACAGCAGACGTAGGTAATCATAAATTTCTGTTACCGTTCCTACTGTAGACCGTGGGTTTCGGCTGGTTGTTTTTTGGTCAATGGAAATAGCCGGCGACAGCCCTTCTATGAAATCGACATCCGGCTTATCCATTTGTCCCAAAAACTGCCGTGCATAAGAGGACAGGGATTCGACATACCGTCGCTGGCCTTCTGCATAGATCGTATCAAAGGCAAGCGATGATTTCCCACTTCCCGAAAGCCCGGTCAGTACGATCAGCTTGTCACGCGGGATCCAAACCTCAACGTCCTTCAAATTATGCTCTCTTGCACCTTTTACATGTATATATTTTTCCTGCATGGGTCATTCTCCTGCTTTATTTCTATGATTTCACAAAAAATGTGCGGATCAACGCCGCAAACATCGTCGTCTTCCCCGCTATCTTTTTCCTATAGCATGTGCTATACTGATATCGATTTGGTTATCCTGTACCCGTCCCTGTCGGCCAGGTAAACAAACCAAAGGCTCGAAGCAATTACCCGACTGATTAGGAGTGAACATGAGCAAACTACTATTTTTTGATATTGACGGCACGCTCGCCTATCCCGGTCAACAGCCGAGCGATGCAACCATACGCGCCCTTCGCGCAGCGCAGCGCAATGGGCACAAAATTTTAATCAGCACCGGGCGCACTGCAAACGCTGTTCCGAAACACATCGCCGCAATCGGCTTTGACGGCGGTGTCTACAGCGCAGGTGGATATATTGTAATCGATGGCAAGGTACTGGCAAACCGTACCATGCCGGACAACATGGCCCGCAACATCGTGCGGGAATTGGAGCGTGACGGCTTTTTCTATATTTTAGAATGCGCCGAAGGAAGGTTCAAAAGCGAAAACGCGGAACAACTTCTACACGGTTTGGATTTGTCGCGTGCCAGCAGTGAAATGCAGCGGCTAGCCCACGAAATATTCTTTTCCTCTGATTTGTATACGATGCGTGACTACAATGGAGAGCCAGTCTATAAAATCGGTTTTTTTGGCACAGATACCTCAAAAATCCATGCCCTGTCTCAAAATCTTGATCCGGATACCAAGGTTGTGTATTTTGAAAATCTTGTGCCGGATTTTCCTATCCTATCCGGCGAAGTATCGGACTTTCGCATCAACAAAGGGACAGGCCTACAAACCGTTTGTGCCCATTACCGTAAAACACCGGATGATTGCATCGCGTTCGGCGACAGCATGAATGATGCGGAGATCCTCCAGGCTGCCGGGCTGGGCATTGCCATGGGCAACGCTGAGCCGCGGGTCAAAGAGCTTGCAGACGATATTTGCGGCAGCTGCAAAGAGGACGGGGTTGCCAAAGCTCTTGCTTCGATGCACTTGATTGCTGGATAATACAAAAACTATGCTTGCAAAAGGACGGCCGCTAAGCGGTATCGTCCTTTTTTATTTGCAGCCCGGCTATCTTCTATTGTTCCTCCAAAGCCCGGATCTGATCCCGTAAATCTGCGGCGAGTTCAAATTCCAGCATCTTGGCTGCCTCCTTCATTTGCTTCCGAAGTATAGCAATCTGCTGTGTCCGCTGTGCCTTTGTCAGTTTTCGTTTGCTGACAACAGCACCAATTTCCGTTGTCGGTGCGGATATTTCAATGACATCATGCACCTGTTTGACAATGGTCTTTGGCACAATGCCATGCGCCTCATTGAATTTCGACTGGATCGTGCGGCGGCGTTCTGTTTCCTTCATCGCCCGTTCCATCGATGGCGTGATGGTGTCAGCATACAAGATCACTTCGCCGTTTGCATTGCGCGCCGCACGCCCAATGGTTTGTACAAGGGATGTCTCCGAACGCAGGAAGCCCTCTTTATCCGCATCCAGAATGGCCACCAACGATACCTCCGGCAAATCGAGGCCCTCGCGCAGCAGGTTGATGCCAATGAGCACGTCGAACAGCCCCAGCCGCAGATCACGGATGATTTCCATCCGTTCGATGGTTTTGACATCGTGATGCAGATAACGCACGCGGATACCGGCATTTTCCAGATAATCTGTCAAATCCTCCGCCATTTTTACCGTCAGCGTTGTGACCAACACACGTTCCTTGCGCGCCGCCCGCGTATGGATTTCCTCAATCAAATCATCGATCTGTCCTGCGATCGGCCGGACATCAATCTTTGGATCCAACAGACCTGTCGGGCGGATGAGCTGTTCCACAATTTGGCTGGATCGACTTTTTTCAAAATCAGACGGTGTCGCGCTGACATAAATGACCTGATTGATGCGCTGCTGGAATTCCTCAAAATTCAGCGGACGGTTGTCCAATGCGGATGGCAGGCGGAATCCATTTTCGATCAGGCTCTTTTTACGCGCCTGATCTCCGTGGAACATGGCGCGTACCTGCGGCAACGTCACATGGGATTCATCGATAATCATCAAAAAATCCTTTGGGAAATAATCCATCAGCGTATATGGCGCCGATCCCGGTTCCCTGCCCGATATCACGCGGGAATAGTTCTCGATGCCGCTGCAAAATCCAATTTCCTGCATCATTTCCATATCATAACGCGTCCGCTGCCCGATCCGCTGGGCTTCCACCAGCTTTTCATGTTCCTCAAACCACGCAATACGTTCCTCCATCTCCTGCTCAATTTCGCGCAGCGCAAGTTCCATCTTGTCCTTTGGTGTTACATAATGCGAAGCCGGATAAATGGCCGCATGCTGCACCTCGCGCAGCCGTTCGCCAGTCAATGGATTTACTTCGCTGATGCGGTCGATTTCATCACCAAAAAATTCCACTCGATACACAAACGAATCGGTATATACCGGCCAGATTTCAATCGTATCACCGCGCACGCGGAAGCGGTTGCGTTCAAATGCGATATCATTGCGCTCGTACTGGATCTCCGTCAGCCGTTTCATCAATGCGCTGTAGGAGATTTCCATACCCGGCCGGAGGGAAACGACCATGTTCTTATAATCAATCGGATCTCCCAGCGAATAGATACAAGAAACCGACGCCACAATAATAACATCCTTCCGCTCAAACAACGCAGAAGTTGCAGAATGGCGTAGCCGTTCAATTTCCTCATTGATCGCGGAATCCTTCTCAATATACGTATCGGTAGACGCGATATACGCTTCCGGTTGGTAGTAATCGTAGTAACTCACAAAAAATTCCACCGCATTGTTTGGAAAAAATTCGCGAAGCTCGGAGCAAAGCTGTGCAGCCAGCGTTTTATTATGCGCCAATACCAGCGTTGGCTTTTGTACTTCCTGGATGATATTTGCCATTGTAAAGGTTTTGCCCGAGCCAGTGACCCCTAACAGGGTCTGCTCGGTAAATCCCAGGCGGATACCTTGCGCAAGCTTTTGTATGGCTTCCGGCTGATCGCCCGCCGGTTTGTATTCCGATACTACTTTAAATTCAGGCATATGCAATACACCTCCTGCGTGTTCTATTATAAACCAGATCGCACACCGATTCAAGAACAAATGTTCGGGTTCTTTTATTTTCCCTACAACGTCAGCGATGTGGACGATGCCAGCGAAATCCACGATCCTTCTGAAACAATAATATGATCCACCAGCCTTACATCGATTTTTTCTAACATATCGCGGACATTTTTTGTCTGCACGATATCGGAACGCGACGGCGTGCATCGGCCACGCGGATGGTTATGTGCCAGCACAACCTCAGCGGCGTTGTATTGCAGCACACATTTGAGCAGCTTCCGCATGTTGATCCGGACAGAAGACGGGCTTCCCTGCCCAATATCACAGACGCGCAGCATTTTACAGCTGTTGTCCAATAGAATCACCACCAGCTGTTCCGACGGCTTATCAATATAATAGCTCATGAGATACTCTGCAATTTTCTGCGTGGAATTATACTGTTTTCCTTGTATCTTAGAAAGCTGATAACGCTGGAACACGGACGGCAGCAGATGCAGCAGCGCAGATGCAGACGCCCCCATTCCTTTTACCTTTTGCAGGTCTTCCGGCGATGCTTCCAATACGCTTGCCAACGAGCCAAACGAATCCAGCAGATTGTGCGCCAACGGGTTCACATCCCCACGTGGGATTGCATAAAACAGCAACAGTTCCAGTATTTCATGGTCTGCAAAATTATCCAAACCATGTTCAATAAACCGGTTACGCATACGTTCTCTATGATTTTTGTGTATTTCTCCTGACATGGTTTATGCTCTCCCTTCTCCATCAAATCCATACCGTGCGCAGCCTGGCAATTGCCGGTTCGATATCTTCCTCTGCAATCCCTGCGCTGGATAGGTAAAAATCTGTTTTTTCC
>JAUNIY010000153.1 GCA_030523305.1 Eubacteriales bacterium
AACCATTTACCTCGCGTTCTGTGGGACGCCTCGACCGCGATACCTCTGGACTGGTTCTGTTTGCACGCCATGAACTATCCGCCTGCATTTTAGCGGAGCAGATGCGAAAGCGTGAAATCCATCGGGAATACCGCGCGATTTGCACCGGTATCCTGCCAGAATCCGGTGTGATTGACGCACCGATCGCCCGCGCGTATGACAGTACCATTGAACGCATCGTCAATGCCGAACACGGTGAACAAGCAATCACACATTATCAACGGCTTGCAGTTAAGAATGGTTTCTCCCTTGCCGCCGTTCATCTAGAAACTGGCCGGACACATCAAATCCGCGTTCATATGAAACACATCGGCCATCCACTGCCCGGTGATTTCTTGTATAACCCGGATTACTGCGTCATACGCCGACAAGCGCTACATTCTTTCCGTCTGTCATTCCAACATCCAATCACGCGGAAAGCCATGGAATTTACAGCGCCGCTCCCTGCCGATATGCAGGCAATATTACAATCCAAACCAGACATATATATATAAAACCTGAAATAGTAGCAGTCTATCATATGGATACAGGATTGTTTTCTCCTGCGATATATCGTTTTTTGACAATTTGCCCACAATGTCGTATAATGATATCAACAATCACGCATATATAAGGAAGTGATCCCTTGAAAATTGTTGATTCCGGTGTACATGAGCCTTCTTTTGTAGATTTTGTAACTCCTTCTGCGTTTGCACGAAAAACCTTATACTATGTGCTTCAATTCGGCCATTTTTATTGTGATGAAAAATATTGTATCAAACGCGATTCTCTCGATCAATTCCTGCTGGTATACGTCGTTTCCGGCCATTTTGTTGTCGATACAAGGGATAAAACCTTCCATGCGTATGCCAATCAGGTTGTTTTGCTGGACTGTCATTTTTCCCATCAATATTATTGTACAGAAGCCACAGAATTTCTTTGGTTCCATTTTAACGGCACAAATTGTTCCAGCTATTGTCAGTACCTGTACGAACAATCCGGCCTTGTTTTCACCAATGAAAATGTAAAAGAGACCAAACACAGCTTTCATCGTGTGCTCCGTTATGCCCAAGAAGTTCCGAACAACGAGCATCTGACGTCCATGAATATCGGGCGCATTCTTGCATATCTTGCTTCTCCCGACCAGCAAATCGCCGTTACACATGGACTTGATCCAGCAGTGCGGTATATCCGCGAGCATTACGCTGAAGATATTTTTTTGGAGGATCTTGCCAGTCTGTGCATGATGAGCCCTTCCCATTTTATTCGCAGCTTCAGCAAATATCTTAATCGAACGCCGCATGAATATCTGCTTGCTTACCGCCTACAGCAGTCGAAGCTACTGCTGATTACAACCAACCAGACGATTGAATCGATCGCTGAAAACTGCGGTTTCAACAGCGCTTCTCATTTTGCGCGCGCTTTTCGAAAAAGCGTTGGCGTTTCCCCAACGGAATTCCGAACCAGATTTTAACCTCTATTGCAATACCCCCGGATGTAGTTCTTCTTTCCTACATCTGGGGGTATTTTGTCTATTTTCTATACCTGTGGGGCGAAGAATAACGCATTGCTCGTATCAGAACACAGCATAATATTTGATTACTCTACACTCTTCAATGCTTCCACCATATCAATTTTTTTCAATGAAATCACTGTCGCAAACACAATCGTAATCAATCCGGCGAGCAAATAGCTTTTCCATGCTACCGTTGGTTCAAAGACAATGCCTTGCATCTCCATGGTTTTGAGAATAAAATACGTCAACCAGTATCCGCCTCCCAATCCAATCAGCGTGCCCAGCAATGTCAATACAATACTCTCTCTGGTATTGTATTGATAAACCTCAATATCATAAAACCCCAACACCTTGATGGTTGCCAGTTCACGGATCCGTTCGCTGATATTGATATTCGACAGGTTATATAGTACGACCATCGCAAGTGCAGCAGCAGCGACAATTAAAATCCATACAACCTGATCCAGCATGCCAAATCGATCATTGACGGAATCTTTGGCCGCCTGCGTAGACGAAACGGTAGTATACCGCGAATCACTATTTAGTTTTTTTGTCAAGGAATCAAGCTCTTCACCTGTTTGCTCTGTTGTATGCAATAAAAATGCATTGCTTTGCGCCGTTTCTTGATATAAGTTCTCATAGCCTTCTTTTGATAAAAAGGCGTAATGGCTCAAATAATTGTGAACAATTGCCCCCACAACGGTATCCGCTTTGATCCCATCCTCGCGCCGCAGGGAAACTGTGTCCCCGACGGATACCCCCAGAATTTCTGCAATTTGCTGGGTCAGCACTACCTCATCGCCAGACAGCTCCAGCTCTTGTTCACTTTCCGTATCCAACAAAGAAATATACTTTTGGAATGCTACACTGTCCGATGGAACAAACAATTCCAGCTCATGGTCCTTTCCCTCCTCTGTTACAACATGAACACTTTCCGCACAAATGTCCAAAGCGGTCTCAACCACTGGTTCTGCTTGTAATTCGTCGGACATTTCATCAAACGTATCTTGTTTCACATCCGTGCTTGCAACAGCAATCATGTCATAATGCATGACATCGCCATATTGTAACGGTATGAGCGCCACAATGGAATCACGCAGCCCATAGCCCGTTGTAATCAGTGCGGCACAGCCTGCGATACCGCAGACGGTCATAAATAAGCGTTTTTTGTACCGAAATAGATTCCGCAGCGTCACCTTTTGAGAGAAATTAAATTGTTTCCACAACGGGGTAATCCGTTCTATCAACACACGTTTGCCTGGATTCGGAGCCTTTGGCCGCATGAGCTGCGCCGGTCTTTGACGGATTTCCTTGCAACAAGCAACAGCCGTTGCCCCGACAATACATCCTGTGCATGCAAGCAAACCAACAGTCCCATACAACCAATCTATCGGCGTCATGAACAATGGCATATGATAGAAAGAACGATAAATATTCCAGACAATTTCCGGTAAAACACGCATACATATCAGCTCGCCAATAATAGAACCTGAAATGGTTGCCGTTGCTGCATAAATCAGGTATTTTGCTGCAATCTGTCTGCCACTATATCCCAAGGCCTGCAATGTACCGATCAGACCGCGCTGTTCTTCTACCATACGCGTCATAGAGCTGAGGCTGATGAGCACTGCTACGAGGAAGAAAATCAGCGGAAATGTAAATCCGATTTTTTTCAGATTGCTGGAATCCTGATCGAAGCTTGCAATGCCGTCGTTCCCCTCTCTTGTCATGACATACCATGTCGGCAGGTTGATATCCCCTACAGCTTCCCTCGCTTCGTCAATTTCCTTTTGTGCATCGGCAATCTGTTGATCAAAATCTGCCTTCTGTACAGCCAATTCGGCAATCCCATCTTCCAGCTCTTGCTGTCCTTCGTCTAACGAAAGCTGTGCGGCATCCAATTGGGAATTGGCCCGCGCTTTGGCAGATGCAAGCTCACGCTTTGCAGCATTGAGTTCTGCTTCCGCTTGCTGAAGCTGCGCTTTCCCCGATGCCAAACCACGATCAATTTGCCCAATACCGTCTGCAATCTGGTCAAGGCCAGCGTTTGCCTGTGCTATTCCATCATCCAGTTGTGTCAGACCGTCTTGCGCTTGTGTGATGCCGGCATCCAATTGAGAAACGCCGTCTTCTGCTTCTGCAATACCAGCATCCAACTGCTCCAACTGCGTATCATAGCCAGCCTTTTCTTCTTCTATTTGCGCAATCCCTGCCGTCAGCTGTTCTATTTGTACATCCAGCTCCGTTGTATCCATCCCCGCCTCGAGCAATTGTTCCCGCGCAAGCTTCACCTGCTCCAGCTGCTCTGTATAGGCATCGAGCTGGGCCTGATACTGCGCAATGCCGTCAGCCAGTGGGCTGCGTTGCTCTTGCAAGCTTTGCAACATCTGTTCCGCTTCTGCACGTTTTTCCTGTAATGCTGCAAGCGACTGCTCTGTTTCCGCACGCTGTTGTTCCAGTTCTGTTATTTTGTCAGAAATATTTTTCTGCTGTTCTGTCAATGCATCCCTCTGCTTTTTTGCACTGGCTGCACTAGAACGATAGTCTTTCCAACCGCTGGAAACTTTTGCAGCAGCTATATCGATTTGCGACTGTGCGTCGGCAAACTGCCGGTTTGCCTGTAAACGGGAACGTTCCAGCTCTGCTCTTCCATCCTCGATGCTTTTGCGCGCGCGATCAATTTCTTGTTGTGCATCGTCAATCTCCTGCTGACCCTCCGCAGCCTTGTCGTCTAACTCAGCCTGTGCATCATCAATTTCCGCATTGGCATCACCGGTTATTTGGTCATAACGCGCCTGTTCGCGTGTATCTGCGATTGCTTTTACCAACACTTCTGCATTTCCAACGAGGGTTTCGTAAGCATCATCAAAAGAATCCAGCTCTGCCGCTCCATCAACCGTTAGATATAACTCCGTAAAATAATCCTCGACAATATTTTCTGCCGGGACATACAGATAGTCTGCAACCGCACCGGTGCTGCGTTCATTGCTGCCGGAACTACCGTATAGAAACAATGGGCTATCCACAACGCCTGTAATCGTCAGATTGGTATACCGAAACGAAGATTCCTCTTCATCCTCCAATGTTTCCATAATATTCAATTGATCACCAATGCTTTTTCCGGTGATATCCAGCAACGACTGCGGTACAACACATTCATCTGCTTGTGTTGCCATTTCCCCATCCAGTAAGTACAGCTGATTGATGGATCCTTCTTCCGGTATCGTCATCAGTTTTACTTTTTCATCACCGTCTCCAATATCTACCATCACATTTTCGGAATAAGCTCCCACTGCGCCGCTGATGCCATTTACCTTCAATACGGCATCAACATCGTCCTGTGTCAGCCCTTGGGTGGATACAATCTCCAGATCAAAACAATTCTGTTGATCGAGGTATGTGTCACAGGAAAGCTGCATATCGGTACTGGACGCATTGATGCCAGCAAAAAATCCCGCACCCAGAAACGCCATAAGCGCAATGGATAAAAAACGCTTCCATGTCCCTTTGATTTCTCGAAAGATATTTTTTCGCAAAGATTTTGTCATATGCTCACCACTCAATTTCCGCAATTGGTGTTGGTTGATCATTCTGCCGGATTTCTGTAACTTTTCCGCTCGCCATTCGGATGACAACATCCGCCATCGGCGCAATGGCAGAATTATGCGTGATAATCAACACGGTCATACCATCCTTACGGCAAGTATCTTGCAGCAATTGCAAAATCTGCTTGCCGGTCTGATAATCCAGCGCGCCAGTCGGTTCATCACACAATAACAATTTGGGATTTTTTGCAATAGCGCGCGCAATGGCAACGCGCTGTTGTTCGCCTCCAGAAAGCTGTGCCGGAAAATTATTTTTTCGGTCGGACAACCCTACTTTATCCAACATTTCAGAAGCTGGAAGGCTATCAGAACAAATCTGCGCTGCCAGCTCGACATTTTCCAAAGCCGTCAAGTTGGGAACCAGATTATAGAACTGAAACACAAAGCCAATGTCTTCCCGGCGGTATTGGATCAACCGTTTCCCCTTCAGCTTGGTAATATCGCGGTCTGCAACGCGCACCGTTCCGGTCGTCACAGTCTCCATCCCGCCCAAAATATTGAGCGCAGTCGTCTTTCCAGCACCGCTTGCACCCAAAAT
>JAUNIY010000154.1 GCA_030523305.1 Eubacteriales bacterium
AAAAAAACATGAGCGAAAATATGTTGACAATATGATCTGATGCATATATAATATGAGTAGAGGGCAGGTAGCTGATCTCTACCTGCCCTCTGGGGCTGACTGCCTGTGCATATTAAAAAAAACCTTTTTCAATCCACATTATCCATGGGGATGATAATGCATACCCGATAGAAATGACCACAACTAGTATAACCGATGCGGGGGAGATTTTCAAGTGGATTGAAAAAGAAAGCACAGGCAGTCAGTTCTGAAAATGAAACAATAAGAAGGTGAAATAGTTTGGAAAACAATGGAAAACAGAAAATTCGCAATCAGGTGGAGTTTAAGGTATCCGGCAAGTATGCGCTGTTCAGTGACCCAATCACCCGTATGGGGGGAGAGAAGGCCAGCTATCTTGTGCCGAGCTATCAAGCATTGAAGGGGATTACGGAATCCATCTACTGGAAGCCCTCCATTCTCTGGCGTGTGGATGAGGTTTGCATTATGAATTCAATCCGCACAGAATCCAAGAGCATTCGACCAATCAGCTATGACTCTCCGCAGAATACCCTTTCGGTATATACATATTTGGTTGATCCTGTTTATCTGGTGCGTGCGCATTTTGTACCCAATCCTTACCGAACAGAGCCGGATCTAATTGAAGATGGCAAAAATGAGAACAAGCATCACAATATTGCCAAGCGTATGATCCGAAAGGGAGGACGCAGGGATATTTTCCTTGGAACACGGGAATGCCAGGGATATGTCGAACCGTGCAATTATGAGGAAGAAAAGAAAAAAAGCGCGTATTTTGACCGGGGTGAAATTGATCTGGGTGTTATGTTCCATGGCTTCAATTATCCTGATGAGACTGGACGGGATATGCTTGGCGTACGATTCTGGCGCCCGAAGTTACAAAATGGAATTATTCATTTCTGTGCGCCGGAGGACTGTCCAAGCGAAATGCAACAGGATATTCGTCCGATGAAACGCAAAATATTCGGCGGAAAATACCACACCTTCACTGGCTTGGCAGAGGAATCCCTGATACAGGAATGGCAGGAGATCGAGACAGAGGGAGGTGTGCTGTATGGGTTGGATGCAGAAACTGAATGAAGTATACGATACGATGATTGAAGTAGTTCCAGAAGCAGGCAGTAATGAAGCGGTTCTGATTCCGGTGGGCTTTATTCAGAAACAGGTGAAATATCTGATTACACTGAGACCGGACGGCACATTTTCTGATGCACGTGAGATGGCAGAAGATGAAATGACCTGTATGATCCCGAGCACGCCCCAGGCGGAAGCCCGCACGGGTGACAATGGAACGCCATTTCCACTGGCAGAGCAGCTGAAATATCTGGCATGTGATGGAGCAGACAATCCCCGGCTGGTGAAGTACCTGTATCAGCTGAAGGATTGGTGTGACCAGCCGGATGCACCGGACTGTCTGCGGACACTATATTGTTATCTGGAAAAAAAGACTTTGCTGCAGGATCTGTGTTCCGTTTCAGGACTGAAGGTGAAGTATCATAAAGATGAAGCAAAAAAAGATGCAGGCGGAGCGGATGCCAAGGTATTTGTTTGCTTCGCGGTGCAAAGTCTGTATGATTTAGAAACCCGCCTGTGGATGCGTGAGGATGTGCGGAAAAGTTGGAGCAGCTATATAGCACGTGACACAGAGGAGGACACCGCCCTGTGCTATGTTACGGGAGAACAGAGAAAACCATTGGAGAACCATCCGAAGGTACAGGGAAATGCAAAGTTGATTTCAGCAAAGGATGCGGGATATCCGTTCCAGTACAAGGGACGGTTTGCGGAAGACAAAAGTGCAGCAACTGTCAGCGCCTATGCATCCATCCGTGGGCACAATGCCCTGAAATGGCTGTTGGAAAAACAGGGTTTCCGACGGTATGGGCTGAACATTGTTGCATGGAATGTGCGGAACGGCTCCTTGCCGGTTCCCCTTGAGGAAGATGATTCGTGGGTACAGGAACCCAATCCGCCGGATACATTTGAGGAGTATGCCCTTGTGCTGAAGGAAGCGGCTGCCGGACGCGGAGAAAAATTAAAAAACTTTCAGAAGCTGATCGGTTCCTGTGAGGATATCGCAGAAGATATTGTATCAACCGTAATTCTGGGTATGGAAGCTGCCACAGATGGCCGCATGTCGATCAATTATTATCAGGAGATGGATGGCAATACCTATGCTCGAAATCTGGAAAACTGGTACAAGACTTGTTGTTGGGAGTATTTTCACAAGGGCGGTAGTCAGGGGATTGATACGCCGACACCGCTTATGATTGCCAGAGCGGTCATGGGAGCAGATAGTATACAACGTGCCATCAGGGATGTGCAGTGCAAAAAATCTGATTCCAAGCAGCTGAAGGATTTATTCAAGAGATTACTTTGCTGCATTGTGGATGGCGCTCCACTGCCGAAAAATGCATCCATCAGTGCCATTCACCGGGCAGAATTTCCACTTTCCTTCAAGACAAGCGCAGGAACCTGGCAGAGAATGGCGTGGGAGAGCTGTGTCAGAACCACCTGCGCACTGATCCGGCGGGTACAGTTTGATGATGGGACTCCGATGGAAAAGTTGCCGCAAAACCGGCTGAATGTCACATGCAGAGATCGGGACTATCTGTATGGACGCCTGTTTGCCGTTGCAGATGTTTTGGAGCAAAGAGCAACCGGGAATAACGGGCTACCGACCAATGCGGTGCGTATGATGCAGTTTTATGTACAGCGTCCGGCAGAAGCATGGAAACAGCTGCATCTACAGATCCTTCCTTATCTGAAGAAGCTTGGAGACACGGAAAACCAAGCGGGATTTTATCAGAAGCTAATTGAAGAAATTGAGCAGCTTTTTGAGAAGACTGAACGGGCAAAACCTACTTCGTTACAGGCTGACTTCTTGCTGGGATTTTATGCACAGACTCGTGAGCTCTATACCAAAGCGGACGAACGAATGCCGCCTGCGGAACCGGTGTTGACGTACCATCCTTCCGGTGATCGAAGCGAACTGTTTGGATGCCTGCTTGCGGTTGCGGATTGTGCGGAATGGATGGCGGAAGCCGAGAAAGAAGAGAACCGCACGATTTCCAGACATGATGGCAAGACACTTGCATTGCGGTATATGACAAAATTTGCGTCCAGACCGGCGGAAACATGGGAACAGATTCATAAGCATCTGGTTCCATATCTGGAAAAGCTGGGTATCAAAAACAGTGCATTGTATTTGTCACAGCTGCACCAGCTGGAATGCTGTTTTAAACCGGAAGAACGTTTGGACAATACGCCGCTGACTAGTATGTTTCTGCATGGTTATTATTGCATGCGTCAGTGCATCAAAACAAAGGATACAAAGCTGGTTGTGCAGAAAGATCCGCAGAGGAAGACTGTAATGAGCAGGGAAAGAGCTTATGCAGAACTGCTTGCTATAGAAAACCGGATAGAACGAACGGTATTGGATGCGGAAAAATCAGAGGATGAGAACCGTTCCAGCAATGCGATTCGATTCATGAACCGATTTCCGGAAAAGCCAGCTTCTATGTGGGCATATCTGGAAGAACGAATGCTTCCCTATGCGAGAAAGCTGCATCGTATTTGTCCAGGAGCGGCGAAAACATGCAGAGGTCAGCTCAATCAGTTAAAAAAACAAATCGAAGAAAATCATTGGAATAGCGATGCGCCGCTGCAGGCGAACTGGCTGTATTTCTATTATGTTCATTATTATTACAGAGAAGGAGAATAAGAATATGTCTGTTTTAAATCATAAGATTGACTTTGCACTGGTATTTACTGTCCGCAATGCGAACTCAAATGGTGACCCGCTGGATGGAAACCGTCCGCGCACCACGTTTGATGGGCATGGAGAAGTTTCGGATGTCTGCCTGAAACGTAAAATCAGAAACCGCATGATGGATGAAGGCATTCCGATTTTTGTACAATCGGATGACCGCCGCACGGATGCGTTTCGTTCTCTGAAGGATCGTGCAGATGGATGCGAAGAACTGAAGGCATGTTATAATGCCATCACGAAAAAGAAGAGCAAAAAGGATGCTGCTCCGACGCAGACCCGGGATGATTATTCGGCGATTGCATGCAAAACATGGTATGATGTGCGTGCATTTGGTCAGGTTTTTTCCTTTAAAAAGGGAAATGATGCGGATGCGGTTTCTATTGGAATTCGTGGACCAGTTACCATTCAGTCCGCATTTAGCCTTGAACCGGTGAATATCGTCAGCACACAGATCACAAAATCCGTAAATCTGGAAACGGGAGATGATCCGGATAAGAAGGGTGCAGATACTATGGGAATGAAGCATCGGGTGGAATTTGGCGCCTATCAGACATTTGGATCGATCAACGTACAGACTGCACAGAAGACAGGATTCAGTGAAGAGGATGCAGAGCAGCTAAAGGAAGCACTTCGAACTTTGTTCCGTAATGATGCAACCTCTGCCCGTCCGGATGGCAGCATGGAGGTTGTGAACCTTATTTGGTGGGAGCATAACTGTCCGAATGGACAATATTCTGCCGCTAAGGTACATCGTTCGCTGCATGTTACCTGTCATGATACAGATTTACCAGAGGTTACAGTGGATGAGAGCAGTATTCCGGGTTTGAACTATGCAATCATTGATGGCGAATGATGCGGATTTCCTGATGCTGTCCGGTTTGAAGCATTTTCGCTTCTGCCGGCGGCGTTGGGCGCTGGTTCATCTGGAACAGCAGTGGAGTGAAAATGTCCTGACATTGGAAGGACATTACATGCATGAACGGGTACATGATGACAACTTTACAGAACTGCGGGGCAGCGTTTTGCTGTCCCGCGGCATGCCGGTTCGGTCAGAAACATTAAAAATCACAGGAGAATGTGATATGGTAGAACTGCATCGAGATGAAAATGGTGTATCCATTCAAGGCAGAGATGGCAAATGGCGGATTTATCCGGTTGAATACAAGCATGGCAGACCAGATGAACGCGGTGCAGATGAATTACAGCTCTGTGCACAGGCTATGTGTCTGGAAGAAATGTTTGTTACAGATATCCCGGAGGGAGCGATTTATTACGGGAAAACCCGCCATCGTATGACAGTAGCATTGACAGAGAACTGCGTGAACAGACAAGAATATCATTAAAAGAAATGCACCGGTTATTCAAACGTGGATATACGCCGAAAGCCAAATGGACAAAGGCATGTAAAAATTGTTCACTGGTGGAAATATGCCAGCCAAAGCTGAGCAAACAGATGTCTGCGTCAGAATATGTCAAGCGCATGCTGGAAGAGGAGTAGCAGAATGAGAAAATTACAGAACACGCTCTATGTAACAACACCTTCTGCTTATTTGTCGCTGGATGGAGAAAATATTGTTGTACAGAATGAAGGAGAGACCATTGGCAGAGTGCCGTTACATAATCTGGAAGGCATTGTTTCATTTGGATATCGAGGTGCCAGTCCGGCATTGATGGGTACCTGTGCGGAACGGAATATCAGTCTCTGCTTTCTGACACAGCATGGCAGATTTTTAGCCCGTGTCTCCGGACCAGTCAATGGAAATGTCCTGCTTCGCACCCGGCAATATCAATTGGCAGCTGAACCGCCATCGGCGCTGCCAATGGCAAAAATGTTTCTGATAGGAAAAATTTATAATGGAAGATGGAGTCTGGAACGTGCCAAACG
>JAUNIY010000155.1 GCA_030523305.1 Eubacteriales bacterium
AAGATACTCAAGCCGGCTACAAAACCGCCGAGCGTCCATCCGCGGAGGGTATCGTTCAGATCGATGTGGAAGAACTTTGTAATGGCCCAGAAGCCAGAATCATTCGGCAGGGACAGGCCGATACCACCGGCGCAGACGGCAATGGCACACAGGATGGGGGAAACCGTACCGGAAACGGCGGCAGATGCGACGATTGCCGAAGTAGTTGTCAATGCAGTGGTGGTAGAGCCGGTTGCGCAGCGCAGCACCTGGGAAATGACAAAGCACATAATCAGGATCGGCATGTGGAAGCCAGATAAGGTATCTGTGATAACGGTGGCGATACCGGATGCTTTCAGAATGCCGCCGTACGCGCCGCCGGCGCCGGTAATCAGCAGGATCATGCCAACGCTGTCTGCAGCGTCGCCCATGATATCCGTAATGGAACGCGGGAGATATTTGCGGGAAATGAAAGCGCCATATAGAACGCCGATCAGCATGGCCATGTTCTTATCTCCGATGAAGGACAGTGCGGTGAGCAGTGCGCCTTCTTGCAGGAAAAAGGAAGAAAAGCTACCCAACAGGATCAGGACAATCGGGACAAGCAGGATTGACATCGCTTTGGCACCGCTCATCGTCTTGGTGCTTCCATCATTGGAAATCTCGCCGTCTCCAGCTTTCATATCGGAAAAATTCCACGTTCTCCCCTTCTTTTGGTCCAATTTGTTGATAAAAGAACCGTAGACGATGCCGCCGAAAAACATACCGACAAAGGCAGCAATCAATGCATACGGGAAAAATAGGCCGACATTGATATCCATATTTGCCGCAACAGCGAGCGGGGGTGCGGTTGGAAGAACAAGTGCAAATGTACAGGTGGTTGCAATTGCCAGGGTACCGCCGTATGCGGCCATGGAATAGCCGGTTTTTTTGGACATAGCGCGCAGCATGGGCGCAAACATGATGTAAACGACATCGCCAAATACCGGAATGCCAGTGATAAAGCCTGCGCAAGCAACGGCAAACTGGGAACGATCCTTGCCCAGCGCTTTCAAAATTGCATTACAAATGTTGTTGATACCGCCGGATTCATACATGAACATGCCCAGCATAACGCCGAGACCGGTGACCATACCGATGCTGCCGAGCGTCGAACCGAAATTGTTTTGGATGATGGTACCGATACCTTCGACCACGGTCCCGTCAGCTTGTGTCGTTGACATCAGCGGCATGCCGCAGGCAATGCCTGTGCCGGCAGCGACAACCAGCAGTGCAACAAAAGCGTTCAGCTTGAGCTTCATGATACAGAACAGAAGCACGGCGATCGAAAGGATAAAAATAAGCATTAACATAGTGTTCTTTCTCCTTACATGTTTTATTTTGTTGTATCCCACCCTGCAAACAAATGCAGAAGGAGAGAAGATTCATCCACGTTAACTTGCTTCCTATCAAACTGTAATTGTGCGTTCTCCGTGGTAACAACATATCACGTCGGACGTCGTATTGTCAATAAAGAAATGATCATTCGAATTATTTTTGGATTATTTTACGGAAATGTTGCCAAATATTTGTATATTTTAACGGAAAATCAAGAAAAAAGAAGGATGAAGAACGACAACAGGCAAAACTGCGGCATCATGAGATGTGGTAGGTACACGGTATTTCTATAAAATTTGTTTGGGAAGCGAGAAATGTGGTGCCAAATAACCGATTGCTTCCTCTACACAACCGGTATGGCATCCAAGTAGTAGAGAATACATCCTTTGGTATTGTGGATATCGACTAAAAAATAAGTTAAAATTCTGTATTATCTGACGGTTGCGACATACGACGTATGATGTTATAATGGGCGTACAAACCAAGACGAAGAACGTGTCTGATCTGTTTTCCTATCACCTCGCCATCCAACGCGGTACTTCCTATTTTGTGCAAGGGCGTGTTCTTCCTGTTATTTCATGATTTTTAATGACGGAAAGGAATATCCATTATGTTAATCAGTCAAAAAATGAGACAGCTGGCACCGGAACTCGATCCGCTGCGCCTGGGCACTGGCTGGAAATCGGAAGATTTGAGCAAGCCGCAGATTTTTGTAGAGAGCACGTTTGGCGACAGCCATCCCGGTTCCGGGCACCTGGATAAACTGGTCGAGGCTGTCCGCGAAGGGATTGCAAAAGCAGGCGGTTATGGCGCGCGCTATTTCTGTACCGATATGTGCGACGGAGAGAGTCAGGGAACCGATGGCATCAACTTCTCGCTGGCAAGCCGCGAAATGATCGCCAATATGATCGAGATTCAGGCCAACGCAACCCCGTTTGATGCAGGTGTCTATCTGGCAAGCTGTGACAAGGGATTGCCGGGCAATTTGATGGGCATGCTGCGCGTCAACATCCCGTCGGTTGTGATGACGGGCGGTACCATGGCTGCCGGTCCGGATATGCTGACGCTGGAACAGCTTGGCATGTATTCGGCAAAATATGAACGCGGGGAAATTGATGAGGCAAAACTCTGCTGGGCAAAGGAGAATGCCTGCCCGAGCTGCGGCGCCTGCTCGTTTATCGGGACAGCGTCCACCATGCAGATCATGGCGGAGGCGCTTGGCCTGGCTTTGCCGGGCAGTGCATTGATGCCGGCAACCAGCCCAGACTTGTTGGATTACGCCCGCCGCGCCGGTGAACAGGCCGTCAAGCTGGCCTACATGGATCATATGCGTCCGAGCGATATCCTCACGATGGACAGCTTTGAGAATGCCATTTTGGTTCATGCAGCGATTTCCGGTTCGACCAATTGCCTGCTGCACATTCCGGCGATTGCGCACGAGTTGGGTATTGAGATCACCGGCGATACGTTTGACCGCCTGCATCGCGGCGCGCGCTATCTGCTGGATATCCGTCCTGCAGGACGCTGGCCGGCTGAGTTCTTCTATTATGCGGGCGGCGTTCCGGCGATCATGGAGGAAATCAAAGAAGTGCTGCATCTGGATGCTATGACCGTTACCGGCAAAACGCTGGGAGAAAATTTGGAAGAGTTAAAGCAGAACGGTTTCTATGAGAACTGTCAGAAATGGTTGGATGCCGCCAACAAACGCTATGGTACAACCATTACCAAAGAGGACATCATTCGCCCGTTCGACAAAGCAATTGGAACAGACGGTTCCATCGCAATCCTCAAGGGGAATCTGGCACCCGAGGGTGCAGTCATCAAACACACCGCCTGCCCGAAGGAAATGTTCTCCGCTGTACTGCGCGCACGTCCCTTTGACAGTGAAGAGGAATGCATCGATGCGGTCCTGCATCACAAGGTAAAGCCGGGGGACGCGGTATTTATCCGCTATGAGGGGCCGAAGGGTTCCGGCATGCCAGAGATGTTCTATACCTCCGAGGCAATTTCTTCGGACAAAGAACTGGGCAAGAGCATTGCATTGATTACGGATGGGCGTTTCTCCGGTGCATCGACAGGGCCGGTGATTGGGCATTGCAGCCCGGAAGCACAGGCTGGCGGCCCGATCGCGCTGGTTGAGGAGGACGACCTCATCCAGCTGGATGTAAAGCAGCGTATCCTGGCGATTGTGGGCGTCAAGGGTGAGCGCAAAACGCCGGAAGAAATCGAGCAGATTCTTGCAGAGCGTAAGAAAAACTGGCAGCCAAAGCCGGTGAAGTATCCGCGCGGCGTGCTCCGCTTGTTCTCTGATCTGGCAGCGTCTCCGATGAAGGGCGCGTATTTAGAGTATTAAAATTTCAGGTGGCGCGGTTATGCGGATCCGTGTTTGCGTTTCGTGGGCTTTCTGCATGCGGCGGACGATCGGGCAACAATAGGAGGATTTTTATGGAAACTGGTAAAAATATTCTGGTGTCTATTCCAGTGGAAGAAACCCATATGCGGCAGCTGCGCGAAGCAGCGCCCGGATGCCATTTTCGGTTCCGGGATGGGACCGGGTTGTCTTCGCTGGGATCTGACGAGCTTCCGCTTCTCAATGTAGTGGGGATGGAGCCGCTTACGCAAGAGGATGTCGATTGGGCAGATATGATTCTGGGTCACGTAAAGGAGCGCTTTCTGCACGGCGCAGAAAAGCTGCAGTGGCTGCAAACAGACAGCGCTGGGGTGGAAGCGTATCTGAAACCCGGTGTGCTGGCTCCCGGCACCTTGTTGACGAACGCCACAGGGGCTTACAGTGTTGCCATATCCGAGCATATGCTGGCTATGACGCTGTCTGTCCTGAAAAAACTGGAACTGTACCGCGACGTGCAGCGTCAAGGACATTGGGAAAGCTTGGGCGCAGTGCGTTCCATCTATGGTAGCACGGTGCTGGTGTTGGGTATGGGTGACATTGGCGGCGCATTCGGCAAGCAGTGCAAGGCATTGGGGGCCAAAGTCATCGGCGTGCGTAGGACCGACGCCGCAAAACCCGATTACGCCGATGCGGTACACCTGATCAGCGATCTGGATCAGCTTCTTCCAGAGGCGGACATCGTGGCTATCACCCTTCCGGGAACGGAAGCTACCCGCGGACTGCTGGACAGAAGACGAATCGGGTTGATGAAGCCTGGGGCGGTGCTGCTCAATGCGGGCCGGGGATATATTGTGGATACAGAGGCGTTGTGTGATGCGCTGGAATGCGGCGCCCTTGCCGGGGCAGGGCTGGATGTTGTCGATCCGGAGCCGCTGCCTGCGGGACACCGGTTATGGCAGATTCCCACTGCGGTAGTTACTCCCCATATTGCCGGCGGCTACCATTTGAAGGAAACCCACACCCGCATTGTCGGCATTTTTGTGGAAAACCTGCGGCGTTTTCTAGCTGGAGAGCCACTGAAAAATCAGGTGGATTTTGCCGCAGGATATCGTTGTAAATCTGTTTGATGCGAAAGGATTTCATTGTGATGGATTTATTTGATATACAGGGCCGGAAGGCGTTGATTACCGGGGCGACCAGAGGATTGGGCTACGGCATGGCTGAGGGCTTGATGGAGGCTGGTGCCGAGGTAGTCATCTGGGGAAGCTCTCAGAAGGTCAACGATGTAGCAGAGGAATTTTGCAATCGGGGTTTCGTCTGTTACGGCGTGGCGGCAAACCTGGCTGACAGGGAAAGCCTTCAGGATGGGTTTTCCCGGTCTCTGGAGCTGCTGGGCGGCAAGATTGACATTCTGATCAACTGCGCTGGTATTCAGCGCCGCCATCCTAGCGAAGAGTTTCCTATGGAGGACTGGGATCAGGTGTTGGAGATCAATCTCACCGCACCCTTTGCACTGTGCCAGTTGGCTGGGCGGGAGATGTTGAAAGCGGGGTATGGCAAGATTATCAATATTGCTTCCATGCAGTCTTTCTTCGGCGGGGTCAACATTCCTGCTTACGCCTCTGCCAAAGGCGGCATTGCCTTGTTGACCAAGACGTTGTGCAACGAATGGGCCGGGCGAGGAATCAATGTCAATGCCATCGCCCCCGGTTATATGGCCACGGAAATGAACGCTGCCCTGATGGATCCGGCCAATCCGCGATATCAGGAAATTACCGCGCGCATTCCGGCCCACCGCTGGGGAGACGCGCAAGGCAAAGATATGAAAGGCCCCTGTCTTTTTCTGGCCAGCCACGCCTCCGACTACTTGAACGGTGTGGTCATCCCGGTAGACGGCGGGTATGCC
>JAUNIY010000156.1 GCA_030523305.1 Eubacteriales bacterium
GTGTGCAGGATATTCCGAAACAGCTGCAAAGGATTATCTGGAAACATATCAAACGCTGGATTTTAGCCGCGGCTTTTTGATTGGCGGCAAAAGCATGGTTTACCGCGAAAGCGATATGTTTCCGGAAGAAGAACGGGCAGAGACCGAATGCTATCAAAAGTTCTGCCATGCAGAGGGATTTCATCATAGTGTACATGTCCTACCGGCATTGGAAGGAAGGGTGCTTGCCAAAGTCTCTTTTTTCCGCCGCATTGGAAAACCTGATTTTGTGTATGACGATGTGTTCCTACTCAATATGCTGGAAGAGCATTTGGCGCTGTGTATTTCACGCTGCTATGAAGATCATGCTAGGCAGCATGAGAAGCTCAGCGTATATGAATGTGAGCAAAAATTTCATCTGACAGCACGTGAGACAACAATTCTTGGGCTGCTGATGCAGGGGCTGCCGAACGACACCATTTGTTCGCAGCTGACGATTACCAATAATACGTTAAAAAAACATATTTTAAACATTTACAAAAAAATGAAGCTGCGGAATCGTACGCAGCTGTTTAAAATGGTGCGGGAATATTCCGATTGAGATGTGCAAATGATATAACAAAAGATCCGGCAGCCGATGGGTTTACCATGGATGCCGGATTTTTAGCTGCGATAGGTTTTGTATCGTGTCGCAAGGACAATTATTGCGGTTTTGTTTGGATTTTGTCGGAAAGTGTGATGTTTGTTTGCGCCGGCCCGCTAATTAGCCTTCCGGTATAATCAAAACGGGAGCCATGGCAGGGGCAATCCCAGGATCGTTCTTCTGGATTCCATGCGAGCGCACAGCCGAGATGTGGGCACCGGGCGGATACGAGATGCACAGTACCAGAGGAATCCTTGTATGCGCCTACCCGTTTTCCGTTTACAGAAACGATTTTACCGCAGCCGACGGGCAGCGTTGTCGGCGTGCTGCGCGGTATGGCGAAGGTGCTTGTGAGAACTCCTTTGGTGAATTGCCTGATATTGGCGGATAAATTTTTGGCTGATGCCCGCAGGCGAAACCGCTGTGGAGAGAAAATAGCCGCATATTCGCTGTGTTTTCCACCGATCAAATCGCCAATAAGCTGTGCAGACACCATAGAACTCGTCATGCCCCATTTTTGAAAGCCGGTTGCAACAAACCAATTTGGCTTAGAGCGGGCATATTGGCCGATGAACGGAATACCGTCGATTGGCATACAATCCTGCGCGGACCAATAGGCGATTTCTGTGCTGTTGGGATACCATTTCTGTGCGTGATGCCGCAGCGTTGCGTACTGTCCGCCGTCTGTATTCAGGCCGGTTCGATGGCTCCCGCCGCCCAACAGCAGTAGATTGCCAGCGTTGCGGAACGAAATGCCGTTTGCATCTATGCCGAGATATACGCCGTCCAACCGCTGCGCTTGCCGGAGCGCGACAACATAGCTTCTCTCCTGATGCATACGTGCAAAATACAACCCCGGGAAATTGACAAACGGAAAATGAGATGCAAAAACAATATGTTTCGCATGCACAGTCCCATGCTTGGTTTGGATGGTGTTTCCGGATATGGTCTGCACGCTTGTCCGCTCATAGATTGTGACATGATCGGCGATATGGCGCAGAAATTTGAGCGGATGAAATTGAGCCTGATTGTCAAAACGGAGCGCACCCTTTACCGGGAAAGGAAGCGCCGTATCCATCGTAAAATCAGCAGCGATACCAAGCCGATTGGCAGCTTCTGCTTCCCGGCGCAGGGCATCCGGATCTGCATTGGAATACAGGTACGCGGGAAGGGTTTCTAAATCACAGTCAATGTGCTGTTCCTGGACAATGCGCCGATAGGTTTCGATGGCCGATTGATTGGCCAAGGCATATTGCCGCGCGCGTTCTATACCGAACTGACGAATGAGCTTATCGTAAATCAGACCGTGCTGACAAGTAATTTTTGCCGTTGTATTACGGGTTTGCCCGCTGCCAATGCGATTGGCTTCGAGAACAACGGCGGGGATGCCTTGCTGTTGCAGAAAAAATGCGATAAGCACGCCTGCGAGGCCGCCGCCAATCACTGCTGTATCGGTTTCTATGCGTCCTTTGAGCGCTTCCCGTTTTGAAAACTCTGTTTCATGATTCCAGATTGATTGCATGTGTCTTCACCTCATACCATCTTTTTGGATAGTATGAGCAAAACTGTGCCGCAATATGGCGCGTGAAGCAAATAGAGCAGGATCTTTTTTTGCAAACTGTGCTTTATTTTTGTGTATCGCTGTCAATCGGAGATTCTTTGGCAATCATCAAAGAGTAATAACCGGCGTCATCTGGAATTTCTTCTAGGCCGCGGTAAATGTGCTCGTGTTCCATGCTGGCATTTTCTACCATGATCACGGTGCGCTTTCTGGCTGCTAGGATATCTTTTACCTGTTTCATTTTTTTGCCGGATTTCATCAGCACATAATTTCCGGATACTGGCAGTTCCTCTTTCAGGCTGTGAACCCCTGGGATGACATGAAGCTGTTCATTCCATTGGACGAGTGGAGTGTTGATGCTGGCAGCAGCTGCACAGAAGGACGGGATACCACTCACCATGGCGGTGGAGTATCCGTGCTGTTCGACAATCCGCTGTACATAGGTAAAGGTGGAGTAGATAGATGGATCACCCAAGGTCAAAAAAAGAACATTTTTTCCTTGCTCGAGGTATGATTCTAACAGGCGGGCGCCGCGTTGGTGGTTTGCCTCCATTTCTTGGCGGTCGTGGGTCATCGGCATAGGGATCGGCACAAGCTCCTTTTGTGCAAGCTCTGGGACCGCTTGTATGGCGATGCGGTATGCAATGGTTTCCTGTGGAACAGTACCGGGGAAGGCGACAACATGGTTTTCTTGGATCAATCGGACTGCTTTGAGTGTCATGAGCTCTGGATCGCCTGGTCCAACGCCAACTCCATATAATCTTCCGTTCATATATCATAACTCCTTTTGGTGCAAATACTGTTACAGTATACCATTTCAAACTGCCGCAAAACAAGATAGAAACGTGTGGCGGCGCAAGGATTTTCAAAATTGATGGATCATTTTGATTTTCACCAAATAAAAAATATGGTATACTAACAGGGAAATCATATAGGAGGTTCCTTTCTATGGAGAAAAGAGAGAAATTCGGCACGCGGCTGGGATTTATTCTAGTCTCGGCGGGCTGTGCCGTTGGTTTGGGCAATGTATGGAAATTTCCTTACATTTGCGGAGAAAATGGGGGGGCAGCTTTTATTGTTCTGTATTTGATTTGCCTGGCTGTACTCGGCTGGCCCATTCTAATCAGTGAATTTTCTGTGGGCCGTGCAAGCGGTCATAGCGTTGCGCGGGCATTTCATGATCTGGAGCCGGAAAACACCAATTGGCATCGATTTGGCTGGTTTGGCATGATTGGCAACTATCTGCTTATGATGTTTTACACGATGGTAGCCGGATGGATGATCCGGTATGCCATCCGAATGCTGACGGGAGCGCTGGATGGTATGAATACGGATCAAATAGCGGGCGCATTTTCCGATATGCTGGCATCGCCGATAGAAATGGGCATTTTTATGGTCATCTCAGTGCTGCTGGCATTTGGTATTTGTTCGATGGGCCTGCAAAATGGTGTGGAACGCATCACCAAGGTCATGATGCTGCTTTTGATTGTCCTGATCGTTGTGCTTGCAGTCCATTCGCTCATGCTGCCCAATATGCAGGAAGGCCTAAAATTTTATCTGGTCCCAGATCTGCAAAAAATTGCCGATATCGGCTTTGGCAATGTTTTGTTTGCTGCTATGACGCATGCGTTCTTTACGCTCAGTGTTGGCATGGGTTCTATGGAAATCTTCGGCAGTTATCTGGACAAGTCCCGTAGCTTGACGGGAGAAGCGCTCAATGTGGTATCGTTAGACACCTTTGTCGCGCTTATGGCAGGTATCATTATTATCCCAGCGTGTTTTGCCTATGGTGTGGAGCCGGATTCCGGTCCGTCATTGTTGTTTATTACGCTTCCCAATGTCTTCAATCATATGATGGGAGGAAAAATTTGGGGGACTGCTTTTTTCGTTTTCATGTCGTTTGCTGCGCTTTCCACCGTCATTGCCGTGTTTGAAAACATCATTTCAATGACAATGGAAACCTTTCATTGGAACCGAAAGAAAGCAGTATCTCGCAATATTGTCGGTGTGATCGTGCTGTCTATTCCAGCAGTGTTAGGTTTTAATGTCTTGTCTGGCTTTCAGCCGATCGGCGAAGGTTCTACAATCATGGACCTGGAAGATTTCCTTGTTTCCTATAATATCCTGCCGCTGGGCAGCCTGCTGTTCATCTTGTTCTGCACAAAGAAGAATGGCTGGGGATGGGAAAACTTCCTCAAAGAGGCTGATACTGGTGAAGGCTTGCGATATCCTGCTTTTGTCAAGCCGTATATCCGTTTTGGCGTCCCACTGCTGATTGTCATCATTTATTTGAAAGGATATTATGATAAATTTGCCCCATATGGTACAAAAACCTTGATTTTTTGGATGTGCGTTGCAATTGCATTCCTTGCATTGATCTTTAGCTTTTCGACATCAAAGCAAAAAAGCAAAAAGAAATGAGACCACAGCATATGCAACGTGATTTGCTGGTTGAAGGATGATTGACGAAAACAACAGACACTGATATACTGTGAATGTAGTTTTTATGTAATGTATCAATCAGGAGGAATGTTAGATGGATTTTATGGAATTGCTGCGTCTGCGGGAGAGCTGCCGCTCCTATCAGGACAAGCCGGTTGACAGAGAGAAACTGACAAAGATTGCGGAAGCGGGAAGGCTTTCTCCCAGCGGATGCAATGCACAGCCATGGAAGTTTATCATAATTGATGAGCCGGAAGCAAAAGCGAACATGTGCGACGCGTTGGTTGTGAAAGGCGGCGGTACAGGCTGTCCCTGGAGGGAGTCCGTACCGGCATTTATCGCGTTGGTCGAAGAGCCGGCCAATGTCATGCCCATGGTAAAGGAATATTATGGAGACACGCAGCGGTTTGCACAGGGCGATATCGGTATGGCTGCTATGAATATGTGCTATGAGGCGACGGAGCTGGGGCTGTCTACCTGTATTCTGGGTTTGTGCGACCAGAAAAAGATGGAACAGTATTTTGGTATTCCGGAGGGGCATACCGTTCGTATGACGCTCGCTGTCGGTTATGGCGCCGAAGGCGCGCAGCCTCGTAAAAAGATGCGTAAGCCGTTGGAAGAGGTTTGCAGCTTTAACAAGTGGTAAGGGCTTGCGAAACCGGCAAAGGGGCTTGTTATGTGTGAGGTAAAAAAATCCAAGTTATATGATACTGGCAAAGTATTTGCGATCATTCTGGTTGTGCTTGCACATAGTACGGTCATGTATACCGCAAACGGTGCGTTCCACCCGGCAAACAGTTCTCCTGGGCTTGCGCTTTTGACAGACATCATTTATCGATTTCATATGCCGCTGTTTATGTTGATTGCCGGAGCAGTATATGCATATGGACTGAAAGCGGGAAAATATCAAGAAAATATACCGTTTTTCAAAAATAAAATACTGCGTTTGTTGTTGCCGTATGTTTTCTGGGGATTTTTTTATGTT
>JAUNIY010000157.1:0-208 GCA_030523305.1 Eubacteriales bacterium
TCACAATCTTTCATTTCATCTAAGGTCTTATTGGTATACGCATAGCCATTGTGCGTATCCCCCTGCGTTGCACCGTGCCCCGGAAAATGTTTATAGACGCTGTAAACCCCGTTCGCATGCAGGCCTTCGGAGACGGCAACCGCCATATCGGCGACCAGCTCCGGATCACTGCCAAACGAGCGTTTTTTGACCACCGTATTGTCCGGAT
>JAUNIY010000157.1:218-5579 GCA_030523305.1 Eubacteriales bacterium
GGATTGCTCAAAACATCAGCCACCGGGGCAAAATCCAGATTGAACCCCAATTCAGCCAAATATCCGCCTATGGTGTCACCCACATCGCGCGCGGCATCGATATCGCCGGACGCGCCGATATCCGCCATGTTGCCTACCTGTGGTACGTCAAAATTTTCATTGTTCGCAATGCGCGCAACCGTGCCGCCCTCTTCGTCCACACTGAGAAATGCAGGCAAGCCAGTGCGCTCCATGCTGTAGTCCTGCACATTTTTGAGCATTTCCTGCGTTTGTTCTGGCGATTGCAGATTATCAGAAAAATAGATAAAACCGCCCACTGGGGTTGCATCAATCGCCTGTTTCGTCACATCCCCCGCCTGCACGACAATACCAGTATCTACAATAGCCTCTGGCTGGACAATAAACAGCTGAGCTGTCTTTTCTTCCAGCGTCATGCTGTCCAACATGGTATCAATCTCATTTTGCGGCGTGTTTTCCACATTTTCTGTATTTTTTGCGTCGCACCCGGCACAGGCCAGCATCGACACAATGCACACGGCCAACGCCAAATATCGTTTGAACTTCAAAATAGGATGTCCCCCTTTTTTCACAAGCCAAATCGTTACATTTGGCCTTATTGGGATATAAAATAAGTATAAAACAAATATATTTCAAGTGCAACCAGTTTTTGCCGTTTCAAACGCTGTGAAAGCACATCTCATAATTATCCCGTAAAATCACATACTGGTTATGAGGTGATTTTTATGGCAAAGCAAGGGATGAAGCGCCCCAATCGGACGCAAACCCACGTAAAAAATGAGGTTCCACCCGTTCCCGAGCTGCAAGGGAAGGCAAAAACAGGCAAAGAGAAAGCAAACCCAATCATTTCCGGGACGTCCTCCCCATCCCAAAAGGTTTTCCACACAATCCCGCACAAAACGGAAAAACCGATTGCAGCAGCATATTCCGTCATCGATACCGATTTGGCGAGAGACAATTTGGAAAACGACATTCCCGAATGTGATCTTCCGTAAAGCCTTTTGCGGTATATTGTAGACAGAAAATCAGCCCGCCGATAAAAAACGGCGGGCTGATAACATACATTGAACGCAGAGATCAATAGGTTTCCTGATGCACCTTTTCCTGCTGGAGCGCTTCCATCGTATGTGCTTCCGGCTGCTGCGCTGGCATACCGAGAACCAAGACGGCTTCCAGCTTCATATGCTCCGGATAGTGCAGCAGATTTCGCAGATATTCCTCTGTAGAGATTGTTTCATCGGCTGCAAAACGCAGGCGTCCCTGCAGCCAGCAGCTGCCAACGCCCAACGTATCCGCCATCAGATGCATATACGCCATGACAATGGAGCAATCCTCTACAATGGTATCTGATTTGCTGCTGTCACCTAGCACAACAATCGCTGCGTCTGCGCCATCCAGCATAGCGCCGCAATTGCGGCATCCGGACATTTTCTTGAGCATGTCCTTATCGCGTACTACAATCATTTCCCACGGATTGAGGCCCTTTCCTGCAAAAGACAGCAGGCCAGCCTGTACAATCTTTTCCAGCTTGTCTTCCGGAATTGGTTCTTCCGTGTACTTGCGAATGCTGCGGCGATGCAGCAACATATCCATCAGTTCCATTTGATTTGTCCTCACTTTCATTTATGTTTGGTGAAAAAGCACCTTGCCAGCAGAACAGACAGGATGCTTGTCTCCGCTGCGTTCACTGCGTTGTCCATTATCGGTAGTTATACCGTTTCATGGATTTTTGCAAATGCTCTTCCATAAATTCTCCTGCAGCTTCGGCATCCCGGGATAAAATCGCGCCATAAATCAGACGGTGCTCCTGATGGATTTCCTTCAGCTGCTCCTGATCTGCCATGCCGGTCCCACTGACATGCTTCATCAAATTTCCGATTGTTTGAATCATACTATGGATAACCGGATTGCCCGAGCCTGCTGCGATACATAGATGAAATTCCAGGTCACAGTTGAGGAAACTTTGGTAGTCCGAGCGCAAATACGCGTCATGAATCCGTGTGGAAATATCATGTAGTTTTTCCATGCATTCTTCGTCCGCCGCATGGGCTGTCAGCTCTGCCGCCTTTTTTTCCAGCAAGTTGCGAACCATGAGAATATTTTCAATCTGGCTGCCATTGAGGAACAGCGACCACGAAAGGGGAATGATAAAAAAGTCCGCTTCATCATTGCTGATAAACGTGCCTTGACCCGGACGGATATCGATCATGCCCAGCACATCCAGCACCTTCAACGCTTCCCGGATGGCCGACCGCCCTACGCCAAGCTTTTCTGCCAAGATGCGATCGGATTCGATTTTGTCTCCTTTTTTCAACCGTTTGTCAAAAAGCTGTTCAGAGAAATACATGGTAAGACGGTACAGCAAACGGTCAATATTGCCAGCCTTCGCCGGTGACTGCGCAATATCCACAGCATCCTGCGTGTTGGGAAGCACCGTATGCAGCCTATCCGCAAACTTTGCCGGTGCCATGGAAAACAGCACTGGATCAATTTGCAGCTTTTCGGCAACTGCCAATACAACTTCGCTGGTACGGTTTCCCCCTTTTGACTCCAGGTTGGAAAAGGTAGCCACGCACATAGAAGGCGTCCCATCGTCTGATGTCAAAAATGTTTGAATAAACTCCTTCTGTGTCAGCGCCAAATGCCTTCGAAGCAAACGAATATTATCTTTTTTATACGTAGAATTCCAATTGACTTCTTCCATACAAACCTCCGCAAGCGGTCAACCTTTTATATGGAGGAACATGTATCAATCAATCTCTGCTTAAAAGCTCCTGCGCCAGCTCTGTCATAATGACGGTTGCTTTGGCAATATCGCTATACTTGGTAAATTCCACCGGACAATGGCTTCTGCCGTCCTTGCTCGGAACAAATACCATAACCGTTGGGATGACTTGGCCGATTTCAAGAGAATCATGGCCTGCACCACTCGGAAGATATTGATAGGAATATGCATGGGCCTTACAGCTCTCCTCCATGATTTGCAGCATCTCCTGGGAGAGATTCACCGGAGTAATCACTAGCTTGGTATCCATTTCATAGCTTCCGCCAATCGCAGCGGTTTCTCTGTCCAACGCAGCGCGAATCCGGTGTGCAATATCGTTAATATTATCGTTGTTTTTGGAACGAATGTCAACCGTAAATTCAACTTTCTCTGCCACGATATTCATGCCGCCCGGCGTTGTCTTCATATAACCGGTTGTGGCAACTGTACCGTCTGCCTTTTCCCTCGCCCAATCTGGAATTTTGGAAATAACCTTGGTCGCAGCTTCGACAGCATCCATCCGCATATCCATCGGTGTGGTTCCTGCATGATCTGCACGTCCATAAACAGTAACCATGTAGCGCTGGATACCTACAATGCAGTCTACCAGGCCAATTTCAGTTCCAGCAGCATCCAGTACCGGACCTTGCTCGATATGCGCTTCTAAGAAATGCCCAATGGAACCTTCCGGCCATGCAGCTTCCTGCACCCGCTCTGGATCCAGCCCATAGCCCTGCATGGCGTCATAGATAGAAATGCCGTCGGTATCGCGGAATCTTCTGCAATAATCGGGATCCCGGTTGCCTAGCATGGCACCGGAACCAAAATAACCCGTGCCAAAGCGCATACCTTCTTCATCACAGAAACCAACCGCAACAAAATTCCGCTTGCGCTGTAGGCCGCTTTCCTTCAATTGACGCGCAACCTCAATGGCGCAGATAACGCCTGCAATGCCGTCATAATCGCCGCCATTGACAACCGAATCATAGTGGGATCCCATCATGACGCAGGGCAGCTCTGGGTTTTCACCGGCCAATACACCGATAATATTACCAGCCGCATCTTCCCGAACCTCCATACCTGCATCCCGCATCAGTTCTGCCAAAAATTCTACGGCCGCACGTGCTTCCTTTGTGAACGGAAGCCGGGTACAGCCCTCTCCCGGTGTTGCGGTAAACTGTTTCAAATGTTCCAAGTCTCGCGCAACCCGTCCCAAAATATCTTCCATATACATTGTATCCCTCGTTTAATCTTATCGTCCTGCTTTTCATAACTGGGAAAGCAGGTATTTGTTATCCATCCAATGGACACAAGCAGCGTTCCATCGCACCGTTTTTGTGTTTCTTTGTAACGGCATATGTTGCAGCAAACTGATCGCAGCCAACAGCCGCCCTACCTGTGCCTGGATGCCAGCTGCGATCCTTGCATCGCTGTTACAAATGGATGATGGTACCAGTCTTTCCGGCAAGGCCCTCCGACGCTTTATCCAGCAACGTAATGAGCGCGCGGCGGCCCGGCTTGGATTCTGCAAAACGGATGGATGCCTCAACCTTCGGAAGCATGGAACCCTTTGCAAACTGCTCTTCCGCGACATACTGCTTCGCCTGCTCTACCGTCAAATCGGACAGCCATTCCTCATTTTCCTTACCAAAGTTGATTGCAATTTTTTCTACAGCGGTTAAAATGATCAGGAAATCTGCATCCAGCTGCTGCGCAAGCAGACTGCTGGCGTTGTCCTTATCGATAACGGCATTGACACCCTCCAGCTTTCCCGCATGGTCAACGACTGGAATACCGCCACCGCCGCAAGTGATGACAATGTGACCTGCGCCAACCAGTGTTTTGATGGTCTCCAGCTCACGGATACGCTTCGGCATCGGCGATGCGACAACCACGCGATACCCGCGTCCCGCGTCTTCAATGCAATGTACACCATTGCTCTCGTTGATCTCTGCTTCTTCCTTGGTCATAAATCGGCCGATCGGCTTGACTGGGTTTGCAAAAGCAGGATCTGCTTCGTCTACTTCAATCTGTGACAAAATAGTCGATACTTTGATATCCATTTCACGGCGGCGCAGCTCGTACTTGATCGCATTCTGCAAGTCAATGCCGATATAGCCCTGGCTCATAGCGACACAGGTCGGCAGTGGAATCTGTTTATAATTTTCATGCATGACAACCATGTTGTCCATTGCATCCTGAATCATGCCGACCTGTGGACCGTTGCCGTGCGTGATGACAATATCCAAATCCTGCTCAATCAGGTCGACAATAATTTTTGCCGTTTTTTCCACAGCTACTTTCTGCTCTTCTACGTTTTTTCCAAGAGCATTGCCTCCCAAGGCAAGCACTACTTTCTTTTTTCCCATACATTCCTCCTATCTGGCATGCGCTGAATGTCAGCGCGATTGCTTCCAGATCGTCAGCTTTCCCGTCCCAAATACGGAACGGAAAAGCCGATGATCTGTGCGGAAAGAGATTTTAGATTTTATCTTTGTTATTGCGATATATGATCGTATTACTTAAAATTACGCCTGAAAGCCCAGCTTTTCGGCATATGCGCGCACTGCCTTCTCGAA
>JAUNIY010000158.1 GCA_030523305.1 Eubacteriales bacterium
GCTAATTTGGAATTATCCACATTAATCTCAAATTCTGTTCCGTAGAGGCTATTTTCACGATTTAATCTCGGTATGTAAAATTCACGTTTTTGCTTCTCGGTTTTCTCTGTTACGAAAGTAGGTGAGGTAAATATGAAACGGCATTCATCTATTGATTCCAGTTGCTTTTTTAATTCTTTATAAGCGTACATAGAAAAGCAAGCTGCAGCAATAGAAACTTTACTGCCTTTGCCGATGGTAGATGCCATATCATCACGGACTATTTCCGTTGTATTGTTAAATATTTTCATTTAATAACTTCTCCTAACTTTGTGTAGTTATCAGTTTTAATTTCTGATAACTTTTAACTGATAACTGCAAACTACTTCATAACCTTATCAAGCAATGTCCGGTAGCTATCCACCACATCATAGACCACATTCCCGTTGCTGATGGCTTTGAAATGCTCTCTTGCGCAGTGGATTTTTGATTCTTCAATGAGCCGGAGCTGCATAGAGGACATAGAGCCTTTTGTTTCGGCAACAAAATAGATGTGTTTGACGGTACCTTCATAGAAAGCAATCGCCCAGTCTGGATTATAATGCCCCACCGGTGTTGCAATATAGAAGCTGTCTGGCAGTTTCACATAAACAGCAACATCTGTGTTGGTGTCCAGATCGGTCGCAAAATCGCGCTCGTTTGTGGAATCATACACGATATGATCATACAGATGCCGCTGCACTTTCATCACATTCGTTCCGAGCTTGCCCTTGATGGTCGGTTCGGTAAAAATGTCCGTGTCGTAATGCTCATCCAGCACATTGTAGGTAATATGCTGAATGATTGCAGTTGCCTTTTCGTCATTGATCAGTGCGGCTGCTTTGATAATGAATTCTTCCGGATTAAATTTGAACTGCTCAAAAACGGCTTTTTCAATACCAGTCAGGATTGCGACAACTGCTTTTCGTGTTAAACCGGTCTCTCCGACCAGTTTGCCGATAAGATCATACTTCACGCTGCTGTTGGCGCGGATTTGCTTACTGCTGTCATAAGTAGATGACTTTGATTTCGAGAACGCGCTTCCGTCAAGGAGAGAATCCTTCGACTTGATCTCATCCATTGCGCCGGTTTCAACTTTGAAGAAGATTTTCGGTACATGGAGATTTCGGTTGATGGAAGCAATTGCCTTGCTTACAAGCTCATCGGTATCAAAATCAACCACGTACACGGATTTCGGGCTGATGCGATTCCAGAGTGCCTTGAACTCCGGCATGGCGAGCTTGTCGGGGTCAACTTGCAGCTCGACGTTTCCATCGCGGGCGTTCTCCGGCTGCATGGCTCGGCTGTCGTACACGGAATCAAGAATGTTGATTACGGAATCGCGGCTGTCCGCTACTTCTTCGGCAACCTGAATCGTACCGTTTGCTTTGTCGGCGTAATACTTATCGGTCAGAACACCGCGCTTGACATATCCGTTAGAAATCAAATCCTCGAAGATCGCCTGAGCCGTATCGCCGTCCACGACCTGTTCATTGCCCTTTGCATCCACAATGACCTTACCCTTGAACAGATCAGCGGTAACAGCCACGGGGCGTCCCGTAACCGCATCAGCAAGCTCACTTTGCAAGCCCTTTGCAAAGCTATCATAGCTCTCGCTGGCAATAACGGTCAGCACGTTGATAGAATGAACATCATTGCTGAGGACGTTGGCATCCATACGCTCGCCGTCCTGATTGACGCAAAGGCGCAATCCACGGCCGACTTCCTGACGTTTGTGAACCTCGCTGCTGCTCTGTTTCAGCGTACAAATCTGGAATACGTTCGGGTTGTCCCAGCCTTCGCGCAGTGCGGAGTGCGAGAAAATAAAACGCACAGGGGACTTTTTCGGATCACGATCCAGAAGCAGTTCCTTGTTCTTCATAATCAGGTCATAAGCGTCAATGTCGTCAGACGTGCCTTCCTTCTTGTCGGAGAGCTTGCTATCGGTCATCTTGCCTTTTTTATCAACAGAGAAGTAACCGGCATGGGTGTCATGGGCGGAAATCGCGCCTAGATACCGTATGTAGTCCTCGTTCCCGATTTCCCGCTGCATGGAGCCGAGAATGTCGTTGTACTCTTCCTCGAACATATCCGCATAGATGCCGTTGAACGGATGCCCGTCCTCGTCATACTGCTTGTACTTCGCAACCTCGTCGATGAAGAACAGGGACAGGACCTTGATGCCCTTATGGAAAAGCTGACGCTCCCGCTCCAAGTGAGAAAGAATCGTTTCGCGGATCTGAATGCGGCGAAGCTGATCTTCGCTGACCTTGCCGATCACATCTCCGGCAAAGATTTTGATGCCGTTCAGGAACTCTACGGAGTTATCCCGTCCATCAATGGACTTGACCACAAAGCCGACCTTGTACTCGTCCAAATTGCCGGAATTATCGTAAAGATTATAACCGATTCCGACCGTCGCTGTTTTCTTGCGAATACCGGACGCGCCCTTGTAATCAAACTGGATGGTCGCTGTCGGGTCTGCTTTGGAAAGATTGATGCTTTCCAGATAGACAAAACCTTCGGTTGCCGTGCTGCCGGACTCCGTGATGCCTTTGACGGCAATCTTCTTGACCAGCCGCTTGTTGTAAGCCTCCATTGCGTCGAGGCGGTAAACCATATTGTAAATGCTGTCCGACTTGTGGGTTGCGGAGTAGCGCAGCGTCAACAGTGGGCAAAACTCTTTCAGCCGTTCTTTTGTCTGCTTGCCCTCGACCGACTGCGGCTCGTCGATAATCAGAATCGGGTTTGTCTTGGCAATGATATCAATCGGGCGACGGGAACGGAACTCATCCAGTTTCATGTAAATGCGCCGTGCGTCCTTGCCCTTGGCGTTGAACGCCTGAGAGTTGATGATCATGACATTGATGGAACTATCCGATGCAAAGCGGTCAATTTCCGTGAGCTGGGCGGAGTTATAAATGAAGAAGCGGATTTTCTTGCCGTATTCCTCTGCGAAATGCTCCTGTGTCACCTGAAAGGACTTATAAACGCCCTCGCGGATGGCGATGCTCGGCACGACCACGATGAACTTGCTCCAACCGTAGTTCTTGTTCAGCTCATACATGGTCTTGGTGTAGGTATAGGTCTTGCCGACGCCGGTTTCCATTTCAATCGTCAGGTTGTAGCGTCCTTCCAGTTTTTCGGACGGCTTGATCTGATTTGTGCGCTGCACTTTTTGCAGATGCTCCAGAATCAGTTTGTCGGAAAGCTCCGGCACAATGCGCTCATTGCGCCATCCGGTGAAGTTCGTATCTTCGGGAAAAGCTATTTCCTCTATCGGCAGCAGGCCTCTGTCTATCATGTAGGTAGGCATGAGATACGGCTGTCCGGCAAAGACATCAACGACCGCTTTTGCCGCATCTGCCTGAAATTTTTGATGTTTAAATTGTAGTTTCATCGTCTTCACCTCCAGTTTCTTCTTCAATCCACTCTTGCAGTTTCTTTTGCAGAAGTTTTTTATCAGGCAAGTATAACTGATACTGTGACGCGAAAATATTGGAATTTTCAGGGAGCGTCAATTCGACTACAGCATCATTTTTCTGCGGACAAAGCAAAATACCGATTGTTGGATTTTCAAAGTCCTTTTTCTCATATCGATCATAATAGTTCACATACATCTGCATTTGCCCTAAATCCTGATGTTTCAGCTTTTCGGTTTTAAGATCAAACAGTACAAAGCATTGCAGTAAACGGTTGTAAAAGACAAGATCAACACGAAAATGGTCTTCCTCGAAAGTAAAGCGTTTTTGTCTGGCAACGAAAGCGAAGCCTGTCCCAAGTTCCAGTAGGAAATCCTGCAGATGATCGATCAATCTGCTTTCCAGTTCTGTTTCCGAAAAATCGGTTTGCTCCGGAATGCCAAGGAATTCAAGAATATAGGGGTCTTTCACAAGATCAGCTGGCTTTTCTGCAAGCCGTCCTTTTTTTGACAGCCTGAGTATCTGCTGTTTGTCTTTCCCAATCAGTATCCGCTCGTAAAGAGAACTTCCGTACTGGCGGCTCAGCTCACGTTTGCCCCAGTTTTCCTGAATTGCCAGATGTTCATAAAAATCACGTTCATCTTCGTTCTGAATCCGCATCAGAATCAGATAGTGCGTCCACGACAGGCGGAATGGCACATCATTTCCGAATTTCGTAACCAGCGGTTGCGAAATTTGTTCTGAGAAATCCGTAACTATCGGTGCCGAAATTCGGCTTTTATAAATTTCGTAAAATTTTCGGATATTCGTCAGCGTAGACACAGAATAGCCTTTTTCAAACGCCTGATTCAAAGCGTCTGACAAAGTTTCTAAAACCCGTTTCCCATACTTTGCTCTGCCGGAACCACCCTGCTGCACCTCTACGATCCACTTGCCAAGCGTATAATAGGTCAGGAGTTGTACCAGATTTACCTCGCGGATTGCCGTATTTCTTGCACTGTCAATTAGATCGACTGCCTTCCGGCACAATAGTTTCAATTCCGGCACAGAATCCTCGGGATTTGCCGGCAGAATGTTCTTGTTCTCCATGTCACGCTCCATCAGATCACCCTCACGCGCTTGGAAATATCGTTTGCATCTTCCGGCATATAGAGCTTGAAAATCTCGAACACGTTGATCTTCTCCGGGCTGGACGCAAAGCCGGAATCGCGGAAGACGGCGCGAAGCGGCTTGCGCTTTGCAATTTCCCGGACGACACTTTCAGGAATATTGGAATCAAAGCAGGCAATCAGGTCGCCGTCGTTGTAGGTGTGGACGGTGCAGCCGTCGATTTGCTCGGACTTGTACGGTAGGGACAGCGGCAAACCCCAGTCGATCAGGCAGCCGAACAGCAGGTCGAGGTCGGTGCGGTCATCCTTGATGTTGGATTCCAGACCCGCGAGCATCCCCTGATCGTAGTCATCCGGCGCATAGTAGACATCTTTCATGTTGGTATCGTCCAGCTTGAGGACGCGGAAACCGACATCCAAGGGATTAGGGACTAGGGATGAGGGATTAGCCTTTTGATGATCGACGAGAGCATTTTCCCGATTTCCGACAAGTCCGCCATCGCTTTCTGGACATCCTGTTTTTGAAGGTAGCCGATTTCCACGCAAAGAATCAGCTGCGTTTCCAGTTCCGCTTTCGAGCCTCTCGCTATGCTCAAGAACTGGGCGTATTCTTTTTTCGACTGCCGGGCATTCCCCTCCGCAATGTTCGACGGAATCGACACCGCCGCTCGCCGCATCTGATCCGACAGGCTGTACATTTCCTCTTTGGGAAGTTTTTTCACCAGCAAATAAATTTCCTTGGCTACTTGCATTGACCTTTGCCAAACAAGCAATTCCCGATAATTTGTCGCCATCCGTTCCTCCTATTTTCTTTTCCCTAATCCCTACTTCCTGTTCCCTATTCCCTACTTTCTTTAAGCTCTGATCTCCTGCGCGGCGGATGCGCTCTTTGCCGATCTCGCAGATATTTTTGTAGCTTGCTTTGTATGCTTCGCTTGCTTCATCGCACCTTTCGGGAAGCTGCACCATGATGAATTTGCGGTGTCCGCCGTCATCGGCATTGAGTTGCATAACAGCCTGGGCGGTGG
>JAUNIY010000159.1 GCA_030523305.1 Eubacteriales bacterium
GGATGACGCAACAGATCCGACTGTTACATGGAGCTCCAGCGATCCGACTATCGCAACGGTTGACGAAAACGGAACCGTAACAGCTATCAAGGCAGGCAGCGTAGAGATCACAGCAAAAGCCGGTGAACAGACCGCTGTATGCAATGTAACCATTACAGCTGCGCAAAAATCCGCTGTTAAGGATTTCACTGACGTATCCGAAGCTTGGTATACTCCGTATATTGATTACATGTATAACAAGGGATTGATGGTTGGCAATGCCGACGGCACATTTGGCCCGAACACATCTCTATCCCGTGCAATGTTGGCACAGATCCTGTATAGCCGTGCCGGGAGCCCGGACGTAGAGGAAGCACAGATCTTCACCGATGTTCCGGCTGGAAAGTGGTATACAGATGCCGTCAATTGGGCATACAAGGCTGGTGTTGTCGCTGGTATGGGCGACGGTACATTCGCACCGGGCGAAGATGTTACCCGTCAGCAGCTGGCACAGATGCTCTATGCTGAACAGAAATCCCCCGAGGTGACTGGTACGCTGGATTTCCCAGATGCAGATGATGTATCTGGTTGGGCAGTCAACGCAGTTCTCTGGGTAACACAGCAGGGTATTGTTTCCGGCTCTGATGTCGGCGGCGTAAAATATCTGCTCCCGCGTGATAGTTCGACCCGCGCACAAGCAGCAACCATGCTGACATTGTACGATCAAAAATTCTAATACTGCAAAACCGAATCTGAAGGATTCTGGAGGGGATGCCGTAGCGGTATCCCCTCCGCTTTGCGCGGGGCAAAAAAAGAGCAGACAATGGATATCAGATGATACAGTGCAACGTTTACAATCGGAAATCTGTCAGCGCGTCGTTCATGCGTTTGATATTTTGCACGACGTACTCTTTTTGACGGATGGATAAAGCAACATACAGACTATCTAACAGAGATACCTGCGCCACACGGGGGGAGACAAATAACTGTTCGGGAGAATACAGTTCCATGCAGATATCCGATACCTTTTCAATTGGTGTGTTAGGGTAGCCAGTCATGCTTATGGTTTTTGAACCGCAGGAGCGTGCCAAATCCATCGCGGAGACGATCTCATGTGATTTTCCTGTATGCGAGATACCAAATACGACAGCATCAGCATCGCATTGGCTTGCTGCGATTTGCATCAGGTGGGAATCTGTGAAAGATTCTGCGGAAAGGCCGACACGCATCAAGCGGATGTATAGATCATCTGCAATTGTTCCAGAGGCGCCGACGCCTAAGATGAGGATCTTTTTTGCTTGGCTCATCAGTTCAGCCGCCTGCGCAACCTTTTCCAGATCAAGACAGTCCAATGCGCGTTGCAGCGTATCGATATTTCGATTGAACACATTTTGCGTGATTGATTCGACGGAATCCGTCTCCGATAAGTCTTCAAAAATAATGCGGATGGATTTGGGAGCATATTTGGCAAGCATCAGTTTCATTTCGCTAAAGCCGGAACAGCCTATATTTTTACAAAAACGAATGATACTGGATTCTGCAATCGAAAGTTCGCGCGCCATCTGTTGGACGCTGATCGATGTGACATGGACTGGATCCTCTAAAATATAATCCGCAATACGTTTGCCGACCCGCGGAAAGGTTTCGTATTGTGATTGTATTGCTGCGTATGGATTGCTCTTCATGAAAAAACCTCCATAATGATATTTCCTACCACCTCAGTATATCATATTTTGGAGATGTTGCATATTCTGCACAAAAGAAATATGATTTCTTTCTTATCATAAAATACTTGTATTGTATTCTTCACATGCTACAATATCAATATGTAATGGAAAAACCACTTCATACTTCTTCTATCATTTCCCGTATCAATAGAAAGGACGGAACGATATGGCAGCATCGAAAAGCCCCATGTTTACCGGTGATAAAGAGTTTGAAAAAATTCATCTGAAAGAAAAGGTTTCCTATGGCCTTGGCGATGTTGCCTGCAATGTCGTTTTCGCACTCACGACGTCTTTGCTCATTTATTTCTACACCAATGTGGTTGAAATGGATGTTGGTATGATCGGTACAATCATGCTCATTTCCCGTGTATTTGATGGTATTTCTGACGTTCTGATCGGACATCTGGTGGATCGCACGCACTCTAAGCTGGGAAAATCACGTGCATGGATATTGTGGATGATGATTCCCTATGGGATCTCTGCGGTTTTGTTGTTCACTGTACCGCCGGCATCCACGATAGTCAAAGCCGTTTATGTATTCATCACATATAATTTCTGCACGACAGTGGTGTATACGGCATTGAACCTCCCATATGCGACGTTGGCCACGCTGATGACACGAGATACTGACCAACGTGCGGTAATCAATCTGTTCCGTACCGGCATGTCGGCGCTCGGAAATATGGTGATTACCACGATCACGTTTCCGTTGGTTACATGGCTGGGCGATACCCAACAGGCATGGATCAAGGTTTCCATTGCCTACGCAATCATTTCGATTATTCTGTTGCTTGTTTGTTTTTGCAATTGCCACGAGCGTGTCACAGAACAGACTAAAACCAAGGACGGCAAGAATGTCCCGTTAGGAATGGGGATTCGGCTTTGCCTTACGAACCAATACTTCGTTTTGTTTTTCCTTCTTGCCATTTTTTTGTCGTTTTATGAAGCAGTTACCGGTACCTGTAATGCTTATTATGCACAGTATATCCTTGGCAATCGAGATCTCACCGGCGCACTTGCTTCCTTTGAGTCGATTCCACAGATTGTTACGGTATTGTTGCTGGCTCCGTTTATTGCAAAATTCGGCAAACGGAATGTTGCGCTTATCGGCGCGTCTGTTGCGGTGCTGGGTATGATACCCCTGCTCTTTCATCCCAGCGCACGGAATCTGGCGTTGTTGGCCTGTGTGATGCGTGGCATCGGCAAAGGTTGTTTTCGTGGCGTTAAGTATTCCATGCTTGCCGATGTGATTGAATACGGCGCGTGGAAAAGTGGTGTCCGCGTGCAAGGGCTGATGATTTCGGCGACAACGGCCGGCCAGAAGTTTGGCTCTGGTATAACAACCGCAGCATTCGGCGCATTGATGTCTCTGGTTGGGTTCGCCGGCACGGCAACCATCAATGCAACGCAATCTTCCATGCTGATTCATATCTACATCATTGGAAATATCATTGCATGGGGTGGGATAGCTATCCTATTGACATTTTACAAGCTGGATCAGCTCTATCCTCAAATTATTACGGAGATGAAAGCGCGCGAGAGCATTGCGCGTACGAAGCAATCGTAGTATCCTATTGTACAGATTGATTTGTTTAGACTAAGAAGAAAGAAGGTGTTCATGATATGGAAGGAATTCCATATAGTGAACGGCTCCGATTAGGCCGCCTTGTGCCGCAGATTGGACAATTCAAAGTGATGGAGCAAATCCCGCAGTTTCAGTCCTGCGAGGTACATAATTTTGTTGCACCACCAAAAGAAATAACGCACACACTCAAACACATGGCGTTTAACATAGAACGTGGTGTCACATTGAATGAAACGATTGATTTTTTCAATATGTGTCCGCAATTGGGAACCGTTGATTTGATCTATGCGAATGAGCTTGACGATGGGGCGGCTCGTTCTGGACAGAAAAATGTGGCAATGGAAATTGCGAAGGCAATTGGAATGAATTATGCATACGGTTTGGAATTTATTGAATTGGCCAATCCATATGACAGCAAGGGGTTTCATGGAAATGCATTGTTTTCTCGTTGGCCGATCAAATGGGCGAAGATCATCCATTTGCCGGAGCAATATAACTGGTATTTCGACCGTCAGAAGCGTATCGGCGCTCGTATTGGTATCCTGTGCGCGATTGACATTGGCGGGCATGAGATTGGTGCCGCTGTCGTTCATCTAGAAAACCGCACAAACAGTAAGGGAAGGGCGAAACAGATGGCTGTTGTTTATGAAGAAATCCGCAAGAGCTTTTCCGAAAATACGCCGATTATGATCGGAGGAGACTTAAATACCAATACGTTTGACGGCAATAATATTCCGGAATTCACTGCCCTTTTTGCCAATCCGCAGAAAATGCGGAAACATATGCAGGAAATAGAAAAATATGAAGCTGCACTGCCGCAAGCAGAAGCAAATGGTTTTTCTTACCAGGAGTTTAGCAGCGTAGATGGAACAAGGAGAAAGCGTATGCCAGATGGGCAAGTTATGCTGCTCAAGCTGGACTGGCTATTGGCCCGTGGCATGAAATGCACGTCACATGGTACCATATCTACTGAGATGAAAGACTGTAGATGGGCAACACCTGGTAGCGCATTGGCTGTTTTCAAGGGAAAGGAAATTTCAGATCATAATGCTTGCTGGGCAGTTTGTACCTGGAGAGAATGAGAAATAGCTTGACTCTATCCAAACCGAAAGATTTCCGTGTGTATTTGTGAAAATCCAATACAGTATGATAAAACCCTGTCTTTCTGATTCTATGGTAGATCGGAAAGACGGGGTTTGTGCCTGTGAGCGAAATGAAATGCCACAAAAGAAATACTTTATGTAGATTTTAAGCAATAAAAATGTTGATTGCTGTTGTGCACATGAATAAAAGGTATAGATGCGCTGTTAGCCAAAAGAAAAATAGAAACTGTTACAGGGGGAAATAAAATGAGTTTACATGAACCCGGTGGAATGCACAGGGAATGCCCGTATGCAAATTGTGGCAGTGGGAATTGGTGAAAGTGAGATCATTCAAGTTGTGGAGGAGAGAAGGACTATCTGCGAAAGAAAAATAAAATTTAAAAAATTTTTCTAAAATGTGTTGCATTTTGGAAGCATAAATTGTCTTATTCTATGAAAGAACCTCGAGAAATCTAAAAATGATGGGAGCTGATAAAACCAAAAAATATTTTATAAAGCATTGAAATTGATGGTATTATAAAGGAGCTGTATTTTTATGAAAAAAAGATTACTAGCGATTGTCATGATGATGGGTGTTCTTTGTCCTTCTGTATTGTGCGCATATGCTGCGGATACAAATGACGCTGTGGAGCAGCCGGTAACGGCAACAGAAAATGAAGGCGAAACCACGCTGTGGCCGGAAATTATGCCGCTTGCAATGCTCTATGACGAAAGTAATACCACGTCGACTACTGGAAGCACACGAACTAGTACATTTACCGCAACTGCGGGTAACGGTGGTATTATTAGAACATGGTACCGCAACGACGCGTCGTTGACCGCAAAGGTTATTTTGTACAAATATAATTCCAGCACAAAGCAATACAAGAACGTTTCGAATTTCACCGTGGGCAGCGGAAAAGGAAAGTGGACCGAGTATAAAGGTACAGGCGCGTCTACGGGAAGATATTATGTAACGGTTGAAGCCGTCGGCGGAAAAACTGTAAAGGGATATTTGAGAGTCGTGCAGACAACAGAGTCCCTATCCTAATCCATTTTTTACCTGGAGCGTTTCTTTTCAAGCAAAGATCATAAATCTCTCTTTCTTCATGACAGCTCCGGCGTCGTCCAATGGGATGACGCCGGAGCCTGAAACAAGTGGAGGGAT
>JAUNIY010000160.1 GCA_030523305.1 Eubacteriales bacterium
AACGCCGGATCAGCCGGACGATCCGGAGACGCCGGACGACAACAAGCCGGACGATTCGGAGGAACAGACCACGACCGAAACGCTGACCTATACCGCTTCGGCAACCTGTACGCCGGATGCGGATGAAGAGTTTGATGCGTATGATTTGCAGATTCAGTGCACCGTAGAGCAGACGACCACGGTGCGCACAGATGCGGACGGAAAAACCACCACAACGGTGACACGAAAGCTGACAGGCGTTGAGGTTGTCAGCCCGACATCGGGAAGCAACTGGACATACATCAAGAGAGCGATGAACGGGATATCCGAACAGGCGGTCAGCAAGCAGGGATTTAGCGGGATTGACACCGTGTCGAGAGCGACCTGCTCGTCCAACGCGATCATCGCGGCAGGATCCCAGATTGATCTGAATCTGGGCACTGTCACGCAGTGATGGAGGGCTGACGTGTGAGACATCAGGATTTTTGGGGCAGAATGGCCAGCCTAGCCATAGCTGTGATCGCCGTGTGCGTCTATCAGGCGAATGCCCTGCAATGGCAGCAGGAGACAGAGGCGAACCAGCAGGCGGTAGCGGAGGCCAATGCGCAGAACAGCGGCGCCGTGAGCTATCAGGATGGCGTATATATCGGAGAGGGCGAAGGCTTCGGCGGTACGATTACGGCGCAGGTCACGGTAACCGACGGCGAGATCGCATACATCGAAATTACCGACGCTTCCAACGAGGACGCGGCGTATCTGGATCAAGCGATGCAGATCGTTGACAATATCATTGCAGCGCAGACGCCGGAGGTTGATACCATCAGCGGTGCAACCTTCAGCTCGACCGGCATCAAAACGGCTGTCCAGCAGGCATTGGAAGGAGCAGCGGAAACATGATTCAAACCAAAAACATGCGGCGCGTACCCGGACAGGCAGCGAAAAAGCACAGCAATCCCATGCAGCGCGTAAAGGTACGCCGCCGGATCCGTGCGGTGATCCAGCTGATCTTTTTCTTGCTCGCACCGGCGGTGTATACTACGTGCTTTTCTGGGATCAAGGCGATTGCGACGGCGATCGGTGCGGGGGAACCGTTTGCATACGATTCGTTTTTCACAACGCTGGTCGTGATCTGCCTGTATACCATCGTATTCGGCAGATTCTTCTGCGGCTATGCGTGCGCGTTTGGCAGCTTGGGCGATGCAGTGTATGCGCTGTCCCAACTGGTACAGCGCAAGATCAAGAAAAAACTGCCGCAGATTCCGGAAAAGGCAGTCCGGGTCATGCAGAAGTTCAAATATGGGATTTTAATTGCCATCGTGGTGCTGTGCGCCGCGGGCGTGTACGCAAGCCTGCCGGGCTGGAGCCCATGGGATGTCTTTTCTATGCTGACGGCACGCAAGGGCGTTACAGCGGCATACACCATCGGCGCGGTGCTACTGGCGTTGATTGTCATCGGCATGGCGGTCAAGGAGCGGTTTTTCTGCCAGTTCCTTTGTCCGATGGGCGCAATCTTTGCATTGCTTCCGGTAGTTGGAAGCTATCGCAGGAATCGTCCGAACTGCCTGCCGCGCTGCTCGGCGTGCGCGAAAAACTGCCCAGTTTGTGTGGAGACCGACGAGGGCAGCCTGCGTATGGGGGAATGCATCTCCTGCGGCAAGTGCAGCGATATCTGTCCGAAGCGGAACATCCAGTATGGCAACAAAATCGAAGATGGCAATGCGCCGTTCCCGGTGATTCTCAAAGCGTTGCTGCTGTTTGCAATCTGCCTGTTCCTCGGCGTTGTACGTACATTTTAATCAATAGGATAAAAATCCCTCTGCATTCATCGGCAGAGGGATTTTGTGCTATCAGGATTCGTTGTCTTTGGGTGGCTGTTTTGGCAGAAGGCACGCCAAAATACCCGATTGCTGTACCCATTTGGCATTCATAACGACATAGCCGGATAGCTTTGGGTAAAGGCCGGATGCGCTCAGCTGATCCTCCATGCGCCAGAAATACGGCAGGGGGATTTTGACTTGCTCACGCGGGTTTTTCGGGTCGACTTGGAAGTAGATTTCGTCCTCGTGGACACTGTCAAACAGCAGGGTGGTCACATGTTTGTCCGGGAATTTCCGCTGTACCTGCGCCAGAACAACCATGCGCAGCATCTCAAGCACGATGTCGTCTAGACCGGACTCCAGGATGCGTGCGCGTTCAAAAAAACCGGACAGCGACTGCTCCAGGCGAAGCTGGTAATGCGGGATCAGCGGCGTTGCGGCAGGTTGATCGCGTCGCGGTTGGAATGAAATCACGAATTTCTTGTCATGATTGGTATACAGGCAGGTATACACAACATGCATCTGCTTACCGCAGTGCGGGCAGGTTTGGCGGAACAGGCTTCCGTGCAGCAGCTTATCGGCAGCTTCACGATTTTCCTGCGCGTTGATGACATTCCATTGCTGGATCTCGAACGTTTGGCCGCAATCCGGACAGGAATACTGTATTGTATGTGGCTTTGCCATGGCTCTCTCTCCTTGTATATTTCCTCAAAGCATTATGATTGTACCATATATCGGCGGAAAACGCAAAAGCACAGGGATCGGTTGGGCGGTTTATCCGGCGGATGCTGTGAACATTGCACAAATAAAAAGGTTAGTCTCTCCTAACAAATGGGTAAAAACACTGAAAATGCCAAAAGCGTGTGGAAGTTCTAACAAATGCAGTTGACAAAAGGTTTGTAAAAGGGTATTATATGGGTGGATTAGCAAGAGCTAATCTAATTCGGCGTCGCATCATGACGTTGGAATCGGAAAAGACAGGCGCATAAAGGAGGCGAAGTCATGATGCCATTGACACTTGCCACAATCGGCGAGGAAAATACCATCATGAAAATCGGCGGCAAGCCGGAAGTGAAGAAGCATCTTGAAAATCTGGGCTTTGTGGTCGGCGGCAGCGTGAAGGTGATTTCCGCTATGGGTGGAAACCTGATTGTGAATGTGAAGGAATCCCGTGTTGGAATCAGCCAGGAAATGGCGCAGAAGATCATGATTTAACCTTACTTTCACAGGGAAAGGAGAACATTACAATGACTTTGAAGGAAGCAGGTGTAGGAAGCACCGTTACCGTCACAAAGCTGACCGGCGTTGGTGCGGTGAAACGCCGCATCATGGATATGGGCATTACCAAGGGTGTGGAAATCTACATCCGTAAGGTAGCGCCGCTGGGCGACCCGATTGAGGTCACAGTGCGCGGTTATGAGCTGTCGCTCCGCAAAGAGGACGCTGAAATGATCGAGGTAAAGTGATCGATTGGTAAAGTATAGATCGTTTTATAGCGATCTTTATTTTTTGACAGGCAATTAGCTACAGCTAATAAAATGATTGGCGTAAACAAAATGAGCCTGCGGAAAGGAAATGAACTATGGAGTTGAGAATCGCCTTAGCCGGCAACCCGAACAGTGGTAAAACAACGCTGTTCAATGGCTTGACCGGATCCAATCAGTTCGTCGGTAACTGGCCGGGCGTTACTGTGGAGAAAAAAGAAGGCAAGCTGAAAAAGCACACTGGCGTTACCATCATGGACCTTCCGGGTATTTACTCGCTGTCGCCGTATACCTTGGAAGAGGTTGTCGCACGAAACTACCTGCTGGGTGAGCGGCCGGATGCCATCCTGAACATCATCGATGGCACAAACCTGGAGCGCAACCTGTACCTGACAACGCAGCTGACAGAGCTGGGTATTCCGGTTGTCGTTGCAGTCAACATGATGGACATCGTCGAAAAGAACGGCGATCAGATCAACGTTGCCGAGCTGTCCCGTGAGTTGGGCTGCAAGGTTGTTGAGATCTCTGCGCTCAAGGGCCGTGGCATTATGGAAGCGGCGGAAGCTGCGATTGAAGCGGCGAAGAGCACCAAGACCATCCCACAGCATACCTTCAGCGGCCCGGTTGAGCATGCGATCGCGCACATTGAAGAGGCTGCACTGCATGATCTGCCGGAAGAGCAGCAGCGTTGGTATGCGATTAAAATCTTCGAGCGCGACAGCAAAGTGCTGGAGCAGCTGAATATTGCGTCCGATGTGATGGCACATATCGAGCAGGATATTGCAGCTGCGGAAAAGGAAGAGGATGACGACGCAGAGTCCATCATCACCAACGAGCGTTACATTTACATCGCATCCATCATCAAGGGATGCTATAAGAAGAAATCAGCTGGTAAACTGTCCGTATCGGACAAGATTGACCGGATTGTCACCAACCGTATTTTGGCATTGCCGATCTTTGCGGTTATCATGTTTATTGTGTACTATGTTTCCGTGACCACCGTAGGCGGCATTGCGACCGACTGGGCGAACGACGGCGTATTTGGCGATGGCTGGCATCTGTTTGGCATCGGTTCCGGCGAATACGGCGAAGTTTCTGAGGAATATGGCGATGCGATGACGGTTGCAAACGGCTTTGTCACCTTCGCTTCTGAGAATGGCGAGGATACCTCCGCTGTAGAAGAAGCGCTGGACTCCGAGTCGGAAGACTATGATCCGGCAGCAGCAGAGGCTGCTATGACGGAGTTTGCAGCGCAGATCTCCGATACCGATGAAGCAACCTATCTGGTAGAGGATGAAGAAACGCTGGCGACAGAAGAAGTTACTTCCACTGGCGCGGAGCTGCAGGATGCATTGGCAGTGCTGTCTGAGTACGGCTATGAAGAGCCGGATCCAGCCGACTACGGCGTTTGGGTCCCGGGTATCCCGATATTTATTGAAAAAGCTCTGACCAGCCTGAATTGTGCAGACTGGCTGTCCGGCCTGATCCTCGACGGCATTGTTGCAGGCGTTGGCGCGGTTCTGGGCTTCGTTCCGCAGATGCTTGTCCTGTTTATCTTCCTGGCATTCCTGGAAGCTTGCGGCTATATGGCGCGCGTTGCGTTCATCATGGACCGTATTTTCCGCCGCTTCGGCCTGTCCGGCAAGTCCTTTATCCCGATCCTGATCGGTACTGGCTGCGGCATCCCAGGTATCATGGCGTCCCGTACCATTGAAAATGAACGTGACCGCCGTATGACCATTATCACGACGACCTTTATTCCGTGTGGTGCAAAAACACCGTTTATCGCCATGGTTGCCGGTGCGATTTTTGGCGGCGCTGCATGGGTGGCAACCTCTGCATATTTCCTTGGTATCGCAGCGATCATCTGCTCCGGTATCATCCTGAAGAAAACCAAGATGTTCGAAGGCGATCCGGCTCCGTTCGTTATGGAGCTCCCGGCTTACCACATGCCGACCATAGGTACCGTATTGCGCAGCATGTGGGAACGCGGCTGGTCCTTCATCAAGAAGGCTGGCACGATCATCTTGCTGTCCACCATTCTGGTTTGGTTCCTGTCCTACTTCGGTTGGGTTGACGGCAGCTTCGGTATGCTGGCTGAGGATCAGATGGATTGCTCCATCCTGGCACGCATCGGCAGCGCAATTTGCTGGATCTTTGCACCGCTTGGCTTCGGCAACTGGCAGGCAACCGTTGCATCCATCACCGGCCTGATTGCAAAGGAAAACATCGTCGGCACCATGGGTATCCTGTAC
>JAUNIY010000161.1 GCA_030523305.1 Eubacteriales bacterium
AAACAGGAGAAATCAAGAAAACAGGAACCGGTGCAAAGGATCCGCCAAATGCCGTTCCCAAAACCGGATACACATACCAACGCCAAAGGCGGCGATAAACGTACCTTCACGGATACCGCTGATGTTGTGCAGCTGCGTCAGGGACAGTACAACTGTCAGCGCGACGACAGTCCAGTCGAAGAAAATTTTACAGGTGGACATCGGCTTGCCTGTCACCTCTGCCAGCGCGAGTGAAACGCCGTCGGCAGGCATGGACATGATATCGGTTGTGACATACAGGAAAATGCCGGTGCCGAGAAATCCCATGCTGAGCAGCATGTATAAGAATTTTATCGGATAAACCGGGTCGGCGGGCAGCAGGCTGGTGAGCGCCCCGGAGACATTGACAAACCATCCGAAAAGGATGGACAGGACAATTTGCAGCAGGTTTTTCCATTGGAATTTGCGCCGCAGAATGAGGATTTGCAACACAATATAGACGGAAAAGACCAACGTGGAACTCAGACCCAGGCTTTGGCCGGAAATCAAACTGACGATGTACGGGATCGTATCGATAGGGGAAACGCCAAGCCCCGAAAGGACGGACAAATTCACGCCAACGGTCATCAAAAACATACCGATGAGATAAACCGGGAGCCGCCGTCCCCAATGTTTGGATTTTGACATAAAATCACCTCTTTTGCTGTATGATATAGTATACCAGAGACAAAAACAGAAAAATAGAAGGATCTTGCCAAAAAATTGGATATAAATAGCAAAATTACCGTTTACAGGCGATATCCTATCGTGCTATGATAGCATCAAATACAACGGAAGGAAGTGTATTTTGCATGATAATGGAGCAAATTCAGCAGATCATGCGCGAATGCGGACGGATTATGCTGGAGGCAGACCGTTCCCATGCCGATATTGAAACCAAGGGCAGAAGCAACAATCTTGTTACAAGGTATGATAAAGCTGTACAGCAGGTCTTGCAAACAAAGCTGCTGGAGCTGGCGCCGGAAGCGCATTTTGTGGGAGAGGAAGAGGATGTGCATGATTCCATTGCGTCCGGGAAGGCGTTTATTGTCGACCCGATCGATGGTACCGCAAATTTTGTCAAGGATTACAAAGGCAGTGTGATCTCGGTTGCTATGACACAGGATGGACAACTGGAGTTGGGTTTGGTATACAATCCGTATTTGGATGAATTGTTTACCGCGCAGCGCGGAAAAGGAGCTTTTTGTAATGGAAAGCCCATCCATGTTTCCAACCAACCGCTGGAGGCGGGCCTGACGCTGTATGGTTCGGCATCGTATTATCCGGAACTGATAGACGATTCGTTCCGGCTGTTGCGCAAGGCCTTTGACCGCTCGATGGATATCCGCCGGTCTGGATCGGCTGCGTGGGATCTGTGCTGCATTGCAGCTGGGCGCGCAGAGCTGTTTTTTGAGCTGCGTTTGTATCCATGGGATCATGCCGCAGGCACACTTTTGGTGCGCGAAGCGGGCGGAACCGTGACCCGCGTGGAGGGCGGGGATGTCAGCTTAAGCAGCCCGTGCTCTGTGCTGGCGGCTGGAAGCTGTGTGGATACCAGTTTCCTGCGGGAGTAAGCCGCAAGATGCGATATGTCACAGGGAAAGAAGCAAACCTGTTTGTGTACATGCAACCAGATAAAGGAGTAGCCTATGTCTGACAGCACGATAACATCGACAGCGGCATGCAGGGCAACAGACAGTTGCTTGTCTTTCCGGCGAAAACCTGTCATACTGTTTGTGAGGTGATACCATGCAGACAAAAGATATTTTACTTGAATTGCGCACCCAAAAAGGGTTCACACAGGATGAACTTGCAAAAAAGGTTTTTGTCACGCGGCAGGCTGTTTCCCGCTGGGAATCCGGCGAAACGACGCCGAATACAGAAACATTAAAATTGCTTTCCAAAGTATTTGATGTTTCCATCAATACGCTTCTCGGATCGCCGCAGACACGGATCTGCCAGTGCTGTGGTATGCCGCTGGACGATGCGTCCATGAGCAGGGAGCCAGATGGGGCATTCAATGAATCGTATTGCAAATGGTGCTATACCGATGGGAAATTTGTTTATACGAGTCTGGACGAGCTGACGGATTTCCTTGTGGGGCATATGTCAAATGAGAACTGGCCGCCGGAACAGGCGCGCGCGTTTTTGGAAACGCAATTGCCAAAATTAAAGCATTGGAGCAAAAGGAATACATAAAATATTGGGGGCGCCTTCCGTGTAGGAGGCGCCCCCAAAGTGTCTCATATGTGTTTATTCTGCGTTGTGCGGCAGATTGCGGATGTATTCTGCGATGCTCAGGCCGGCAATGGCACCGTCGGACACCGCTTTTGCGATCTGTAAAACGCCGCCGATGCAGTCGCCCGCCGCAAACAGGCCGGATACATTGGTCTGGTAATTGCGGTCAACCTGGATGCTGTCGCCGTCCATGATCGCGCCCATGCGGATCGCAAAATCCGATGCGGATGCGACGCCTTGCGCAAGGAAAATGCCTTCCATTGGATAATCGCCGTGTTCCGTGCGGATACCGGTCAGCGAGCCGAGATCGTCTGCATACAACTCGGTGATCCGATCTGTGATAATGGGGATATCCTTCGGGAAACGGTCTGTCGTAATGGTTGCGCCGTTGGTAAACAGGCTGAGGTTGTCGGTCAATGTGCGCAGATGGCTCAGCTCGGCGACTGCATGGTCGCCGCTGCCGACGACGGCAAGCGCACGGTTGCGCATCAGGAAGCCGTCGCACTGGGCGCACTGGCTGACGCCGCGGCCAAGGAACTCCGCCGCATTGAAATTGTTCGGCATATTCCGGCGTTTGCCGGTTGCCAGAAGGACGGTGTGGGCGTTGGCGATGCGCCCGGACGAGGTGCAGACGCGGAAGCCGTTGGTTTCCCGGATGGAAACGACTTCATCGCAGAGCACTTCGATGCCGAGGCGTTCGACCTGCGCCAGCCCGCGGCGGAACAGCGTATCGCCGCTGACCGGCTGCTCCAAGCCAAAGTAGTTTTCAATGCGATGGCTCTGGCCGAGCGCACCGGAATCCTTACCGATGACAAGCGGCGTATAACCGGCACGCCGGATATACAGCGCAGAGGAAAGGCCAGCAGGGCCTTTTCCGATAATAATACAATCTTTCATTGTCGTGTGAACTCCTTACGATGCCGGAAAGAAGGGCGGATATATGGCCTCAGTGCATCTGCTCCGGCAGGCGGATGCTGATTTCACCGGCGAGCATATGCGATTGCTGTCCGTTTTGCTCGATGATGAGGTGGCCGTTGGAATTGATGGCTACTGCTGTCGCAGGCTCTTTGATGCCGTTCCGGATGACGGTAATCGGTTCACCAAGGAAATGGATGAACGAACGGTACCGCTCCATCAAGGCCTCGGTCTGGCCTGAGAGGATCAGCTGATAGCATGATTCCATATGGTTGAAGAAAGCTGCCGTCAATGCATTGCGCCGTACAGGATGCAGTGAAAAATCTTCCAGGCAGCCCGCGATATTGCTGATATCGTCCGGTAAGCCGCTTTTCGGGCGGCGGACATTGATGCCAATGCCGACGATGGCATAGGAGAGCTGTCCGGTTTCTGCCTCCATAGAAGCTTCCGTCAGGATGCCGCAGAGCTTTTTGCCGTCCTTTAGGATGTCGTTGACCCATTTGATATCCGCCTCAAAGCCGGCGGCTTCTGCGATGGCTTCGCACGAAGCGACGGCCGCGCCGACGGTAATCATGTTGATCTGTTCCAGTGGCAGGGTAGGATGCAGCAGGATGCTGATATATACGCCGCTACCGGCAGGGGAAAGGAAGGAACGCCCCAAGCGTCCGCGCCCAGCGGTCTGGCAATCGGCGACAACAGCGTAGCCGTCCGGTAAGCCGGCCGCCCGTTCCTTTAGATACGTATTGGTGGAATCGACGGTGGGAAGGACGCACATCTCACGTGCAATACAATCGGTTTTCAATTCCATGGCAATACCTGCTTCTGACAATGCGTCGCTGGATTCTGCCAAGCGGTATCCTTCACCGGCGACGGATTCAATGGGGAATCCCATCTCGCGCAGCGTTGTGATGGCTTTCCAGACTGCTGTGCGCGAAACGCCCAGCTCACGGGCAAGCGAACCGCCAGAAATCAACCCGCCGCGGTGCAGCTCCAGCGCACGCAGAACATCGTCACGTACCATGAAATCATCCTTTCTTATGGGCAGTATCCATATGCAGTATAGTGGCAAAAGCCGTGCTGCAAATGGATGCAATTTCAACCATATCATATTGTAATACAGATTTGGATGCAGTACAATAGTTTTTGACAGCAAACGAAAAATTTAACGCGATACATTGCTGAAGTGAGGGAGAAAATGGAAAAAAGGAACGATATATTCGGGGGATTGGCGCGCACGCAGGAGGAGCGCATCCTATTGGCGCAGGTTGCGGATAAAGCCGAGACCTGCCGGGAGCGGAGCTATCTGACGTATACGAAATTTTTGGATATGCATGAAGCGGCGTTGGCGGCGCGGCTGCTCCACACACTGGGCAGTATACGCGCGCGATTCTGGGGCGGCTATGCCGATGCAGAGCGCAAGCTACTGTTTTTTCTGCCGGACTGGATGGAGGAGCTTCCGGCAGAGGACGAAGACTGTCCGATTACAGCCATCCGTTGCCTGCGCAACAAGGGGGATGCATTGAGCCACCGGGATTATCTCGGTTCCCTGATGGGGCTGGGGCTGCGCCGCGATGGCATTGGCGATATTCTGGTGGGCGAGCACGGCGCGGACATCATCGTGTACAAGGAAATCGCGCCGTACCTGCTGACGAACTACGCTAAGGCGGGGCGCAAAAGCCTGCATGTGGAAGAAATACCGATCGGCCGGATCATCGTTCCAGAGGAAAAGGTGACGATGCTGCGCGATACCGTCGCCTCCATGCGATTGGATTCCATCACAGCGTCGATGTTCCGCATGTCGCGCGCAAAGGCGGCGGATGCCATCCGCGCCGGAAAGGTTTTTGTCAACCAGCAGGAATGCCTGCGGACGGATCAAGAAGTGCGCGAAAAGGATCGCATTACGCTGCGGGGAACCGGGCGCGGCGAAGTGGATGAAATATTGGGGGAAAGCAAAAAAGGACGCATTGTGGTGTCCCTCAAACGGTTTGGATAAACAAAAACGGCTGTCCTCGTGGTGAAGACAGCCGTTTTACAGTTGTGTATTAGTCTATGATTTGCGCATAGGTCTGCGCTTCTTGCACAAACCGGTCATATTCCTCCTGTGTGATAAAGCCGGAGGCCAGATTTCCCTCCCAGGCTTCGACCGATTGTTCATAGGAGCCGTTTTCATTGACCGGGTGTTCCTGCGAAACGGCATCGATGGTTGCCGCAGCGTCAGCCAATGACCACGTCGATGGCAAACCGGCGTCGTCTTCTGCGACTTCTGCGCTGGAGAAGGTGCTCGCAGCATCGTCCAGGGACGCCGGTGCGGCTGTACTGGTATCCAGCTCATATGCGCCACGATACAGGCCGGTCACATAGTA
>JAUNIY010000162.1:0-1858 GCA_030523305.1 Eubacteriales bacterium
AGAGGCAGAGTACCGTCAGGCGCTGAAGGAAACCGGCGTGGAGATCTCTTCCTTTATCGTCGTATATCGTTGGTCCGGCCCGACCGAGGAGCAGCGTCAGCACGCAGTTGCAAACTGGAAGAAGATCATTGAGATCGCCGTCAATATGGGCGTACCGGTCATCAACACCGAATTTTCCGGCGATCCGAACCAGCAGGAAATTTGCAACGGCATGTGGTTCCGTTCGATGGAAGAACTGCTTCCGATCATCGAGCGCGAGGGCCTGCGCGTAGAAGTCCAGTCTCACCCGTATGACTTCTGCGAGCTGAATGATGAAGCTTGTGATCTGGTCAAGTCCTTCCGTTCAAAGAACCTGGGCTATGTGTATTCCGCATCCCATGGCTTCTTCTACGACCAGGGCAAGGGCGATGTGCGCCATATGCTGAAATATGCCGGCGATGAGCTGACCCACGTCCTGTTTGCGGATACCTACAACCAGACCAAAGACTGCCGTTACATCCTGAACCCGCCTTGGCTGAACCAGCGCGGCGCGGCTGACGTTACCATCCATCAGCATACTGCTATGGGTGAGGGCGAGGTCGATTTCCCGGGCATCTTCGAGACGCTGCGTGAAATGGACTTTGCAAACAAACAGCTCAAGCCGGACGCACCGAAGGTTGGCGGCGACAACATCGCATGCGTCTCTTACTTTGGTTTCCCAGAGAAGATGGACAAGCAGGCACCGGAAGCACGCGAGATCATCGAGCGCGAGCTGCTGGGCAAGTAAAAGCCATCTGATTTAGAACGATGCGCAAAAACCCTGTGGAATTCCCAAGCCACAGGGTTTTTGCCGTCACAGTGTCTAGAAACGATAAAAAAACAGTTATATGTAGAATATTTTGGAATGCTGTTGCATTGAACCAAAAGAAATGGTATAATTTGTGACGCAAGAAGCCTAGACGACAACAGCTGCGCCGGGAGGTCTAGACCGTGCGGCGCAGGGCGGGCTTCAGGAACCTGCCGCTGTCGTTGTCCTTCCTTGTGAAAGTCAAACTTTCCCTTTTGTTGTTGTATGATGGAAAAGCTGCCGTGTTTTCAGAAGAATGCGGCAGCTTTTCTATGCCCAAAAATGCAATCATCTGGGTTGAAATGCAAGAGAGGAGAGGAGAATGGAAAAAACTTGGTGAAGAAAGTGTGAAATCTTGATAAAATGAGCATAAATATGGGATAAATCGGTTAATTTTTGAGAAAACATGGAGTTTCGTGTATCTTTTCTGCAAATGTTATGAATTTAGATGAAAAATTTTCGAGAGATTTTTTATGTAACATGCACAAAAAATGTTACAAATTTTTTAACGAGAACATGACATGCCAACCTTGAGAATGGTCCAGACGTCTGCTATAATGATACATGGAGTTTGGCTGTTTCATTCGGAGACAGCCGTATTTCGCGCCTTGCTTGATGTGATCCGGGACACTGAGAGGGCGTGGAGAGAGAATAGAAAAGGAGATCAAAATCTATGTTGACTGTGATTGAGTTTGTAGCTTTTACAGTGTTTGTAGCAGTTCTTTCTGCGTATAAGACGCGGGGCGAGCAGCTGGACACGGAGGAAGGCTACTTCGTTGCAGGCCACAGCTTACCGGGCATTGTCATCGCAGGTTCCCTGATGATGACGAACCTGTCCGCCGAGCAGCTGGTCGGCACCAATGGACAGGCGTTTTCCGGCTCCATGGCTACCATGGCATGGGAAGCAACGTCTGCATTTGCGCTGGTCATTCTGGCATTCGTATTGCTGCCGAAGTTCCTGAAGGGTAATATTTCTACCATTCCGCAGTTTTATGAAATGCGCTACGACACCTTTACCATGCGCATGTTTTC
>JAUNIY010000162.1:1868-5311 GCA_030523305.1 Eubacteriales bacterium
CACCATGCTGCCGACCATCCTGTATTCCGGTTCGGTAGCGCTCGAAAAGATTTTTGACGTACAGGATATTTTTGGCATCAGCTACTTTACGGCGATCCTGGTCGTTTGCTTTGCAACCGGCTTGATCGGTATGGCATATTCCGTATTCGGCGGCCTGAAGGCAGTTGCATATTCCGATACCATCAACGGTGTCGGCCTGTTGATCGGTGGCTTCCTGGTACCGATCCTGGGCTTCGTTGCGCTGGGCCAGCTGGACGGCGGCGGATTCCTGGCAGGCATCAAGCATTTTGCTACCGCTACGCCGGAAAAAATGAACGCATGGTCCGCACCGAACGCAATGGCACCGTATATCCCGTGGCCGCTGCTGTTCACCGGCATGTTTGTCAACAATATGTTCTACTGGGCGACCAACCAGTCCATCATCCAGCGTTCGCTGGGTGCAAAAAACCTGGCAGAAGCGCAGAAGGGTGCGATTTGGGCAGGCTTCTTCAAGTGCCTCGACGTATTTGTCATCGTTATCCCGGGCATCATCGCATATCAGCTGATGGATGCGGGCGCATTGCAGTCTTCCGGCTCCGGCGCTGCATTTGACGGCGACTCTGCATATCCGCTGCTCGTACTGCATGTTATGCCGAAGCCGCTGATGGGCTTCTTTGCAGCTGTTATGTTTGGCGCAATCCTGTCCTCCTTCAACTCGGTACTGAATTCTTCTTCCACGATCTTCTCCTTGAACATCTGGAAGCCGATTTTTGGCAAGAATGCAGACGCCAAGAAGGTTGTAAAGGTTGGTCAGATTTTCGGCCTGATCGTTGGCATCCTGGCCATCGTTATTTCTCCGTTTATCATGTATTTCGGTTCCGGTATCATGAACTTCATCAACGAGTGCTGGGGACTGTTCTCCATGCCGATCCTGTGCGCTGTACTGTTCGGTATGCTGAATAAAAATGTTTCGTCGCTTGCGCCGAAGATCGGTGTACCGGTACATATCGTGCTGTATGCAATCGGCTACTTCACGGTGTTTGATAAGATCCATTACCTGTATTGGGTATTTGTTTGTTTCCTCGTTCAGTGCGTCATTTACTTCGCTTGTGCAAAGTTTGCACCGCGCAAGACGCCGTTTGAAATGCCGAATGTTCCACAGATCGAATTGGTTCCGTGGAAGACCGGCAAAATCTGGGCTACCGTCGGTATCCTGGTCGTTGTCGTTATGTACATCGTCTTCTCCCCGCTGGTACTCGCATAAGGGAAAAGACACAGGATTCTGTTGGATTCCCGGAAACAGAAAAAGAAAAGGGGCTTCTCGCAGGAGAGGCCTCTTTTTGGTGTATTTGGGTTTGTTGACAATTGTTTGCTGATATGCGATCCCAAACATAAAGAGGCATATCAATAGACAGTTATAGTCTCCAAGCGAATATCAAAAAGTAACTCGCCTTATGTGGAAGCCAGGTGAGTTACTTTTTTTATATACCGTGATAACCAGGGAATCATACCGGTGATAACTGATGTGTACGGGTGATACGCCTGGTTAGCTGAAATTCGAGCCTGATGTGACAACGGTATCGTCCGGGGTAAAACCGGTATAGACCTTTCCAGGCTCCAGTGTCATGCCCTTGATGGTTGCAAGCTCGGACACTGTGACAAATGCATAGCCCTGGGCTTGCAGCTCGTCGATGGCGGCGAAAACGCCCTCCAGCGTCGCATCGTATAGATCATGTTCCAATACGATGGCGCCGTCACGCGCATTGTCTACAATGCGCTGTTTGATGATCGCCGCGTCATCGTGGTATTTCCAGTCCTGCGAATCAATGTTCCATAGGATGATCGGCATACCGAGCTGCTTCATGGAAGCGATGACGGCGTCGTTGTATGCGCCGCCGACTGGACGCATGAGGGTGGGCTTCTGTCCGGTATACGATGCGATTAGCTCGTTGTTGGACGAAACCTGCGCGCGGCCGCCGTCATCGGTGTCGATGTCCAGCCGGATGTGATCCATGGTGTGGTTCCCTACCTCATGCCCTTCGGCGAGATAGCGGTCCATCATGGAATGGAAGTCGCGCACGCGGTAGCCGCACAGGAAAAAGGTCGCATGCACACCGCGCTCTTTTAGCCCATCCAATAGGCGCTCGGTGCGGCCGCCATCGTTGCCGGTCGGGCCGTCGTCAAAGGTGAGCGCGATATATTTTTCCCCTTGCGGTATGTTTTCAGAGGCTTGCGGGGCTTCGGATACCGCCGAGGTTTCCGGTGTCTTTGCCGAACCGGCGGGTTCTGCGCTGCCCGCTGGTTCCGACGGCGGGGCTGCGCCGCAGCCGGCCATGCCAAGCGTTAGCGCAGCGCACAAGCACAGGGCAAAGGTTCGTTTCCAATGCATATCAGTACCATCCCTTTCTCGTTTTCTTTATTATACCATACCGCGTGCGGAAAAGGGGGGATGTTGCCATATCGTAACGCAATTGTAAGAAATAGGGGGTGTCAAGTGCGAGAAGAGGATCGTTGGAACAGCGTGCGGAACAGAAAACGGGCAGCGGGGCCGGCAATAAATATCTGTATCGGTAACGCCATGATAAAATTTTGGCAGTAAGCGACCAAATAGTTTGGTATGAATTGCGCTGTCAACCCGTGGCTGTGGTATACGCCCAAAATGCTGGCCAATGCGACCTGGAAGATGACGGTAAAGACCTGAATGGCAAGGATTATCAGAATCGGACGGTCTCCGGGCTGGACAACACGGAAGGCGAAATATTTTGCAATATGCCCGGATATACAATAAGCGCATAAGAAAATAACGATATATTCCAACCACATGCTTTTGAGCGCGGCCAGAAATGCTGCATTTGTAAATTGGTTTGACGACAGCGCAGTGTGGTATAACGTCATAATATACACCATCATCCACGCTGTGATCGCGGTAAATAGGAACGATTGAAATTTTGTTTTAGGCATTTTCTTTTTCTCCTTTTTTACATATCATTGTGAAGCGGCGGTTGTGGGAAATCCCATTGGGATTGCCGGATTGGAGCGAGAAATGCCTGTTTGACATACATAAAGCCCCCGAAAAAAGCAAAAAATACCGCTGCGTCCATCAGACATAGGACACGGCGATATTTTATGTCGTAAGCATTATCTCATTGCAAGCTTATTATAAATGCGGACAGGCGCGATGTCAAGCGCTTTTTTTGTAGGCAGGATTTTCACGTATTGTGTAAAAAACAGGAGCCTGCAAAGGCAGGCTCCTGAAGGGATGTATGATTTTGCGTGATACACGCGTGCGATCAATAATGACGTGCTTCGTACAGATGATCCTGGAGCTTCTGGTAAGCTTCCTGTACTTCCGGCTTTTCGGAAACAGAAGCTACGCCAACACGCCACCAAGCTTCCCACTCCTTGGACATGGACTTCGGCAGAACCTTCATGTCGATCAGGGTGGAAACGGTCTGCTTCTTGGA
>JAUNIY010000019.1 GCA_030523305.1 Eubacteriales bacterium
GGAGAGAAACACGTATGGACATTTTTGCAATTATCACGCAGCTGTTGAACGTTGGAATCTTGGCGCTGCTGGTTGTTCTCATTGTTTCGATCAACCGCGCGCTAAAGATATATATTGAAAAGCATAGCGAAAAGAAATAACAGATACACCCCTTTTGGACGATAAAAGGAGGGGATATATATGGTATTTGGCTGGATCAATGTATTTCAATTGATTATCATAGCAATCATGATGGCGCCCAATATCCAATATGCTTTGCGGCATAAAAATACTGCGCATGTGTGCACGAATCGAGTGATGCATATTTTGGAACAGGTTGGACGGTATGCCTGTATCCTGTTTATGGTATTTTCGTTTGACAGCCGAGGATTTGGATTTCCTTCTATAGAGTTGTTTTTGATCTATTTTTTGGGTATACCATTGCTGCTTATCATCTATCTGGGGCTTTGGGAAATCCAATTGGGCGACAATCGGCTGGCGCCCGTTTATGTAATTGTGGGATTGGCTTTGCTGCCGTGCGGGATGGTTTTCGGAACGACAGTGCCATGGACGATTGCATTTATTTTGCTCTTAGCTGCTGTTGGGCCGATATTGCTGCAAAATGTACTGCCGGAACCTTCGAAGGGAACCGAAATGGCTTTGAGCATTGTACCTGTGCTGATTTTCCTGCTGTGCGGGATTACACTTGTGAACCTACCGTTGATTGCTTCGGCCATCCTGTTTGGTATTGCCCATCCATATATCACATGGAAAACGATGAAATGACAGGACGTAGAACATACATCCGAGGAGGGAAAACCATATGCATGAGCTAATGCAATATTTTGGATATGACATGTTCATTTATTTTGTTGCGCCGGCTGTTATCGTGTGCAATGTCATCAAGATTATATTTTCCCATACGGTGAATTGGATGCATCGAATTGACATTCTTATCAATGTATTGCTGTTGGCTGGTTTGGTATTGGGGCTTATCTTTCAAGGGGCGCTCGTGGATATCACAGACAGCGCCTATATCAGCTGGACATATTGGTGCTTTGCGGCCTTTGGTGTCAGCCTGTTGGCAGGAATCGCGCATTTGGCATTGTATTGGAAACATAGCAGCATTTCGTAAAAAAATCATCCCCTCTGTGTGCGCTGGATTGCTTTCCAGTGTGTCAGAGGGGATTTTTTTATGCATTATGTAGGGAATGGATGCAGAGGTCTGCAAATTGCACTGCATGCTGGGCTTTTTCTTCGTTCAAGAAGGTTTTCTGATAGCTGCGGTGCCGGTTTACCTTCCGTGGACTGGAAAATAAAATACAAACATTCATGATATGCTCACCGTTCCCTCCAAAATCATATGGATTTCTTTGACAACGTCCATTGTAGTGCGGTCCGCTTTTTCAATGAGCTTGGGATGCCCGTCCGCCATAGCATAGAGTGTGCCTGCATGGCCATACAGAGGCAAATCGTTCTCATTGTCACCAAAGACAATCGATTCATGCACTGCAATATCCAGGTGAGAGCATAATGCATCCATAGCGGTGCCCTTGTCACAGCCCTCGCGCAAAAAATCCATCCAGCTGCTTCGCCCGACAACAGGGATTAAGTACGGTGCAAAATCCGCGAATTGGCCAGCCAATTGCGCATCGACGCCGGATTTTCGGTAAGCTGATATTTTAATATATTCATCGTTTACCGCGCAGATATCCTCCACCACTGTGGTGTCGTTTCCGACATAATCGCGCATATGGGAAATATAGTCGGTATATTTGGGCTGGATGTAACAGGTGTTGACACCGGACAACAGGGCTTCGCAATCAGGCTGAGCCAGGATCGTACGCAGCAAAAGCCGGGCTTTTTCTTGGTCGATCGTCTGCTTATCGACAATTTCATTTTGCCAGACCGTAAGACTGCCGTTTTCACAGATATAACCGATTTCATCGGCAACTGGTGCAAACAACCGACGCAAATTGGCATATTGTCTGCCGCTGCAGGCTGCAAAATAAATCCCTTTTTTGCGCATATCATGGATCAATGGGAATAATGCGGGAGGGATGACAAATTCCCCGTCGCGCATCAGTGTGCCGTCTACATCGCTTGCGATCAATTTTATCATAATACAAACTCCTGTCAGTGGTATATTTTTATATAAACAATTGTAAAAATGTGGGACGCTTCCCGAAAGAGAATTTCTATTTTCATTATAGCACAACGAAATTTACAAAAAAAGCCCCTCTCCACTGCTGGGAGAGGGACTGTCGTCGTTCCTGTCAAACTATAAGTTTATTTTTTTGCTTTGCGTGCCGCGTTCTCCGCGTCGATGGTGGGCTGGAAGCGCTTGACTTCCTTGGCAATCACGCCGGACAACGCCAGCAGGCAAATCAGGTTCGGAACCGCCATCAATGCGTTCGCGATATCCGAGAGATTCCAAACCAGATCCAGCGACATGGTTGCGCCAAAAAAGGCAATCACGGAGAAAAGAACACGATAAATCATACAGATAGATTTTTTCTTTACAATGTATTCCAATGCTTTTTCGCCATGGTATTCCCAACCGAGGATGGTGGAAAAAGCAAACAGTACAATGCCGATGGTTACCATCCATGCGCCAAAGGTGCCCAGAACCGTGCGGAATGCTTCGATTGTCAATGCAGATCCTTCGATCAAATCGCCGGAAGCGTCGGTCATGCCCAGCACGCCGGAAGAGCATACAGCCAGTCCGGTAACGGTGCAGATGACAATGGTATCAAAGAATGTACCGGTCATATTGATGTAGCCCTGGCGGACCGGATCGTCCGTCGTTGCAGCTGCCGCTGTAATAGCGGCGGAGCCCATGCCAGCCTCGTTGGAAAATACGCCGCGGGCAACGCCATACCGCATAGAACTCATCATGCTGGATGTGATGGTACCCAGCACGCCGCCGGAAACAGCAGTCGGGCTGAAGGCACATTTGAACATCAGCGCAATGGCACTTGGAACAGCGGTAATATTACCTAAGATAACGATCAGGCCAAAGAACAGATAAAATACAGCCATAACCGGCACAATAACGGAGGATACCTTAGACAGGCGGGAAATGCCGCCCAACAGGATCACCAAAACCAGGATAACCAGGATTACGCCGACGATCCATTCCGGAATGTTGAACGTGCTGTATAGTGCTGTGGAAATGGAATTGGCCTGCGTCATGTTGCCGATGCCAAACGAGGCGATAACGGCGAAGATGGCAAACAGCATGGCCAAAACTGCGCCAACTTTTTTATTTTTCAAACCGCGTTTCATGGTGGTCATGGGGCCTCCGAGCATTTCGCCCTGTTCATTGGTTACGCGATATTTGATGGCCAGCATGCATTCTGAAAATTTGCTGGTCAAACCGAAGATCGCGGAAATTTCCATCCAGACGAGTGCACCGGGTCCGCCGCTGACCAGCGCGGTAGCGACACCTACAATATTGCCGGTACCGATTGTAGCGGCCAAGGCCGTCATCAGAGCAGCAAACGGGGAAATATCGCCGCTGCCGCGGTCGGTGGTTCTCGCTTCCTTGCTGAGGACAGAGCGCAGCGCATATGGCAGATTGCGCCAGCTTGCGAAGCCGATGCGGATGGTCAGGAAAATACCAGTGCCAACCAGAAGCACCAGCATAACCGGTCCCCATACAAAGCTGTCTACAGCGGAAACGATGTTAGAAAATGTTTCCATATCTTTTTGACTCCCTTCAATAAAAAATGCAGGCACACGAACAGCGGGAACGAGACGCCATTGTCTGTCTGCAACATGTTAAACATGGGTTGTTGCTTACTATCATAGCGTATTTGCAGGAATTTTGCAAGGAAATTTCAGAAAGTGATAAAAATTTTTCCCAAATAGGGAAAATACAAGCGAAAAACAATGAGCAGATGAAACATATGGAAGGAAAGTTTCATGGGGAGAGGATGAAGTAAGGAAAGCCCATCCATGTTGCAATTCCCTTTGATTCATGATATGGTTAATGCGTAAAATGATGACTGGAAAAAGCGGAGCGCTTGCGAGGGAGTGTAAGCGCTCCGCTTGACAGATATATATGGAGGAAAAGCATGGTAAAACATACGCTTGCGCAGCAGACGGCGGAACGCCTGCGCGATATGATTGTCAAAGAGCAAACCTTTCGGTACGGTGATAAGCTCCCCAATGAAAATGATCTGTCAAGCCGGTTGGGCATCAGCCGCACAACTCTGCGGGAAGCAATCCACATCCTGACTTCCGAGGGGCTGTTAACGGTCGAGCGCGGCAAGGGGACGTTTGTAGCAGCACAAATGAACCAATATGTTTCCGGAAAAATCGAACTGAATGATCTGGCCGATATGAAGATTACGCTGCGGGATCTATATGAAGCGCGTATGATTTTTGAGCCAGAAGCCGCCGCGCTCGCTTGCAAACGGGCGACCGATGACGAGATTCAGCAGATTTTGGCCTTGGGACGCGTCTGTCAGGAACAACTCAAGCGCAATCCGACTGGAAAACAACGGATCGAATCGGAAAATATGTTTCATGGAGCCATCGTCAAAGCATCTCATAACGATTTTCTCAGCCGATTTATGCCGCTGCTGACGGAAACCATTGAGCGGACGTTTTCCTTTAATTTCAATTATGAAGTGATTGCCGAGGATGCATATAAGGATCACATTCTGATTATGGAGTTTTTGCAGAAACGGGATGCGGATGCCGTCAAAAGTGCAGTGACCATTCATCTGCATCATGCGATCTGGAATGAACAGCTTCCCGAACGAAGTGAAAATTAACCATTGACATAGGGGAACTAGTCGTGTATAATTCGTAGTAGCAACAAATGGTTGTATGACAACGAATGAAAGTTGTATGACAACGATGTTTAGGAGGAATATCATCATGTCTGAAGCAAAGATTTTTTATGAAGCAGACTGCGACCTGTCTCTGCTGGATGGCAAGACCATTGCAATCATCGGCTATGGCAGCCAGGGCCATGCGCATGCCCTGAACCTGAAGGAATCTGGCTGCAATGTTATCATCGGCCTGTACGAAGGGTCCAAGTCCTGGGCAAAGGCTGAAAAGCAGGGCTTTGAGGTATTTACCACTGCAGAGGCTGCAAAGAAGGCTGACATCATCATGATCCTGATCAATGATGAGAAGCAGGCTGATATGTACAAGAAGGACATCGAGCCGAACCTGGAAGCAGGTAACATGCTGATGTTTGCACACGGCTTCAATATCCATTATGGCTGCATTGTTCCGCCGGCTGATGTTGATGTTACCATGATCGCACCGAAGGCTCCGGGCCATACGGTACGTTCGGAATATCAGGCTGGCAAGGGCACGCCGTGCCTGGTAGCTGTCTATCAGGATGCAACGGGCCGTGCACAGGATATGGCTCTGGCATATGCTGCTGGCATCGGTGGCGCAAGAGCTGGCGTTCTGGAAACGACTTTCCGCACCGAGACCGAGACCGACTTGTTCGGCGAGCAGGCTGTACTGTGCGGCGGTGTTTGCGCGCTGATGCAGGCTGGCTTTGAGACGCTGTGCGAGGCTGGTTATGACCCGCGCAATGCTTACTTTGAGTGCATCCACGAGATGAAGCTGATCGTTGACCTGATTTACCAGTCTGGTTTTGCAGGCATGCGTTATTCCATCTCCAACACCGCTGAATATGGCGACTACGTCACAGGCCCGAAGATTATCACAGAAGATACCAAGAAGGCTATGAAGAAAATCCTCGCTGACATCCAGGATGGTTCGTTTGCGAAGGAATTCCTGCTGGATATGAGCCCGGCTGGCCGTCAGGTACACTTCAAGGCAATGCGTAAGCTGGCTGCTGAGCATCCGTCTGAGAAGGTCGGTAAGGAAATCCGTAAGCTGTATAGCTGGAACAATGAGGACGACCTGCTGATTAACAACTAATCGTTGATTGTACTACATCGATAACATGGCGGCGCCATCCACTGCGGATGGCGCTGTTTTTGTCGGCAGATAACGAGCATATTTAGATAAATGCGCGTGGAGAAAACCGGGTTTTTGCATTTATTTCTGTCGTTTTTTGTCCCAATATGACCGAAAATTTGGTATATTATGACAATGGAGCGGAAGAAATTTTGATGTGTTTTCGACAGGATATGCACTTGCAACAAATACATTTGTCTTTGTGTTTGTAAATTTAAACAATTTTAATGTTGTATTTTTGGTGCAAATGACTATAATAAGAATTGTCGAAAGGGGAAAAACACGTAAGCCTTTTCAGGAATCCCCTCTCACACCTTCCTTATACTATAGATATTGCGGCACAGCCGCAGGATATGCTGGAGAAATCTGTTTTTTGAATGTTGAATCTCTCTTCTCTTTTCTTTATCTCCTTATCCTTGTTGTTTTGACTATAACAGATACTTTCCTGATTCCAGCATATCAAAAAAATTCCGCCATTGATTTGTGGCGGAATTTTTTTGTGTTTGGTTCAAGCGGGATTGAGGCAGGTCATACAAGCCTGCCTAAGCCCCGTTCTTCTAGTATGCTTTTGCCCAAGCGTGAGCAACCATCCAAATTTTTAAATCCGTTTCCCCAATGTTTCGCTCCATTCAGCGCGGAATGCTGCAAAACGGCCCTCGTCCAGCGCGTTTCGGATTTCAGCCATGAGGTTATTGTAGAACCACAGATTGTGCATAACTGTCAGCCGTTGGCCGAGCATTTCACCGGCTTTCAGCAGATGGCGGATGTAGGCGCGGCTGTAGGTCTGGCAGACCGGGCACTGACAGTGTTCGTCAATCGGCTTATCATCCAGTTGGTATTTGGCGTTGTTGAGGTTGCGGATACCGTCCCAGGTAAACAAATGACCGTGGCGAGCGTTGCGCGTTGGCATAACGCAGTCGAAGAAGTCCACACCGCGCCATACCGCTTCGATGATGTTGGACGGCGTACCCACGCCCATCAGATAGCGTGGCTTGTCCGCCGGGGCATGGGGGACAACCATATCCAGAATATGATACATGGTTTCGGTGGATTCGCCGACAGCAAGGCCGCCGATGGCATAGCCGTCCAGATCAAGCGCAGCGATCGCCTTCATGTGTTCGACGCGCAGGTCGTCATAGGTGCCGCCCTGGTTGATGCCAAACAGCATCTGATGCGGATTGATGGTGGAAGGAAGGCTGTTCAGGCGGGTCAATTCCGCTTTGCAGCGATGCAGCCAGCGGGTGGTGCGCGCACACGATGCCTTGACATAGTCATACGGCGCCGGGTTTTCCACACATTCGTCAAAGGCCATGGCGATATCCGAACCTAAATTGGATTGGATCTGCATACTCTCTTCAGGGCCCATGAAAATTTTTCGTCCGTCCACATGAGAAGAGAAATAAACGCCTTCCTCTTTGATCTGGCGCAGGGAGGACAAAGAAAATACCTGGAATCCGCCGCTGTCGGTTAGGATTGGACCATCCCAGTTCATAAATTTATGCAGGCCGCCCATGGCCCGGACAATCTGGTCGCCCGGGCGGACATGCAAATGATATGTGTTGGAAAGCTCGATCTGACAACCGAGATCCTTCAAATCCTTCGCGGAAACTGCACCCTTGATTGCGCCCTGCGTACCGACATTTTGGAAAACAGGGGTTTGGACGGTGCCGTGTGCACAGGTAAATACACCGCGGCGGGCGTTGCCTTCTGTTTTGATGACCTGAAACATGGTTTGTCCTCCTCAATCGGTATAAATCAGCATGGAATCGCCAAAGCTAAAGAAACGGTATTCCTCTGCGACGGCAATCTGATACGTATCCAGAATCATATCACGGGTTGCAAATGCGGAAATCAGCATCATCAGTGTGCTTTCCGGCAGATGGAAATTGGTGATCAGGCAATCGACAGCCTTGAACCGGTAGCCTGGATAAATGAAGATATCGGTCCAGCCGGAGCAGGCGTGCACCGTCCCGTCGTCCGCTGCAATGGTTTCCAGCGTGCGGGTTGCCGTTGTACCCACAGAAAAGATGCGTCCGCCATTTTTGCGGGTGCGGTTGATGATGGCGGCGTTTTGCTCGTCCAGCATATAAAATTCGGCGTGCATCACATGGTCGTTGACGTCTTCGACTTTCACTGGCCGGAAGGTCCCCAGACCGACATGCAATGTGACGTATGCGATGTTGACACCCATTGCTTGGATTTGTTCTAGCAGCTCTGGGGTAAAATGCAGGCCGGCTGTCGGCGCGGCCGCAGAGCCCGGAGTCTTGTTGTATACTGTTTGATACCGTTCGGGATCTTCCAGCTTTTCTTTGATATAGGGCGGGAGCGGCATCGTGCCGAGCTCTTCCAGAATCTCCAAGAAAATGCCCTCATAATGGAACCGGATAAGGCGGTTGCCGCCGTCCGGCAGGATATCTTCGACGGTGGCGGTTAATTTGCCTTCGCCAAAGCTGAGCTTTGCGCCCGGACGGCATTTTTTACCCGGGCGGGTTAGGCATTCCCATACGCCGTCGCCTTTGTCTGTCAACAGGACCAATTCAATCGGATATCCGGTGTCCTCCCGCACACCCAACAGGCGGGCGGGAATCACGCGGGAATTGTTGAGCACCAGCGTATCACCTGCATGCAAATATTCCGGCAGGTCATAAAAATGCCGGTGAGCGATGCTGCCGTTCGCTTTGTTTAACGCCAGCATACGCGACGCATCCCGCTGCTCCAGCGGCGTCTGTGCGATGAGCCGCTCCGGCAGGTCATAATAAAAATCACTTGTTTTCATGTTCTTTTAACGCGAGTACAGCGCGTCAGCCTCCTTATCCCCATACGACATATGCCGAATGCAACGCTTCGGATGTCAGGAATGATATAAAATTTATAATACCGTAAAGAGCATACGAAATCAAGTGCCGGAAATGTTGTCGTTTTGTGTGCTTTTCCAGTGGAATCACCTTGACAAAGCAAATTACAGCGTGATAGAATAAAAAAAGCTAAATTGTATAGTACGATTGAGGCGCAGCTGACATGAATAATGTCCGTTAGGAGGCGAATTTCTTCGACGACCGGGCAGGAAAGGGGAGGCTGCCGAAGAGGATGCCGGGTTCGCAGGCATCTGTCTGGACGGGCATGAGAATATCTGTCCGGCTGTCACCGGCTTGCTACCGTGATGCGCTATCGCTACGTTTTCCCTGTATGTGCAGGCAGTTTGTTTCGCGTCACCGGCCGGTTTACCGTCCGGCTTTTTCTTTGCTTGGGTATAATAACCGTGTTTTTGCGGCGGAAAACCGGAGCAAGTGACAAGCTGAATACAATACAATGAATCATATATGGAAACAATCGCTTTTCAGGAGGAAATACGAGCATGAAACAGTATAAAGTAGGCATTATCGGTGCAACCGGCATGGTCGGCCAGCGTTTTGTCACCCTGTTGGCAAACCACCCGTGGTTTACTGTAACGGCAATTGCAGCGAGCGGACGCAACAAGGGCAAGACCTATGCGGAGGCTGTGGAAGGCCGCTGGAAGATGGAGACACCGATCCCAGAGCAGATCAGGGATATGGTTCTGTATGATGCGGAAGGCGATGCGGAAGCATTTGCTTCGCAGATTGATTTTACGTTTTGTGCAGTCAATATGAAAAAGGATGTCATCCGTGCGCTGGAAGAGAAGTATGCAAAGCTGGAATGCCCGGTCATTTCCAACAACAGTGCGCACCGTTTTACCAAGGACGTCCCAATGATTATCCCGGAAGTCAATGCGGATCATGCCAAGATTATCCCGGCGCAGCGCAAGCGTCTGGGTACCAAGCGCGGCTTTATTGCGGTAAAATCCAATTGCTCGATCCAGTCCTATGTGCCGGCGCTGACCGCACTGAAGGAGTTCGGCATTGAATCGGTTGCTGTATGCACGTATCAAGCAATTTCGGGTGCAGGCAAGACGTTTGAAACCTGGCCGGAAATGATTGACAACGTCATCCCGTATATCGGCGGCGAGGAAGAAAAGTCCGAGAAGGAGCCGATGAAGGTTTGGGGTGTTGTTGAGGGCGATGAAATCGTCGCCGCTTCGGAGCCGGTCATTTCTGCGCAGTGCCTGCGCGTACCGGTGAGCGACGGCCACACCGCTGCGGCTTTCGTCAAGTTCAAGAACAAGCCGACCAAGGAACAGATCCTGACAGCTTGGGCAAATTACAGCGGCCGCGCACAGGAGCTGGATCTGCCGAGTGCGCCGAAGCAGTTCCTGCATTATTTTGAAGAGGATGACCGTCCGCAGGCCCGTTTGGACCGCAATCTGGAAGGCGGCATGGCTGTTTCGATCGGCCGTCTGCGCGACGATGCTATTTTTGATTATCGCTTTGTGAGCTTGTCCCATAATACGCTGCGCGGCGCAGCAGGCGGTGCCGTTGAGATGGCCGAACTGCTGTGTGCAGAAGGTTATATGGATTAAAAAAGCGCGCAAGAGAGATACGGAAACCATTTTTGATCGGAGGGAAAACCATGAAAAAGCCTATTTTTACCGGCGCAAATGTTGCAATTATTACGCCTATGACTACCGACGGTATCAATTACGCGGAATTTAAGCGCATCATCGACAATCAGATTGAACGCGGCATTGATTCCATTACCATCTGTGGTACGACGGGTGAGAGCTCGACCTTGACGGACAAAGAGCACAAGGAAGCCATCCAGTTCTGTGTGGACTATGTCAATGGACGTGTGCCGGTCATTGCGGGTGCAGGTTCTAACGATACGCAGTATGCACTGGAAATGTGCAAGTTTGCCTCTCATGCAGGAGCGGACGGCCTGTTGACTGTCACTCCGTACTATAACAAGGCGACCCAGCAGGGCCTGATCAAGCATTTTAATCTGCTGGCGGACGCAACCGATACCCCGATTATCCTGTATAGTGTACCCAGCCGTACTGGCGTCACCATCCAGCCAAAAACATATCAGGCGCTTTCCAAGCATCCGAACATCAACGGCGCGAAGGAAGCAACCGGCGATTTTTCCCTGCTGGCAGAGGCAATGCGCCTGTGCGGCGACGAGCTGAATTTCTGGTCCGGCAACGATGATATGATCGTACCGCTTATGGCAATGGGCGGCAAGGGTGTTATTTCCGTTTTGGCAAATGTTGCACCGGACGCTGCGCACGATATTGCGCATGCGTGCCTGGAAGGCGATTATGCGAAGGGCCGTGAGTTGCAGCTGAAGTATCTGGATCTCATCAACGCGCTGTTTATCGAGGTCAACCCGATCCCGGTTAAGATGGCAATGCGTTTCCTGGGCTGGGATGTCGGTGAGCTGCGCATGCCGCTTTGCGATATGACAGAGGAACATGTGGCGCAGTTGAAGCAGGCGATGGCTGAGGCTGGCTATCCGGCAGTAAAATAAGGAGCGTTTGAGGATGTTGAAAATTGGGCTTTGCGGCTGCAATGGCCGTATGGGCAAGGTCATCACCGACATTGTCTCCAAAAAAGAAAATATGAAGATTGTGGCGGGCTTTGACAGCTACACCGAAAAGCTGGCGGATTACCCGGTTTACGCAGATGCGCGTGAGTTTACCGGCGCATGCGACGTCGTCATTGATTTTTCCAACGCTTCTTCGCTGGAAATGCTGCTGGAGTATGGCAAGCAGACACGGACGCCGTTGGTCATCTGCTCCACCGGCCACAGCAAGGAACAGCTGCAGGCAATGCGTGCCGCTTCTGCGGAAATCCCGGTCTTCCGCTCCGGCAATATGTCTATCGGCATCAACCTGATGATGGATCTGCTGCGCAAGGCAGCAGCTGTGCTCGGGGACGGCTACGACGTAGAGATTACCGAAAAGCACCACAACCAGAAGCTGGATGCACCATCGGGCACAGCATTGATGCTGGCTGATGCGGTCAGTGAGGCGTTGCCATACGATGCAGAATATGTATATGACCGTCATGAACGCCGGGAAAAGCGTCCGGCGCATGAGATCGGCATTCATACCGTGCGGGGCGGCACAATTGTCGGCGAGCATGAGGTGCTGTTTGCAGGACGCGATGAGCTGATTGAGATCCGCCATGTGGCGTTGTCACGCGAAGTATTTGCCGTTGGCGCGGTGGATGCGGCGGCATATCTCGGCGCGCAGACCCAGCCGGGTATGTACGACATGTCGGACGTCATTGCTGCAAAATAATAATAGAAATCAGATCAATGCCTTCGGAAAAATCCGGAGGCATTGTGTATATTGCTTTGACAACGATGCATCATGAGGACAAATAAAAAATGAGAAAATTTTGGTTGGATACATTGACATAGAGGACAGGGATATTGTATGATAAACGAACGGGTGAGCACCTACCGTCAGTCAGGCTGAAAAGTCTGGCTGCTTTTTGTTTTTGGAGGGAGATTATCATGCAATATATTTGGCCGATTGCACTTGTGGTTGTATCCAATATCATATATCAGATCTGTGCAAAGTCAGTTCCAAAAAATATGGATGCCATGGCATCTATGACAATTACCTACTTGGTTGGGGCGTTTTGCTCTGCTGTCATGTATTTTGTTATGAATAAAAATGGGAATCTATTTCAGGAGTATAGCAAAATGAATGCCGCACCTATTTTGCTGGGAATTTCTGTTGTTGGGTTAGAGATTGGGTTTATTTATGCATATAAGATTGGGTGGCCAGTCAGCACAGCGTCCATAGTACAAAGTACGTTCCTTGCGGTGGCATTGCTTATTGTTGGAGCATTGATTTATCATGAGGCCATTACATGGAATAAGGTTGTCGGTATGGTCATCTGTTTGATCGGGTTGTATTTTATCAATAGGTAAACAGCGTACAGATGGAGGCAATACATAAAACGATTTGTCGCGGCGCATAAAACAGCCAGATGTGGAGATACTTTCGGTGAGGAAGTGATAATGATGCAGAGCAATATGCGCCGCTATCAGTGTTCTGTGTGCGGCTATGTGTACGATCCGGTCCATGGGGAACCGAAAGAGAAGGTTGGCGCAGGTGTGCCATGGTCCCATGTGGAGAGCAGCTTCCATTGTCCGGTATGTGGGCAGGGCAAGGCCGCTTTCCAGCAGATCCGGACAGAAGAATTTCCGGGTAAGGCGAGCTTATAACGGCATAACGAAAGCCGGGCGGAAAACCGTCCGGCTTTTGCTGTCCTGCGTTATCCCAACAGCAATTGATAAACACCCAAGACCACGGGCATAGAAATAGCGGAGAGCAATGTAGAAAACGCGATGATGCGGCTGGAGTAATGGTAATTTGTTCCAAACATCTGCGCAAACATGGAGGAAGCCACAGCGCATGGCGTCGCAATGCTGATGACGAGCGCATTGGATACGCTGTGGTCAAAGGGCAGGAAATAAACCATAGCAATGGCAATCAGTGGGATGACGACCAGACGGAACAGGGAAACAACATATACGGAACGATCTTTGATGACATCCAGCAGATTGGACTGCGCCAGGTAGACGCCCAACACAATCATAGCGAGCGGTGTGTTCAGGTCGCTCAAAAAGGAAATAGCGTCGTCCAGAATTGTGGGGAGATGGAAAGAGGTCATGAAGATAAGCAAGCCAATGAAAAGGCCGATCGTCCCCGGATTCAGGAAGATTTTTTTCCAGTTGACACCACTGGTGGAGCGGCCGCTGGCGCGCGTCAAAAGCCATACGCCATAGGTCCAGATGAGGATATTGGTCGCAACGATGTTGATGGAGCCGATGAATACACCGTCCTCGCCGCATACAGCCTGTAGCAGCGGAAGCGCCATAAAACCGTTGTTGGAGAATATGACACACATCCGTTTGTCGGCATAGTCCGGCGTATCCTTGCGAAAGGCCAGCGTGGCGATCACAATGCTAATCAGCAAAAGAATAGCAGACAGGACAAGGGTCTCTATCAGCTTTCCGAACATAGAAGGATCGAATTCGCGGTGAAAGGAATGGATGATAATACATGGCATGACAAACGTCATCAGTAAGGAAGACATTTGCGCGGAGCCATCGTCCGTAATCATTTTGCGCCGGTAACAGATGGCGCCGACGCAGATCAACAGGAACATAACTGCAATTTGCGTATACAGAGAAGACATATTCATGGGGATGCGATACCTGCCTTTGTGAAATGTAATACTAGACTGTAGAAAAAGAGAAACCGCAGCGGAACAATGAAGCATGTTCATCAGGATCTGGCGGCTTTTGTTGACAGAAGACTGGAATGGATCAGAATCCCAAACAAATGCGTGCATTTGTTTGCTGTGTGTTGACACATTGACTATATGATACCATTGCGCTGGCCGGAAGTCAAAGATTGATTGACAGCATACGACAAATGGCGATATACTGAAACAGGCAGGTGCCGCCTGCTATAGATCCAAATAGAAAAGGAATCCAGACATGTTTGAACAGATTTTGCGCAATGTGCGTCGGCAACAGCCGTTGATCCATTGCATTACCAATTACATTACAACAAATGACTGTGCCAATATCATACTGGCTTGCGGCGCATCGCCCACGATGGCGGAAGCGGAGCAGGAAGCTGCGGAAATCGCAGCCGTTGCCGGGGCATTGGATATCAATATTGGCAATCTGAACGCTATGACAGTCGCAGCGATGCATCAGGCGATTGCTGCTGCCAATTGGCACAATGTACCGGTTGTCCTTGATCCGGTCGGCGCGGGCGCTTCCACGTATCGAATGAATACCCTGCGGGATTTTTTTGAAAAGTACCGGTTTGCCGTTGTGCGCGGCAATGTTTCCGAGCTGCTCGCCGTCGGCGGCGCGGCTTCCAATACGAAAGGGGTTGATGCGGGTGCAGCGGATGCTGTGACCGAGGAAAACCTGGACGAACGCGTGACGTTTTTCAAGCAGCTGAGTGCACAGTTGGGAGCTGTTGTTTCAGTCAGTGGAGCTGTGGATATCATTGCTTCCCCGCAGAAGGCGTATCTTTGCCGCAACGGGCATCCGATGATGTCGCGCGTGACAGGGACCGGGTGCATGCTTTCGGCGCTCACAGCGGCTTACTGCGGCGGCAATCCGGAGGATATTCTGGAAGCGGCGGCGGCAGCGACGGTTGCCATGGGCGTGGCCGGGGATATTGCCTATCGCAAAACCATGGAAGCAGGCCAGGGAACCGGATCGTTCCGGGTATATTTGATGGATGCCATCAGCTTGATGGATGCGGAAACACTGAACGGAGGAATGAAACTTGAAATTCGATAAAAAAGAGGCGGTCAAGAAAGCCATGCTGTTGTATGCGGTGACAGACCGGGCATGGGTCGGTGGGCGCACACTGTATGAACAGGTCGAGGAATGCTTGAAGGGCGGTGCAACCCTGGTACAGATCCGGGAAAAAGGGCTGGACCATGCGGCGTTTGTCGCAGAGGCCAAGGACATCGTCGCGCTGTGTCACAGCTACGGCATACCGTGCGTCATCAATGACGACGTACAAGCGTGCCTGGAAAGCGGTGCAGATGGCGTACACGTCGGACAGGACGATATGGAGGCCGGCGATGTGCGTGCGCTCCTGGGAGAAGAGAAAATCGTTGGCGTATCCGCCCATTCTGTCGAGGAGGCACAGCTGGCGGAAAAACGGGGGGCGGATTATCTCGGCGTCGGCGCCGTACACGCTACCGGTACCAAAACAGATGCAAATCCTCTGACCTGGGAGGAGATCAGGCAGATTGTGCACAGCGTGGATATTCCTGCAACCGCCATCGGCGGCATCAAGCTGGATAATATGTTGGAGCTGAAGGGCACTGGTATCGCAGGCGTGGCGATTGTTTCCGGCATTTTTGCTGCGGATGATATCGAGGCTGCAACCCGGGCGCTGCGCGCTCAGGCGGAAAGGTTGGTGGAAGCGTGAAAATAACGGGTGCGATTTTTGATTTGGATGGGACGTTGTTGGATTCCATGCCGTATTGGGAATCTGTTGGGCTGCGCTATTTGCAGGAACAGAATATCCAGGTGATGGATGCGGCGGCATTTGCGCTGCGGCTGAAAACCATGACGCTGCCAGAAGCAGCGGAGTATTTCCGCAGGGAGTTTGGCGTGCAGGCAGCTGTAGAAGAGATCTGTACATATATCGATCATATGATTGCGGATGATTACCGCTTCCGCGCGCCGCTAAAAGAAGGCGTGCGGGAGATGCTGGACGCGCTGCGGCGGCAGAGCGTCCGCATGTGCGTGGCCAGCGCGACCAACCATGCGTTGGTCGAGGCGGCGCTCAAACGCCTGGAGGTTATGGACTATTTTTCCTTTGTTCTGACCTGCGGGGATTTGAATACCAGCAAAAACCTACCCTATATTTTTGATGAATGTGCACGCAGGCTGGGGACACGCAAGGAATCCACCGCTGTGTTTGAGGACAGCCTGCATTGCGTGGTGACAGCCAGCCGGGCCGGTTATCCGGTTGTCGGCGTTTATGATGCGTCCGCGGCGAGCGAGGAGCAGGAAATCCGTTCGTTGAGCAGCTGCTATATCCGGGCATGGAAGGAATTTTCTGTGTGCTGACAGGGATATCCTGGGGATGACAAAATTGATACCACAAGATATTGTGGTTGAAAAATGTCGGAGCAGCAAAATCAAAAAAAATTTACAATTTGAATTTGGGACATCCACAGAAAAATTGCCGGATGTGGAAAACTTTTCGCCGGATGGGAAAATGGTTTGAAAAAAACGTTGTCTTTGTTGCTTCATCGGTTTTTTCAGGCGGAAAGCTGCAAACCAGCCTGTGGAAAACAGGACGGCAAGAGGCGCGGGCAGATCCGTGCGGTTGCAACAAAATTGAAAAATAGGAATGATTCTCAGCTGTTAATGGGCACCACAAGACCGGTTGGAGCACTTGACATCTTTTCCCTCACGTACTAAAATATTAGACAGTTCCGATTTCCGGATACACAATATGTTGTGTACATATATTGGAAATGTTCGCATATTTTGTATTTGGAGGCGGAGAAATGGAATTTGTAACGATTCCTGATTTATACAAACCGGAGGAACAGCTATAAATGATTCAGCAGATTGAAAAAAGGGACGGCAGATGCGTATTCTTTGATATCACGAAGATTGCAAACGCCATCTATCGGGCGGCAGAAGCTTCCGGAGGCCATGATTATCAAATGTCTATGCGCTTGGCGTTGGATGTGGCGGATTATGTGGAAGCTCACAGCCCGACCACAACGCCAACCGTTGAATATGTACAGGATGCTGTTGAGAAAACATTGGTAGAGCAGGGACATGCCCGCACAGCGAAGGCATATATCCTGTACCGCAACGAACGGTCGCGTCAGCGCGAGATGAATACCGGGCTGATGAAGACGTATGAGGATCTGACCTTTAAATCCGCGATTGAGAATGACATCAAGCGCGAAAACGCCAACATCGATGGCGATACGGCGATGGGTACGATGCTGAAATACGGCTCGGAAGGCGCAAAGCAGTTTAACGAAATGTTCTTGTTGGAGCCGCATATCGCAAAAGCGCATCGGGAAGGCGATATCCATATTCATGATTTCGACTTTTATACATTGACGACGACCTGCACGCAGATCGATCTGCTCAAGCTGTTTGAAAACGGCTTTTCTACAGGGCATGGCTTCCTGCGTGAGCCAAACGATATTCGCAGCTATTCTGCGCTGGCCTGCATTGCGATACAATCCAATCAGAATGACCAGCACGGCGGCCAGAGCGTACCGAATTTTGATTACAGCATGGCACCTGGTGTGCGCAAAACCTACTGGCACAATTACCGCGACAATTTGGCAAAGGCGCTGGAGGTCTTTGATGTAGAAGATGAGGGCTTGGAGCCAGCAAAGGCACTGATTGAAGCGTGCGCGGAAAAACCGGTGCTGGCGGATGACAACGGCACCTCGGAGCAGATCCGTGGCCGTTTGCTTGCGCGCGGTATCGCGGAGGAAACCGTAGAACGCATCCTCAGCTTTACATTGAAATATGCGCGCCGGGAGACCGAACGTGCAACCTATCAGGCGATGGAGGCGTTGGTGCACAACTTGAATACCATGCATTCCCGCGCAGGCGCACAAATCCCGTTCTCCTCGCTCAATTACGGTACAGATACCTCCCCAGAGGGCCGTTTGGTCATGAAGAGCTTACTTCTGGCGACAGAAGCGGGGCTGGGCAACGGCGAGACGTCTATTTTCCCGATCCATATTTTTAAGGTGAAGGAAGGCGTCAACTACAACCCGGAAGATCCGAACTATGATTTGTTTAAGCTTGCTATGCGGGTATCAGCAAAGCGTCTGTTCCCGAATTTCTCGTTCCTGGATGCGCCGTATAATGCACAGTATTATAAGCCGGGACATCCGGAGACCGAGGCCGCATATATGGGCTGCCGGACCCGCGTTATCGGCAATGTGTACGACCCGTCCCGCGAGATTGTCAACGGGCGCGGCAATCTGAGTTTTACATCCATCAATCTGCCGCGTATTGCCATCCGTGCGGAAGGTGACGTCGAAACGTTTTTCAAAGAGCTGGATCAGAAGATGGAGCTGGTGATCGATCAGCTCAAAGCACGGTTCAAAATCCAGTGCGATAAACGTGTACGCAATTACCCGTTTTTGATGGGGCAGGGCGTATGGCTGGATTCCGACAAGCTGGGGCCGAACGACAAGGTCGGCGAGGTGCTCAAGCATGGTACGCTGACGGTTGGTTTTATCGGATTGGCAGAATGCCTGAAGGCGCTGATGGGCGTGCACCACGGCGAATCGGAGCAAGCACAGCATATGGGCTTGACCATTGTGGGGCGCATGCGCGAGCGTATGGATCGTGAAAGCCGGGAGACTGGATTGAACTTTTCCGTCATCGCGACACCGGCCGAGGGCTTGTCTGGGCGGTTTGTCCGTTTGGATCGGGAGCGTTATGGCGTCATTGAAGGCGTAACTGACCGCGATTACTACACCAATTCGTTCCATGTGCCGGTGTATTATCCGATTACGGCATTCAAGAAGATCCAGCTGGAAGCACCATATCACGAGCTGACCAACGGTGGACACATTAGCTATGTTGAGCTAGATGGCGATCCGACACAGAATCTGGATGCCTTTGAGGCGATTGTCCGTTATATGAAGGAGTGCGGCATCGGCTACGGTTCCATCAATCACCCGGTTGACCGCGACCCGATTTGCGGATATACGGGTATCATCGACGATGTCTGCCCGCGTTGCGGACGGCGGGAAGGCGAAGCCGTCAGCATGGAGCGGCTGCGGCAGCTGGGCGTATATACAAACCACAACAGCGATACCATCGGATATCATGGCGACCCAAATGAAGAGCGGGACCGTCGACCGAACCCGATGGCGTAACAGGATACAAGGAGGTTATTATCATGAACGAACTCAATCACGTCACATACAATGCAAGAGGCGAACAGATGGTGGGAGAAGGCGTTGGCTTTGAACGCATCCGCCGCATTACTGGTTATTTGGTAGGTACGCTGGACCGCTTCAACAATGCGAAGCGCGCGGAAGAGCATGACCGCGTCAAACACGATGTCCGTTACAGAGCATAAGCGATGAAGGATCATACAATCCGCATTGCCGGAGTCATCGATGAGTCCATTGTCGATGGCCCCGGCATCCGCTTTGTCATTTTCACACAGGGATGCCCGCATCACTGTCCTGGATGTCACAATCCGCAGACGCATGATTTTGCAGCCGGGCATGTTGTGCATATTTCCCAGCTTTTGGCGGATATACAGGCAGATCCGCTGATTTCCGGCGTGACGCTGTCTGGCGGCGAGCCGTTTTGTCAGCCGGAGCCGCTGGCAGAGCTGGTGCGCGTGTTGAAGCAGGGCGGCAAGCATATCATGGCGTATACCGGTTATACTTGGGAGCAGCTGTTGCAGATGGACGATCCCGCAGTGGGAAAGCTGCTGCGGCAGTGTGATATTGTGGTGGACGGCCCGTTCATCCAGGCACAGCGGGATCTCTCCTTACGATTCCGCGGAAGTCGGAACCAACGGCTGATTGACGTACAGAAGTCCCTCCAGGCGGGAGAGGTTGTGACTGTTGCACGCAAATATACATAAACTGGTAAATGACAGTGATATTTTTGTGCAAAATGAAAAAATGATTGACAATTACCAGAAAGTTGCTATAATAAATGTATAAAGTACATTTCCAGTGGATCAAAGGGTGACCGATTGCGGATGGTAAGGGGAAAGATCATACGCAGTGCCTGGAGACCCATATCGGCATCGGTTGTTATGCTTTTCAGATAATACAGATTTGAATGTAGCATGCACTGGTTCGGTTCAGGAAATCATGTGAGACGGTACTTTGTGCATCAATGAAAAGGTTGTTCTGTAGGAGAGCGGAACAGCCTTTTCTCATGCCCAAAAACGGATGGGAATGTAAAAACGGATGGATGTAATTGACAAATTTTGCACAAGCGTTATACTGGAATGAGAATAACGTTTGTGGAGGGGTTTTTATGAAACGGACAAAAATAGCTGTAGGGCTTCTGACGGCGGTTGTGGCAATGGGCGTGTTGGCGGGCTGTAGCGCGCAACAAGAGGATATTGCGGCGGGAAGCAGCGTGGCAGGCAGCGGCAGTGCCTCAGAAAGTACCGTCACAATCTATGCGGCAAAGAGTATGACCGACTGCATGGACGAGCTGATTGCAGATTACGACGAACGACATCCAGAGGTGGAAATCTCTGCGAATTATGCGTCTTCCGGCGATTTGCAGAGCCAAATTGAAAACGGGGCGCCGTGCGATATCTTCCTGTCTGCAGCACAGACCCAGATGGATGCGCTGGAGGAGGAAGGCCTTGTTGATACAGACAGCCGCAGCGACTTGTTGACCAATGAGGCAGTTTTGGTCACACCGACAGACACGGATATCGTCTCTTCTTTTGCAGATTTGGCTGCGGATAATGTGAAAAAGGTTGCCATTGGCAATCCAGATAGCGTACCGGCCGGGCAATACGCACAGGAGATTTTGACCACGCTGGGTATCTGGGACACGGTATCTGAAAAAGCTGTGCTCGGCTCGGACGTCCGCCAGGTTTTGGCATGGTGTGAGACAGGCGAAGTGGATGCAGGCATTGTCTATGCAACCGATGCCGCAGTGACCGATGCAGTCCAGGTGGTATGCGCTGCACCAGAGGACAGCTGTGATCCGGTTGTTTATCCGGTCGCATTGACGGCGGAAGGCGCAAAGAATGAAGCGGCAGAAGAGTTTCTTGCCTTCTTGCAGTCTGCGGATGCTGCAGTAGTGTTTGAAGCATACGGTTTTGGCGTATCAGAATAAAACAGCATGGCGGAAGGCAGGTGGATACCGATGGATGCAACGCCATTGATCCTATCGTTGGAGATTGCATTGCTGGCGACAGCATTTTCGATTGTGATTGGTATTGCGGCAGCGTGGTTTGTGCTGCGCCTGCGCCGCGCACAGGCGTTGCTAGATGGCATTTTGACACTGCCGATGGTATTGCCGCCGACGGTTGTCGGATTCGCCCTTCTTTTGTTGATGGGAAAAAATGGGCCAGTCGGTGCATTGCTCAACCAGCTCGGTATTTCTGTCATCTTTACGCCGGCTGCGGCGGTTGTCGCCGCCACGGTGGTTGCAATCCCGCTGATGTACCGCACGGTACGGGGGGCAATGGAACAGCTGGATCCGGATCTGGCAGCGGCTGGCCGGACATTGGGTATGAGTGAGTGGCGTATTTTTGTGCAGGTTACATTGCCGGGCTGTATGCCGGGCATTGCGGCGGGAACGGTGCTGTCATTTGCGCGTGCTTTGGGGGAATTCGGTGCGACGATGATGGTCGCGGGTAATATTCCCGGGAAAACGCAGACGATGTCGATTGCAATCTATTCCGCTGTGCAGGCGGGCAAGGCACACTATGATGAAGCGCTGTTTTGGACGGCTATCATCTGCCTGATGTCATTTGCCGGTATGCTTGCAGTGAATCTATGGAACAGCATATACGTTCGGCGGAAAGGAGGGAAAGGCCGGTGAGCCTTTGGATAGATATCTACAAAAAGCTGGGTGACTTTTCCCTTTCGATGCAGCAGGAATTTCCAAATGCGCCAACCGCAGTGATTGGTGCATCCGGCAGCGGAAAAAGTATGCTGCTGCGTTGCATTGCAGGCATTGAAAAGCCCGATCATGGGCGCATTACCCACGGGCAGGCTGTTTGGTATGATGCTGCGCAAAAGCGGTGCTTACCGCCGCAGAAGCGCCGCGCGGGCTATTTGTTTCAGCAGTATGCCCTGTTTGAAAACAAAACGGTCTCTGGCAACCTGATGATGGGCATGACAGGGAAGCGTGCCGAAAAACAGCGGCGATGCAGCATGCTGCTCGAGCGCTTTCAGTTGACCGAATTGGCGGACCTGTATCCAGCGCAGCTTTCCGGCGGGCAAAAGCAGCGAACCGCGTTGGCGCGTATGCTGGCTGCGGAACCGGAGGTGCTGTTGTTGGACGAACCATTTTCTGCGTTGGATACCCATCTGCGCGGGCAAGTGCGGCGGCAGATGGCGGAAGTGATGGAGCAGCATGACGGTGTATCGCTGCTGGTAACGCATGAGTTTTCCGAAGCATTACAGCTGTGCTCGTGCGCGGCTGTGGTGTCGGATGGAAAGATTGTCGAGTATGGCGCGTGCGACAGCCTGTGGAAGCAGCCGAAAACGCGTGCGTGCGCCGAATTGACCGGGATGCGGAATTTTATCCCTGTGCCGGATGGGCTGCAAAGGACGGGTGCTCGGTCTATGGGGATCCGGCCAGAGCATCTCCGGCTGGCGCGCGAAAGCGACCGCTTGCAATTATCTGGCATCGTCAAGCGGGTTTTGCCCGGCCTATACAGCTGCCAAGCTGAAGTGGAAACGAGGCAAGGGCCTCTGCTTTGGGAATTGGCCGGTGATTGCTGGCAGAAGCCGGAGGGAGGACAGCATATCATATTGTCTGCGGAAGAAGACAACCTCCATTTCTTTTTGGACTGACAAACGGATACAAAACCTGTCAATCTTTGACAAAACATACTTGCAAGAGCCTTTGGAATATGGTACGATATCCTCAATTATAACGGTGTATACGGGGACAACAGAAAGGAACGATGCGGGTATGGAGCTTTTGGAGCAATATATTTGTAAGAATGGCGCGGTAAAAGAGGGCGACGTATTAAAGGTGGACAGTTTTTTGAACCACCAGATGGATGTCGGGCTGTTTGCGGAGATGGGGAAGGAATGGAAGCGGCTGTTTGCAGATGCGCCGATCAACAAAATCCTGACCGTTGAGGCGTCCGGGATCGGTATTGCATGTGTCGCTGCACAGGAATTTGGCGTGCCGGTGGTATTTGCAAAAAAGGCACAGTCCATCAACATTGACGGTGAAGTATATGCTTCTAAGGTACAGTCGTTTACCCATAGGCGCGTATATGATGTCATTGTGTCGAAGCGGTTCCTGACGCCTGACGACCATATCCTGATTATCGATGATTTTTTGGCCAATGGCTGCGCGGTCAACGGCCTCATTGATATTATTGAGGAATCCGGCGCTACGCTCGAGGGCGTTGGCATTGCGATTGAAAAGGGGTTTCAGGAGGGCGGCAAGCTGCTGCGTGAGCGCGGCGTGCGCTTGGAGTCGCTGGCTATTGTTGATGCGATGGACGCTGCGACAGGCGGCCTGACGTTCCGTCACTGATTGTTATATTGGGACAACAAGAAAAGCCGGAGGCATGTGCCGCCGGCTTTTGCTATGCAATGGATTATCTGCGGTTGGAGGTTCTCCAGATCTTGAGCTTTTCTGCTTCCTGGATCAATTGCTCACGGAACTGCGGATGTGCAACAGAGATGATTGCCTCGGCACGTTCCCAGGTGGACAGGCCTTTTAGGCAAACCTTGCCGTACTCGGTTACGAGATAATGGGTATTGGTGCGGGTATCGGTTACCGTGGAGCCAGGCGACAGGGTCGGGACAATGCGGCTTTTCAGCTCGCCGCTGCGGGTGGTAAACGTGGAGGAGCAGCAAATGAAGCTTTTGCCGCCGTTGGACAGATATGCGCCCAGTACGAAATCCAGCTGGCCGCCTGCGCCGCTGATGTGCTTGGTGCCGGCGGATTCTGCGTTGATCTGGCCGGTCAAGTCGAGGTCAACTGCGTTGTTGATAGAGATGAAGTTGTCGATCTGGGAAATGACGCGCGAATCGTTGGTATAGCCGACCGGGACGCTCATCAAAGCCGGGTTGTCGTCCATATAATCGTACATTTTCTGTGTACCTGCGCCGAAGGCGAACACCTGGCGGCCCTTGTCGATGTTTTTTTTCGCACACGACAGCTTGCCGGCAGCGGCCATGTCGACAAAGCCGTCGACATACATTTCCGTGTGCACGCCCAGATCCTTCAGATCAGATTGTGCAATCAAGGAACCGACTGCGTTGGGCATACCGCCAATGCCCAGCTGGAGGCATGCGCCGTTGGGAATTTCCTCTACGATCAACTTGGCAACGGTTTCATCGATTTCAGTAGCTGCAGCACTGCCCATGGTACGGATCGGCGGGTTGTCGCCTTCTACAATCATATCGACGTCCGTAATATGTACGCCTTCTTCAAAGCCACCCAGGCAGCGCGGCATGTTGGTGTTGACTTCTACAATGACTTTTTTTCCGGTTTCGCAGACTGCTGCCAAATGGGAAGCGCTGGGGCCAAAATTGAAATAGCCGTGCTTGTCCATTGGCGCGACTTGAATCATCACAACGTCCGGTGGGCAGATACTTTCACGATACCAGCGCGGCAGTTCAGAATAACGCAGTGGCGCATAATATGCAATGCCGTCTGCGATCATCTTGCGTTCGATGCCGCTCATGTGCCAGGAATTCCACGAAAAATGCTTGTTTGCATTTGGGACCTGTGCAATTGCCAGCGGCGCAAGCAACACGCCGCCGCGGATATTGACATCAACCAGTTCTTCCGCGCGCGCAGCAAGAGCCTTGTCCAGTGCGTCCGGCGTGCCGGTGCACCAGCCAAAATCTACCCAATCTCCACTTTTTACAACTTTTGCCGCTTCCGCCGCAGTTGTCAGCTTACTCTGATAGAGTGCCTGATAATCCATAGATCATATTCCTCCGTGTATCATAAAATAACCATAAACACATATAAATATGTGCAAAAACAACAAAATCGGTCACTTTTTGCTGCAATTATTGTACCAGTATAAAAAGCCTCCGTCAAGCAGGTTGACGGAATTTGCAAATAAATGTGCACTTGTATTTGACGCGTATATACGGTAGGATGGACATAAGAGAAAAATACCATAGAATAGGTGATGTTGGACATGAAGAGAAAAGACATAGCTGGCTTACTGCTTCCGGCTTTGCTGTGTACGCTGTTGTGGGGGAGTGCATTCCCGGCGGTAAAAACCGGATACGTGTTGTTTGGCATCGGCGAAGACGCTGCCAGCAAGCTGTTTTTTGCCGGATGGCGGTTTATGCTGGCTGGCGTTGCGGTGTTGATCGTTTCGACTATTCTGCATAAGAAGTTGCTGGTTCCACACAAAGGGCAATGGAAAGGTATCCTGTTGCTGGGGGTGGTGCAGACGACGATGCAATATGTGTTCTTTTATATCGGGCTTTCACACACCACCGGCGTAAAGGGTTCGGTGATTACGGCGACAACAACCTTTCTTGCGGTGGGCATCTCCCATTTCCTCTTCCCGGATGACCGAATCAATACCCGCAAGGCAATCGGCTGCGTGTTGGGTTTTGCCGGGGTGCTGATGATTACCGTCAGTTCGGCGGGCTCGCTTGGCGGCGGCTTTGCTTGGAACGGAGAAGGCTTTATGTTACTGTCAAGCGTTGCGGCAGGCGCCGGCGCGGTCATCAGCAAATTTGTGGCCAACGGGCAATCTCCGATGATGGTGACCGGCTGGCAGTTGACTGCCGGTGGTGCAGTCCTGCTGATTGCCGGGATCATCGGCGGCGGACGGTTTCAAACAGTTTCGCCGCAGGCGTTGGCTCTGTTGGGATATTTGATTTTTTTGTCGGCGGCGGCATTTTCTATCTGGACTGCGCTGTTGAAAAAATACCAGGTCGGCAGGGTAACGGTGTACAATTTCCTTGTGCCGGTTTTTGGTTCATTGATGTCCGGTATGGTATTGCATGAGACCGTGTTCACCGTGCGTAATATGCTGGCATTGGCGCTGGTCTGCGTCGGCATCATTCTGGTCAACCGGACGAAAAAACAAGACGTCAGCGAGAAACTTGCATAAAATTTGAAGGAGGCAAGGATGATTCGGTGTGAAACAGCGAAAGATTATGAAGCGGTATATCATGTAGTTCAAGAGGCGTTTGCACATGCGGAGCACAGCGATGGATCTGAACAGGACTTAGTCGCCGCACTGAGAAAAAGCGACACGTTTGTTCCCGCGCTTTCTTTGGCAGCGGAATCTGAGGGGAACCTTGTGGGCCACATCTTGTTTTCCAAAGTGACGGTGGGCGATCATACGGCGTTGGCATTGGCCCCGCTTTCCGTCCTTCCAAGCTATCAGAGGCGCGGTATAGGAAAGGCGTTGATCCGCGAAGGCCATCGTATAGCCAAAAAGCTGGGATTTTCATATGTCATTGTTTTGGGGGATGCAAAGTATTATTCTCAATGGGGATATGTCCCAGCCAGCCGATATGGAATTCGGGCACCGTTTGCGGTGGATGATGAAAACTTCATGGCGATCCAGCTTTTGGAGCACGCAGAGCCGATCTGCGGAATCGTACAG
>JAUNIY010000163.1 GCA_030523305.1 Eubacteriales bacterium
ATGCACCTCTCATTTTTCATTTTAAATTATGGTAGCATACAAATTCCTTCCCGAAAGCCCTTGACTTAGAGTAACTCTAATCCTGTATCATGTAGACATAAAGGAGGTTATTTCAAAATGAAAAAAACACTAGAAAATTTTTCGCTGGGTGTATTGCCAATTCCCAATTTAATTGTTTCTTGCCGAGGTAAAGACGGGAGGAACAATGCGTTGGCGGTAGGTTTTGCTGCTAATGTATCTGGGAATCCGCCTATGGCAATGGTTGGAATTGTTCCTGAACACTTTTCCTATCAACTGATAAAAGAATCCGGGGAATTTGTTATTAACATTCCAACGAAAGGGTTTGAAAAAGAGTTTTATTATCTGGGAAGTAAGTCGGGACGAGACGAGGACAAATTCTCCGTATTAAATTTACAGTGGGAAAATGGGACAAAAGTAAATGCACCATTACTCTCTGGTTGTCCTATATCCGTCGAATGTAAAGTTGTAGATTGCATTAGAACAGGAGACCATGATTTATTTATCGGAAGCATTGAAGCAGTCCATTGTGACGAAAGCTGGTTGGACGATAAAGGTAATATCGACTTTACTAAAATCAGCACACTGTAATATGTAATAGCAAAAATAGCCGAGCCAGTCAACTACAAGTAAAGCGTGAACTGCGCCCGCCGTTGACATACTCGCCTGTTTTCGCAGTTGGGCAACTAAGGAGCGACAGCTGAAAGTGGTATGCTCCCTCTATGAGAGACAGTGAAGTAAAACACAGTCAATCATGGAGGGAGCATTGTTATGCCTTTCGGCAAGTAAAACAGGCCATGGATTCCACTGTTTCCAGTTCCACTTGTGCGTACATTTTTTCCAGCTGCATCCGTAGACTCTCCTCTGTCTCATAGGGCGGCGTGAAGAAGCCCTTTGGGGTGTAAAACCGGTCGATGAACCAGTCGGTGCGGCGGTTCTTACCCTTTATGTAAAAGCAGCCGCAGAAGACACCACCGGACTTTAAAACCCGGAAGGTTTCCCTGTAGGCTGCCTCTTTATCCGGAAAGGCATGAAAGCCGTTGAGGGAAAGTACCAGATCAAAGCTGCCGTCATCAAAGGGCAGCTTACCCACATCTCCCTGCCGGAACTGCACATGATTAAGCCCAAACCGCTCCGCCCGGCGCTGGGCCTGGACCATCATGTCTCGGGAATAATCCAGACAGGTGATATCCGCTTTGTGCAATGTTTGATATACCGGCATGGTCAGCACGCCGGTACCCACCGGAACCTCCAGCAGCTTCCCATCAAAATCGTCCGGGATTCCGGATAGTGCCCGCTCTAAGTAGCGGGTGTTCTTTTTCTGATTCATATTCCATACAAGGCCGCACACCGCCCTGCCGGGAAGGGTGGAACAGGTAATCATTCCGTCGTAAAAGGTGGCCTCCTTGCCGAGATAGCGGTAAGCATTTTGAATTTCATTGTGTCGAGTCATGCAATTTTCCTCCTTTATTCAGACCACGGCCATGCAGATCCAAGCTAGCAGCAGCGAGCGGAATGGAAACAGAATGGGACCAGCTGCTGTTTCCGGTTAAAGCCAAACTGCTTCCTCCCCTACTTCTACCAAATCCAGATCATAAGCAGCGCGCTGAACGCTCCTACCGCCGCAAAAACCGGAATCATTGGGATGCACACCTTCACATGGAACCATTTCTGATGGTATTCCTTTTCCATGTACTCCGTACCGGGGAGCCGGATCCGCTTGATGTTGGCAAACAGCACCCAGTCCAAAAAGAAGGTGTCCCAGGCAAACAGGCACAGGATGTACGCATAAGAAAGCAACAGCCCCTCCACAAAGGTTTCCGCTCCTGCCAGATGCATCATCCATGCAAAAAGAAACATAAATGCGATAAGGGCGATGAGCTTCTTGATCTTCATCGCCGCGGTCAGCTTTTTCTTTGTCCCTTCTTTATGCTGCGTCCGGTAGTATATCTCCTGGATCTCAGGCGGATAGTCGCTGATAAAGGTCAAAGGGCTAATATAGAGCATTCCAAACACGAAAAGGCCGAACACCAGAAGCATAATGATAATTTCAATCAAAATGACTGTAATATTCATAGATAACTTTCCTTTCATAGGTCACTCTGTCGAGACATTTCCAGACTCAGCCGAACCGTCTGAGCCTTTTCCTTTTTCCGTCAAGTAAACCATATGATCTTTATTTCGTTACTGGATCCCATATCGGATCCCTTTTTTGAATGACAAAAAGATCGGAATACCCGCAAGAAAGTTGATCGCTCCGCCAACGGTGATCCAAACCAGCAGTACAGAAATGGTAAGGTCCGCCGTTGATTGAGCAATCGCTTGAACAATCCCAAAGACACCGGTTAACAGTCCGCCGATGGGAACCATCCCGAAGCCAAGATTTTTCTGCAGCCTTGTAGCAATTTCCTTTTCGTGAATTCGATTCAGATGAATGATCCACCCAATTCCGGCAATAGTCACTGCGAGCGCGGTTGCTATGAGAATGTCCAGCCCATTCCACAGGGCATGGCGCGTTAAATAGATTATCCCTGCAATTACCTGAATCAGCCAGCCCGCGTCGCAAATCAGGCCAAGCACCAGAAAAGAAACATCCGGCATGGTAGCCGTATAGCGTTCCCCAGCGCGGCCGGCTTGCTCCAGCTTCCGGATATGCTCCTCCGTTAAGCTTCTTTTGGCATGTAACATAGTTCTGATCCTGCTCATCTGATATCCCACCGTTTCTCTACCATTCCCGCAGAATTTGGGAGATCTTTCGGTCAATGTCCACCCGCGTATCCTTGCATTCCTTCGGATGCTGCCGCCCGGCTTTGAACAGCAGCCCAACCAGCAGAGAAACGCCAACGGGCATCATCTTCTTCATCATACCCTGGGGAAAGACAAAGTGCGTGCCGTGCTCATAGAGCAAGGCCTCATAGCTGCATTCGTGGGGTCTCTCCTCCAGCCTCTGTGTCATGCGGCAGATGTACTTACAGGTGTCCCACAGCACATCGTCCTCCGCACCCACGAAGATGACCCGGCCCTTGATGTTCTCCACCTTGATTTTTTCTTCCTCTTGAATGGGATGTAACCGCTCGGACTCATCAAATAGGCCACGGCTGGCAATCATATCGCCGCCTGCCTTGGACTCTTTCATCACATTCTGCCAGTAGTCCGGGTGCCGCCAGGCATAGGGCAGGTATGGCAGTGGCTGATCCCGGTAGGTAAGAGTGGATTCCTTTTCCCCCGGCCATTCTTTGCAGCCGTCCCGCTTCCCCTGATAAAAGCCCTCCATGATGAAATCCGGCGGGGTAAACGCCAGTGTTAGGGTAAGATCTGGGAAATAGGACGCCGCTGCCAGTGCGATCATACCGGTAGTAGAACCGCCCGTAATGCCGATCTTTTCGATACCCTGGCTTCTCAAAAAGGCAATAGCTTTTTCGCAGCATTCCAGCGGGTAGCTGTGGTAGCCGCAATCCGTTTCCGCCGGGGCCAGAGCCAGCGCATGACAACCCAAATCGTGGAGATATTTGACGGCACCCCGCACCATCACATTGTCCGCAGAGTCCCCGATCATGCACAGGAATGCCTTGTTGTTTGCCTTTTCATCGGGGTAGTAAGCGCCGTAAAAGCCGTCCTTCTCCATGGAAAAATATTGTCTTTTCATACCAACACCTTCCTTCATGACATGATGAATGCAATACAACCAAACAGAGCAGCAATCGGGATATACAGCAGAGACATCATGATTCTCTCCTTCAGAATAAGGCTCCACGGCTTAGCAATGGGCATATCCCCCAGTTCCGGAATATGCCAATAGCCGGTCTTTGCTACCCAAAGATAGTCCACCACAATGGCATCGTACCAGTTCATCACAAAAAGCATCCCATAGATTTGACCAAATGCTATGCTCCAACCAACTGCACGGTTCACCAAAAACACAGAGCCAAGAATAATCGCCGCTACTATCAGCAGCAAAACGCAACGAACTGCACGGGCCCGGGATACGAGCCGTTCCTTCGTGACCAGTCCCAGTGCCAGTGCTTTTTCTTGGGCAGCCTTGGGGTACCAATGGATTCCTCCCAGTGGTCCGTGCAGGGTGGTCAACCAAACAAAAGCGGTAAAAACGGCCAACAGCACCAAAATTTCAATCAGCAACATTTGCTTTTCCCCTATCATATCAACATTCCAATGCCCGCCATCTTTTCCCTGCTTTTAGTAGACCGACTTGTTCCCATGCGGCAAGAGCATACCAACAGTTAGGCATAGCTAATTCAAAATTATTATAACACTGAAAGCAAGCGTTATCAATCCCTTTTCAGGTTTTACGCAAGATCAATATGTAGGTGTTACAACGATAAACAAAGTCAGATAAGAAGAAAAATCAAACCATGCGCTCAATAAGTCCGCAAACCTTTAGACTGCGGATTTGAATTGTGGTCAACACAATCCGATGCTCGCTATCCCTGTGGACAATCAATCCGACAAACGGGCAGTTATCGCCTCACACACTCAACATAAACTAGAGAAATACGTGCCTGCATTTCCTCAAAATTTTCAATTTTCCAACCATTCTCTTCAAGAAATCCCCTGTACTCATCTGTGTTCCACTGATGCTCAAAGTTTATTCCTGCGATTTTCAATATATTCGACCATATTCTGCTTATAAAACTGCTTCTGTGATTTACAAAATTGGGGGCAACCAATAGACCGCCGTCTTTCAACACTCTGTCGATTTCTTTCAGCGCCTTTTCGGGATTTGGCATAACATGAAGTGCGTTCGCAATTAAAACCACATCAAAAGATTTGTCCTCAAACGGTAAATTTGTCGCATCCGCAACCTCAAACGTCAGATTGTCAGGGTATTCTCCCTTTCTTGCTTCCTTTATCATGCCTTCCGAATAGTCAGTGGCAATCATTTTATTTGCGGCATATGCAACGTGTTTTGCCAGCAATCCGGGACCAGTGGCAATTTCCAGCACATCTTTTCCTGCAATGACCTTCGGAATCCGATGATACATGATTTTATAAATCTTATGGTCACCCCGCATTGCTCTTTCATATATTGGCGCATATAAATCCCATATCTTTTTGTTCATAGGTAGATCTCCTCTTAAATTAAATTCCTAATTTGTCGGTGTGTTTGGATGTAATTATACATTACCGCATCTCAAAGAGT
>JAUNIY010000164.1:0-4235 GCA_030523305.1 Eubacteriales bacterium
TCGCATATGCAGTCAAGGTCGTGTTTTTTGGATTGTCAACCGGTTTGTCCCACTACACCGCGTACCATATTTTGGAGAAGTTGCGGCTTCGTGTAGCGGATCGTTTCCTTCATGCTCCATTGGGGGAGGTGGAGGCACACTCCATTGGAGAGATTAAGAATATTATGGTGGATAAAATCGAGGACATTGAACCGCCATTGGCCCATATGATTCCGGAAGGGGCGGGACATCTGGTGCTTCCGGTCATCAGCTTGATTGCACTTGTGGTCATTGATTGGCGCGTTGCGTTGGCCTCACTCGTGACGGTGCCGTTTTCCATCCTTTGTATGGCGTTGACATTCCAAATCAGCGGCAAAAACTTTGATGCATACAACAAGGCTAACGCGTATATGAACAGCACGATTGTAGAGTACATCGAAGGCATTGAAGTGATTAAAGCGTTTGGGCGCGCCGGCATGTCATATGAAAAATTTGCCGCCGCCATCATGGACTATAAGACGTTTGTGATAAAGTGGATGTCCTCCACCTGGGTCACGATGAAATTGGCGTTTGCCTTGTTTCCGTCCACACTTTTGGGAACGCTTCCGGTGTGCCTGCTGTTGGGATCAGGCGGGGGTATTACCGTCGCAGAAGTTGCGCTGTGCGTGATGCTCTCCATGTCTATGGTAACTTCCTTGGCCAAACTGGAAGTGTTCGGGAACAGTATGAAACAGATTCAGTTGACGGTAGAGGAATTACAGGATTATCTGGATATGCCGCCGCTGCCGGAACCCGATAGACAGGCGGATGTGTCCGGATACGATATTCAGCTGACAGACGTGCATTTTTCTTATACAGGGAATATGGAGAACGAAGTGCTGCACGGCATCGACCTGGCGCTTCCGCAGGGGAGCTTTACCGCGTTGGTCGGCCCATCTGGCGGTGGAAAATCTACGGTGGCAAAGCTGATTTCCCGGTTTTGGGATGTGACAGGCGGATCGATCACCATTGACGGCATAGATATCCGAAAGATGCCGCTGAAGCAGCTGGCGGATATCGTTAGCTTTGTAACGCAGGACAATTTCTTGTTTGCCTGCTCTCTGAAAGAGAATATCCGTTTGGGCAATCCCAATGCCAGCGATGCGGAAGTTTATGCTGCGGCAGAAGCCGCCCAGTGCGCGGAATTTATCGAAAAATTGCCGATGGGCTATGATACCCCGGCAGGGGAAGCGGGAAAACGTCTTTCCGGCGGCGAAAAACAGCGCATTGCCATTGCGCGGATGATTTTGAAAAATGCACCGATTGTCATTTTGGATGAAGCAACCGCATTCACGGATCCCCAGAATGAGGAGAAAATCCAGCAGAGTATTGCGGCGCTTTCCGAAGGAAAAACGTTGCTGGTCATTGCACATCGGCTTTCCACGATCCGGCAGGCAGATAACATAGTAGTGCTGAAAAACGGCGCGATATTGGCGCAAGGCAAACAGGAACATCTGTTGGAAACCTGCCCGCTGTATCGAGAACTGTGGCAAGCCCACATTGGGGCAAAGGCGTGGGCCGTTTCCAGCGCTGGAAAGGAGGGTGTTTCACATGTTTAAGACAATCAAACGCATCATAGATTGGTGCGGTGATTTCAAAAAGAAACTGTATATTGGATTTGTGTTTTCGTTTTTCTCTACATGGTTTGCAGCGCTGCCCATCATGGTAGCGGCTTATACCGTGGGACTGCTGATAGAAGATGCAAGGGGAAATACAGTGTTTGACCGCAAATGGATTTGGCTCAGTCTGGTCATTATGATTGTACTGGTTTTTCTGCGGTTTCTGTTTGATTACATGCGCGCGAAATTCCAGGAAACCATTAGCTATGAGCTGGTCGCGCGGGATCGACTGGCCATCGGCGACGCATTGAAACGGGTTTCACTGGGATATTTTCAGCAGGTGCAGACAGGTAACATCCTGAACTCCATTACAACGGGCTTGCATACGTTGGAAAACATGGGTATGCGTATGGTGGACAACTTTGTAGGAGGATATCTCAATTTCCTGGTTATTTTTCTATGCTTGTTTGTCATCAGCCCTGTCGTTTCCCTCATTGCGTTGCTCGGCGCGGCTGTATCCTTTCTGTTTCTGCTGCTGGTTTCCAATCACAGCACGAAAAACGCTCCGGTATCGGCGCAGGCAATGCGGGACCTGACAGGGGCAACGCTGGAATATGCCCGTGGTTTGCCGGTGGTAAAATCCTTTGGACAAGGCGGCGCTTCTATGGCGGCGATGTCAAAGGCGTGCCGCGATTGCAGAGATATTTGCTTAAAAATTGAGTGGGGATATACGCCTGCCAACTGTATGCATCTGCTGGCGCTCAAAATTGCATCGGTTGCGCTGGGCGGTGCAGCCTGCTACTTAGGCGTAACAGGCGAGCTTTCCCTGCCTATGATGTTGATGTTTGTATTCTTCTCTTTTGGTATATTCGCGGGGCTGGAACCGATCAGCGACAGCGCGCATGTATTGGGTGTGATCGACAATGCTATGAATCAGCTTGTATCACTACAAGAGGGAAGCTATCTTGATTTGGATGGGAAAGACATCGCTCTGGATCGATTCGACGTGGAATTTCGTCATGTGGATTTTGGCTATGACGAGCGGATGGTACTGAAGGACGTAAGCTTTGCTATCAAAGAGAAAACCTCCACGGCCATTGTAGGCCCTTCTGGTAGTGGAAAAACGACGATTTGCAGCCTGATTACTCGATTTTACGATGTCAATGGCGGCAGCATTCTGATAGGCGGTCACGATGTCAAGGAATTTACCTGCGATAGTCTGCTGAAAAACATTTCCATGGTGTTTCAGAATGTATATCTGTTTCACGACACGATTCGCAATAATATCTGTTTTGGCAAACCGGACGCCACGAAAGAGGAGATGGTCGCAGCAGCAAAAAAGGCATGCTGTCATGACTTTATCATGGCTCTGCCGGAGGGATATGATACGGTTGTTGGAGATGGAGGAGGAACCCTTTCCGGCGGCGAAAAACAGCGTATTTCTATTGCGCGAGCTATGTTAAAAGATGCGCCCATTATTATTCTGGATGAAGCGACAGCCAGCGTGGATCCGGAGAATGAGCACTTGATCCAAACGGCAATTACAGAACTGACGAGAGGCAAGACGATCATCACGATTGCGCACCGGTTGGCGACGATTGAACGTGCGGACCAGATTCTGGTAGTAGATGATGGCAGGATCGTGCAGCGCGGAACACATCAGACGCTGATGCAGCAAAAGGGCAGATATCGCAGCTTTGTAGAAACAAGAGAGCGTGCGGAAGGATGGAAGCTGGGCACACAATGAAAGCGCTGAAAAGATAGGTTGACATTCCTTCTAAATCCAATATACTATCCATATAGTTAGATATAGCTAATAGAAAAGTGGATGAGCCAAGGAAATACTTGGAACAAAAGTAACGAATGTATGTACCGCATTGGGATGCCTGATGGGATCCTGATGTGGTATTTTATATTGACAAAAATAGTATTTGTTTTGATATATCACAGCAAAACAACATTTTTAAAGAAATCGAGAGGCTTGGAATCTCGAAAACGTTTCATTTTTATAGAAGTAAGGTTGGAATCCGAAACATATGTTTTGTGTCATTCCGGCCTTTTTTATGCCAGCTGTGATAAGACATGGATATGGATGGCATCCAACTTTGTTGGATCACTGGGAAAACGTAGTATATACATCAGATAAATGAAAAAATGGGACAAATTATTGCTAGTATGTCAAATCGAACACTGTTATACTGATACTGGGATTTTATAATTTGTGAAGATAGATGAACAAGAAGGGAGTGGGAAATGAATGAAAAGGCTACGCTTTTTTGTAAAACACAGAAATACCATGTTTCAGAAGATTTTTACGACGAGCGTTCTGAGCATTGTTGTTTTGGCTTGTGTTGCGATATTTGCCATTGTTCATTTTATCTATCCGTATATTTTACATGAAAAAGGAAACGCAAGGGTACAAGTATTGCAGCAGATTAGTGATAGCAATACGATCAACCGAAAAAATATGGTGAGCTTGATGAACTCAATCAATGAAACCTTATATAATCTATTGATTGAAGAACCGACGCCGGAAGTTGAGCAGGAGATTCAGCAAAATCTTGAAAAGATTTCCCACTCCATGGATTATGTCGGCATGGATTTTATGGTTGATATTCTGATGAATGATAAACGGGTATATTCGATTCGGGAGGACGA
>JAUNIY010000164.1:4245-5168 GCA_030523305.1 Eubacteriales bacterium
AAAAATACATATTGGTATATCAAGCATTACAGCGGAGAGGTGGCGGAGAGCTGGAACCTTCGGTTTTTGAGTAGCGGAGACACATCGGATTATAGACTATCCTACGGCAGAACGATTTATGATGTCGATGAAAAATCCATAGGTGTTATCATTCTCACATCGGAAGACGAATCCCTGTTCCGCACATTGAAAAAACTTGCGAGTGATGACAATAAAATCTATATTTTGGACCGGAATGGCATCGTTGTCAGCCATACCAACTCACAGATGATAGGGAACTGGATGGCAAACATGGAAACTTTTGAGGAGAAGTATGCTCCATACAATTCATTTCGCATTGTACAGCGCGGGAAAAACAATGTTATGTTATCCAATTACCACGACCCTGAGAGCGGCTGGACTTTTGTGGAGGAACAACGTGTCAACCAGCTTCTGACCAATGTGTTTCATATCATAGCGGTTTGCCTGTTTTGGGTTATCATGGGTTCGATATTTATTTTGATGATATCCTATGCGCGTACCAAGAAAATTTCCGATGTATTTGAACAGTTTTCGGAAGATATACAAAATATGCAGGCGGATGATCTGGCGGCGTTACCGGTTCGAGAACAGTGTGAAGAGGCTTATGTCTTGAGCAAAGCGTTTAATGGAATGCTTGAAAGAATTTCCAAACTCATTGTCGATATCCAACGACGAGAACAGGAAAAACGAAAGAAAGAATATGATTTTCTCCATGCGCAGATGGATCCGCATTTTTTGAATAATACGTTGGTTGCAGTCAAAAGCCTGATTGCAATGGAAGACATGGAACGGGCGAGCAAAATGATGGAAGAATTGATTGAATTATTACATGTGCCTGCTATGCCCGAAATTCAGTTTGTATCGCTGAAAGAGGAATTGAATCTGGTTTACAGCTTTGAGTC
>JAUNIY010000165.1 GCA_030523305.1 Eubacteriales bacterium
GGTTTTGAGCGGGGGAAAATCCAGCGATAACATCAAAGGATTACCTATCGCTATTGATTTTGGTCGGCATGGTAAAAATGTCTGATCACATCGTAAAGGAAATGATGGGACTATGAGAGAAAGGAATACATGATGGAAATTAGAATTAATAAGGAAATCCGTGAATACACAGAAGCGATGTTCCTCGGTTTGTCTCTTCGCCAGTGCGTATTTTCCGGGCTTGCCTGTGGTGTGGCGGTCGGGATATTTTTTGCCTTACGTCCATATATCGGCATGGAAACACTGAGCTGGATTTGTATTCTTGCCGCAGCGCCATTTGCCGCGATGGGCTTTATCCAATACAACGGCATGCCTGCCGAACAGTTTCTTAAGGCATGGTATCGCTCCAAATTTTGCACACCGAAGCGATTGGTTTTTCAAGCGGAAAATCTGTATTATGAAGTCATGAAGGACAGGATCGAGGAACAAAAGAAGGAGATGCGCAGACGCCATGATTAAGACACTCAACAATGTAATGAAAATGGACAAGGAAAAATATAAAATTCCAAAGTCAGTACAGGATGTCATTCCAATTCAAACAATCTGGTCGGACGGCATCTTTCGCGTTGGTAAGACGAAGTTTTCCAAAACATTTCAATTTACAGATATCAATTATGCTATAGCCGATCCAAAGGATCAGGAGACGATGTTTAAGGGCTATGCCACCTTGATTAACACATTGGAAGCCGGAGCAACGACGAAGATTACGATCAACAACCGTCGCCTGAACCGCGCGAATTTTGAACAGACTATCCTGCTGCCGATGGCGCATGACGGATTAGACCATTACCGCGAGGAATACAATCGGATGATGCTGGACAAGGCGATGGGTTCCAGCAGCATTGTGCAGGACAAATATATCACGGTTTCAGTCTACAAGCGGAACATCGAAGAAGCGCGCAGCAGCTTTAAGCGCATCGGCGCGGAGCTGTCCGCACACTTTTCCCGGCTGTCCTCCAAATGCTACCCACTGGAAGCTGTAGAACGTCTGCGTATTTTTTATGATTTTTTTCGTGCCGGAGAGGAAGCAGCATTCGCATATGATTTGAAGCAATCCATGCGGAAAGGGCACAGCTTTAAGGATTACATCTGCCCGGATACCTTTGAGTTTGAAAGCGATTATTTCCGTATGGGAGACCGCTATGGGCGCGTGATTTTTCTGCGCGATTACGCGACGTTTATCAAGGATACGCTGGTCACAAAACTGTGTGATTTGAACCGCAGCATGATGCTGTCGATTGATATTATCCCTGTCCCCACGGACGAAGCGGTACGGGAAGTAGAAAATCGGCTGTTAGGCGTCGAGACAAACGTGACAAATTGGCAGCGCAGGCAGAACCAAAACAACAACTTTTCTGCTACCGTTCCATATGATATGGAGCAGCAGCGCGGGGAATTGCGTGAATTTATGGATGATCTGACGACCCGTGACCAGCGCATGACTTTCGGCGTCATGACCATCGTGCATACCGCAGACACGAAGGAACAGCTGGACAGCGACACGGAAGCATTGCGTTCGATTGCCAGCGCGGGTGTCTGCCAGCTGGCAACACTGAAGTATCAGCAGATGGATGGATTGAATACGGCTTTGCCCTATGGCGTGCGCCGGATTGATGCTTTGCGGACACTGACAACGGACAGCCTTGCTGCATTTATGCCGTTTCATGTACAGGAAATTTACCATAACAATGGCATGTACTATGGTCAGAATGCCATCAGCAAAAATATGATTATTGCCGACCGCCACAGGCTGTTGAACGGAAATTCTTTCATCCTCGGCGTGTCCGGTTCTGGTAAATCCTTTACGGCGAAACAGGAAATGATCGGCGTCATCCTGTCCGACCCAAATGCAGATATCATCGTTATAGACCCGGAGCGCGAGTGCTCGCTGTTGATTAACGAAATGCATGGAGAAGTGATTCACATTTCTGCCACCAGTGAAAATCACATCAACGCGATGGACATGAATTCGGACTATGATGACGAAGGTAATCCAATGGTGCTGAAATCTGAGTTTATCATGTCTCTGTGCGAACAGCTGATGGACGGCGCGAAGCTCGGAGCAAAGCAGAAGTCCATCATCGACCGCTGCACGGCGCTGACCTATCGGTATTTTCTGCAAGGCAATTACATGGGGATTCCACCCACATTGCAGGATTTGCGCGAAGTTCTGCTCAAGCAGAGTGAACCGGAAGCGCATGAGATCGCGCTGGAATTGGAGCTGTTTACCGAAGGTTCGCTCAATACGTTTGCCAAGCAGACCAATGTGGATACCGACAGTCGATTGATCTGCTATGACATTTTGGATTTGGGAAAGCAGCTCATGCCGATTGGAATGCTTGTGGTACTGGACAGTATTCTGAACCGAATTACCCGTAACCGCGCGCAGAAGCGGAACACGTTCATCTTTATTGACGAAATATACCTGATGTTTCAGCATGACTACTCTGCCAATTTCTTATTTAAGCTGTGGAAACGTGTGCGAAAGTATGGTGCGTTCTGTATTGGTATTACGCAGAACGTGACAGACCTGCTGGAAAGCCATACCGCGCAAGCAATGTTATCCAACAGTGAGTTTATCATTATGCTCAATCAGGCAGGACCGGACAGAGAAAAATTGGCGGAACTGCTGACGATATCGAATGAACAGCTTGGCTTTATTACAGACGTCGGTGTCGGAGAAGGACTGATGAAGGTCGGCAGTTCGCTTGTCCCGTTTGTCAACGAATTTCCGAAGGAGATCGCGCCGCAGTTGTATCGTCTGATGACAACGAAATTCAGTGAATTGTAAAGGAGATTTCCATGAAGAAAATAATATGGTACGTAGCTGCCGCTGTTGCCTTTTTGGGTACAGCGGCTTTTTTCATCTGCAAGAAAAGATGGTGAAAGTATGGCAGAGATTAAAAAGAAATCCACGCTGGAACGCAGTGCGCGTATTGTAGACCACAATGTAGATGCCGGGACACGCATGAAAGATATTGCGCTCAAGACCAAGGATGCAGTGCAGAAAAATGAGAGCCAAGAGGAACGTTGTCCTTCCACATATGCGTCCAATCGAGTTTCCGCAGCAGCACAAAAAGCAGCGCTTAAAGGTACACAGCAATTCAATCGACGTGGATACGAAAGCGTCAAATCCACACAGGAGAATATACAAAAGACTGCGAATGCAGTACAGCGCTTCAGGGCGAAGCAGACGGCAAAGGCTGCTCAAAATCAGCAGACACAGGGAAGCGCGCAAAAAACTGCGCAAGCTGCAAGGTATGCACAGAACCAACCAGTTCAGCATATTGCGCAAAACGCTGCACAGACAACCGCACAGACGACAACACAAGGAATAACGCAAAAGCCCACCAGACAGGTGATATCTGGAAGCAAATCAGCGGCTTCTTTCGGGCAGTTGCCCAAACAGTCAGCAGTCGCCATGCCACAGCAGCCGGTAAGCAGCAGAATCCACTTTTCCAGCGGTGATGGAATCAAGTCGAACCGCGTTGTAAACCGTGCCAGAAGCCCATCTGTACAGAATGCAGTGCGAACTGTTGGACGTCCCATCCATACACAGACAACCATGATGGCAGCTGAGCGACAGCTGCAAACAACCTACACGCATACAACTGGACAAGCTGCATTTGCCACACAGAGGGCAATGCAGCGGACGATAACTGCATCGGGGCAGACGATGACAACCGCAAGATATACGATTCGCAATGCGCCGGATTTTTTCAGGGCAATGGCGAGTGCAGCGGCGTCCGCTTTTCGTATTACTGTTGGCAGCGCAAGAGCCTTATTCACTGCTCTATTTGCTGTAGCATGGCTTTGCGTCATGGTTGTCGTTGCGATTGCATTGTTTGGCGGAGCGATTGGTTTGACTGGCGGCAATGGTGGAACATCTGCGGCGCAATCGGTCAGCGCAGAGGTGGAGGCTTACGAACCGCTCATCAGGCAATATGCGGTGCAGTATGGCATACCGGAATATGTCGATCTGATCAAGGCGGTGATGATGCAGGAATCCGGTGGGCGCGGCGGCGATCCGATGCAAGCGTCAGAGGGCGCATACAATACCCAATATTCTAAAGCACCGAACAGTATTACCGACCCGGAGTATTCCATCCGCTGCGGCGTGCAAGAGTTAAAGCGCTGTTTGGAGAAAGCTGGCGTGGAGAATCCCGTCGACATGGATCATATCCGGCTGGCGCTTCAAGGCTACAATTATGGTGATGCGTATATCACATGGGCGGTCAGCAATTACGGCGGCTACTCCATCACCAATGCAAAGGAGTATTCCAACATGCAAGCGCAGCGGTTGGGATGGTCGAACTATGGCGATCCAGAGTATGTGACGCATGTGCTCCGATATTATCCCTACGGTCATGCGATTACCGGCGCAGGCGATTGTTGAGATCGCAAAAACACAGCTCGGCAATGTCGGCGGTCAGCCGTATTGGTCATGGTATGGCTTTTCTAGTCATGTACAATGGTGTGCGTGCTTTGTATCGTGGTGTGCGGATCAATGCGGGTACATTGATGCTGGAATCATTCCAAAACATGCCGCTTGTCAGTCGGGCGCAAATTGGTTCCGGTCGCACGGACAGTGGAAATCGCGCGATTATGTTCCATCACCGGGCGATATTATCTACTTTGATTGGAATAGCGATGGACATACCGAGCATGTCGGTATTGTCGAACGGGTGGAAAACGGGATGGTATACACGATAGAAGGCAATGCGAGCAATCGGTGTGCGGAACGGCGTTATTCGGTTGGAGCGAGGGATATTTATGGGTATGGGATACCGGTGTATTAACGATATATTGATGGATATGTAGGTTCAATACACGATGTCTAAATCATAATATGGGCGTATATCGTGAACATATTACGAAGAAGATGTCAAGTGCACTCGGTTAAGAAAGTAGCCGGGTGCTTTTTTCTGTGGAGTGATACCTGTGAGGAGGAACTGATATGGATTTCTTTGACGGACAGCTGTTGATCTTGTTTGGCGCAAAGGGGGGAATCCCAAAATCTGTGTAAAGTCCATATAGCAGTGCAGAAAAGTAGATT
>JAUNIY010000166.1 GCA_030523305.1 Eubacteriales bacterium
AAAAAACCGCTCAAAACTTTCGTTTCAAGCGGTTCAAACTGGTTGCCGAAGAAGGATTCGAACCCTCACAAACAGAGTCAGAGTATTTTTCTACGGTGTGAAAAGGTTTTGAAAATTAGACTAAATCGCACGTAATGGGCAAAATACGAATATTTTGATTGAATATTTTTAAAACGCATCCCTATAAGTCCCTATCAGTACGCTAGCTTTTTTGCGGCTCTGATTTGGTCTGAAGCGTCGGGATGGGTATATCGCATAGTTACGCGCGGATCAGAGTGGCCGAGTGCTTCTTGAACAATTCTGAAATCTGAGCAGCCGCGCAATAAGTACGTAGCATATGAATGCCTGCACTTGTGGATAGAAAGATACGGAACGCAAACCTCCTCCAAGTATTTTTTGTACTTGGGATAAAAGTAATCATATGTCATGTGTCTGCCGTCTGCGCGCGGAAATACGTACATAGATTTGTGTGGTAGGTTGTCCAGCAGTTGCTGCATATTGGGATTGATACCAACAATGCGGTCATGGCCGGATTTGGTACGCTCCCGAATCTCCCATCCGCCGGTTTCTGCTTTAACTACAGCGCGCCGGATGCAGATCACGTTCTCTCCGATATCCCCCCACATGAGAGCTGCAATTTCCTCAAATCTACATCCAGTATACAGCATGGCAAGTATAGGCAACCCGTTTGGATTATCGTTGACGTGCCGCGCAATGCGATTAATTTCATCGATAGAAAAAACCTGGACATCAGGGTCTTTGTTCGGAATCGGGTCAACGCCGAGCATTGGATTTTTGGTACACACGCCGTTTTTGATACCTGCGCGAAAAATTTGGGATAGTTCTCCACGTATTGCATCCTGCGTGGATAGGCTGAGGTGTTGTTTCTCAGCGAGAAATTGATTGATCTGCACCGGAATGATCTTGTCCAATTCTAGGCGACCAAGTGCGGGTTTAATATGTCGTTCCCAATATAGTTCATAGTTATGATATGTACCATAGACAACCCTGCCTTTTTTGGATGAAAGCCAAGCATCGCCCCACTCACCAAGTGTACGATACTTTGGCGCAAATTCTGCATCGGAAAGAGATTTTTGATACTCTTCTAAAGCCTTTCTGCAAGCGGATTGTGTTTTACCAGTAAAGCTCTTGCGCAACCGGGAACCATCCGGCATATCGATCCACACGCGATATCGCCAACCAGTAGAAACCTTGGTAAATCCGCCAGAACCTTTTGTTGCTCGTTTCATAACAATTCTCCTTTATTTTTACAAAAAAATATGTTAAAATAAAGGGGTAGATTTGAGTGTCGCAATTCTAATCTACCCCTGTCCCGTCTTGGTGCGCCAACACCAGGGCGGGACTTTTTTTATTTTGGGATCACCCCCACGCATGCGGGGAAAAGGCCCGCAGCTTGTTGTCTTCGTTGATCGTTTGAGGATCACCCCCACGCATGCGGGGAAAAGGCTTAGATTAGGTACAGTGCTATAGCGAATTTATTGAATAAATTCATAGTTGAACTGAATTTCAAAGCCGCTAGAATATATGCCATACCGAGCGTTATCTTCTTCAACCCACTCATTTACAGTCATATCTTCTGCCTTAGAATCACTTCCCACCACTTTCATGATGGCGTCGGAGTATTCCGAAAAAATCTCAGTGTCGGAATTTGAATCGCTTGCATCCATGACAACATTTAAACTACTGATTTCCCCGCTGTGCGCGATAACTACAAGCTGAATGCCTTCAGATACATCAAGGCTCGAAGTAACTGACGAATCCGAAGTGTCCGTTTCTATATCTGGAAGGTTGTCTATATTTTTTCCCGCGCTCTCTACAACTGCGGTTACAACTTCTGTAGTAGACATTTCAAAAATCGTTTTTCGATCTTCGTTTGTAGAACCTTGAGATGAACCGCACCCTACCAGCGCCGCAAGCAACAGGATAGAGGCCACTGCCAAAGTAAAAATTTTCTTTTTCATTTTCTTATCCTCTTAATACACAATCTTATGAGTATATCCGACGGCAAGCCAACCCTGTTCAGTTCGTTTCTACAGGTGTAAATGTAGTACGCGAACTGCAACGAACAGTCATGCCATCACTTAATGTGCCGATGTAATCGCCCTCGCCGACGCGGCTATCACCAAGAATTGTGTTGATATATACCCTGCCAGTAGCTGTATACGCTACGAAGTTAGAAGAGCCGCTGATTTGATATCTTCCCGCTTGTATATCGGTTCCGATGGTATAATCTCCTGATGGAACTGTAATCGGTTCGCCAGATGCTTTGACTATTTCCCCGTTCAGCTTATCAAGCTCTGCTTGCTTGGATGTCACATCAGACTCGATTGAAGAAAGTTCAGCCTTTTTATCTTCGACCTGCTTTTGCAAATCTGTAAGTTCAGCCTGATACTTGTCTTTGCTCTTGTTATACTCTTCGACTTCGTTTACTAAATTTTTCTGTTCTTCTAGCTTTTCTGTGTAAACATCAATTTTCTCAGTTATATCTTCATACTCTTCGTTTTTATTTTGAATGCTTTCTAAAACTTGACTGTTTATGGCGGTTTGTTCTCCGTCACTGCATCCAAAAACATAAGCAGCATATAATGCTACCACAAACACAACTAAAGATATCGCAACAGCGACAATTGTTTTCTTTTCTTTAAACATTGTTTTACCTCCAGCAGCTTTACCCTCCTACCTTACCGATAACCTCGCCGATAATTCGGACATCCTCGTTTCCTGGAATGTTTGGATAATCGGGGTTGTGGGATATCAGACCTTGCTTGCCGTACTCTTTTACATAACATTCACCGGCGTAAATAAATATACCGATATCACCATAATCAAGCTGGTTTGTTTTTCTTACATACAGCAGATTGCCGTCATAATATGTCGGCTCCATGCTATCACCGTTTACACCGATGATAAAATCTGCCTCATGCACATATGGTACGTCAATGGTATCTGTTGGAATGTCGTCAAATAGAAATCCCGTACCGGCACATGCTATCTTACGCAGATATGGATACGGATACATTTCTGTATCTGGTACAGATTCTGCTTTAGCTTCGGCAGATTCAGCACGTTCTTTCAACCGTTTGATCTGCTCGTTGCATGCCTGTACAGCCTGCATCCGCTCAACTTCATGATTTAATGTATACTGTACCGCTTCTTGACCACTACGGTCGAGGTAGCGGTATTTTTTTACAAGTGTTTCAAATTCTTCCGGAGTGGCAGTTTTGTCAAAATTTATAGCAGTTGATTCATCTTGCAACAAAAAATTGGCGTCTACTCCCAGAACATCAATGATTTTGTTAATCATCATCATGTTAGGTTCACTGTTATCTTTTTCATAACCAGTAACCGTTGACCCTGCTATGTTCAACTTTTTTGCCAATTGAGTTTGGGTTAACCCCTTTTTTTGTCTCGCTTCTTTCAATCTTGAACCAAATGACACGAAATCACCTCCTTATACATTCTATTGTATCAACAATTCTTGAAATGTCAATATAAAAATCTCGAGATTCTCAAGAAAAAATACTGAAAAACCGTTGACAAATTCGAGATGCGCGAGTATACTATGGACATGAACTTGAGATTCTCGAGTAACTGGAGGTGAAAATGTTTGAGTATCAAAAACTGTAATCACCCTGTTGATGAAAACATCGTCAGAATCATCAACGAAAAAGGGTTGAAAAGAAAAAAAGTGGCTCAAAAAGCTGGATACTCCGATCAGATGCTTTGCGATATGTTAAACGGTCGTAAAATCATCAAGATATCCGACGTGCTAATCCTGGGAAAAGTCCTCGAGGTTGATCCCAATTCACTATTTAAGCAAGTAAGAAAGTGAGGTGAAGACATGATCGAGTGTGGCGTTATCTGTGCAATCGCGATAATCGGGATTGCAATAATGAGAAAAATTCAGCCCGAAGATAAAATCTATCCGATATATGCGCTAACAATCGCAGCCGTTTTCTGTCTACTCTATTATGTGTGTTTCGGATAAGTCTTTATTAAGCGCGTCACAAACAGAAAACAACTTTTCTAAATATTCTTTGCGTTCTTCTACAGCTAATGAGTTGTTAAAAAAGTGGTTTGCGTAATGACCAAATTCGCACAACATCTCTTTATTTTGTGGAGAGCAAACAAGCATAGAAGCACTAATTGCAGAATGCAGCTTTCCGTATGATTGTTCGTCGAAATGATCCATTGCATACATTCCTGCGGCTTTAGCAAAATCATCAAATGCTTTTTGCTTATCAGCATAGTAAATATCAAATTGCTTGACTGTTGCATCATGCTTTAATTCAAATTTACGTACTCTCATATGATGCCAGTTGTTTATTATCGCTGTTAATACGGGTGAAATCAAAGCGCATGCTGCAATAATTGCTGTGATAGTCCATGTTAAATCTATTTCTGGAACGCTTTGGGTAAGTAAACATAACATTAAATCTCTCCCTTTTCGTGCTAATTATATCACGCGAAAAGAGGACGAACAAGAAAGGAATTGCGACATGAATAATATGATAACGGTAAAGGAGGCTGCGATGCAGGCTGGCAAAGAACCTGAAACAATCCGTCGTGGCATCCTGCAAGGAAAACTGCCCGGAACACCCATACGGAGTGACGCCGGACGAACAAACTTTTTAATCCCTCGAAAGGCGTGGGATTTGTACATGCAGACCGGTTTGTATCCGCAGCTGTTGGCGCAGTGCGTGATGCAAGCCAAAACCATAGACCAGGGCATAGCATACTTGCGTGCCGCTCTTACAGACTGAAACAAGAAAGGACAAACAGATGAAAGTAAAACGTTATGATGTCTTCATTGCAGGAGGCACACAAACAGCAACAATTTTTGCAACCTGCATCACAAACGCATGTAAACTGTTCATCGCTACGTTGAAGGATGATGCTGCATATAAGTTGACTGGCAAACAGTATGCAAGCATACGGTACAAGAAAAACTACTCGATTTGTGGCGATTTTGTAGTACAGGAGGCGATAGGACAGTGAAACCGCAAGATATCATTTGGATCGCCGTTTCAGGCGGTGTCATTGGTGGCATTGGCGGATAT
>JAUNIY010000167.1 GCA_030523305.1 Eubacteriales bacterium
TGATACCACACAGGCGACCGTTTCTCGTGATATCAAAGAGCTTCGGCTGATTAAAATTCTCTCTCCTTCTGGTAGGTATCGGTATGCGACATCGACGCAGGAAGCGGAGAGCAGTTTGACAGGCCGCTTAAACAATATTTTTCGTGAGTGCGTAACCAGCGTGGATGTAGCACAAAATATCGTGGTAATCAAGACGTTCCCCGCGCTGGGTTCTGCGGCTGCTGTTGCCATAGATGCCATGCGGCTGCCGCATGCGGTTGGCTCTATCAGTGGAGATGACACGGTTTTCATCGCTATGCGCGACAATGAAAGCGCATTGGAGTTTTGCGAGCAAACCAAAAATATGTTAAAATAAAAAGGGGTATCAACTATGCTGAGCCTGCTTCACATTGAAAATATAGCGATTATTGAGCAGGCTGATATTGTCCTTCAGCCTGGATTCACTGTGCTCACCGGAGAAACCGGCGCGGGTAAATCCATCATCATTGATGCAATCGGGGCAATTATGGGGCAACGTACCAGCCGCGAACTCATCCGAAATGGTGCGCCTAAGGGGTTTGTCAGCGCTGTTTTTGAAGACATCCCTTTGGCCCTGCGTAAGCAGCTGGAGGAATTGGGGCTGGATACGGAAGAGGATGGCACGGTACGCATTCAACGTGAATTGTCCGCTGAGGGACGGAGCGTTTGCCGGATCAATATGCGTCCGGTACCTGCGTCTGTGCTCAAAACCATCAGCCCGTATTTGATCAATATCCACGGGCAGCACGACGGTCAAAAGTTGATGCAAGAAGAATATCATATTGATTTTTTGGACAGTTTTTGTGAGTCTGAGCCGCTGCTGGAACAATTTCAGCCGATGTATGCGAACTTGCATGCATTGCGGAGTAAAATTCGCGAACTGGAAAAGAGCGGGCAGCAGCGTGAGCAACGAATGGATATGCTGCGCTACCAATTCGATGAAATTGCTGCTGCGGAGCTGAAGGCCGGAGAAGAGGAAGAACTGACGGAACGTCGACAGTTCTTTGAAAATGCTGGAAGGCTTGCGTATGCGCTGCAGACGGCATCCATGCTGCTTTCCGGAAACGAGGATGAAGATGGCGCATGTGATTTGCTGGCCCGCGCAGCGGATGAGTTGGCAGATGTTTCCACGCTGTCTAAGGATTTGAACAGTCTTTCGCAAAAGACCGATGAGCTGCGCTACCAGCTAGAAGATTTGTCTGCTTCCGTGGCTATGATGGCATCTGACGTAGACTTTTCGGAAAGCGAACGGGATGCGGTCGATGAGCGGCTGGATGTGATTTATCGACTGCGTCGAAAATATGGTGCAACAGTGGAAGAAGTTTTGGCATATTGCGATAAAGCAGCTTCTGAGTTAGAAGAGCTGGAAAACGCAGATGACCGCAAGGAAGAGCTAGTTGCTGAATATCGAAAAACGCTCGCAGCGGCGCGGGAGATTGCGGGAGAACTTTCCCGCAGGCGCCGGGAAGCTGCGGCTGAGCTGGAAGCAAAGATTGTAGAGCAGCTCAAAGATCTGGATATGCCAAAGGTGCGCATCAGCATCCAAGTATCCATGCAGACAAAGCTCAATACCCATGGCATGGACGAGGTGCGGTTTTTGATTTCCACCAATCCCGGCGAACCGGTCAAGCCGCTTTCCAAGATTGCTTCCGGCGGCGAGTTGTCAAGAATTATGCTTGCGATCAAAAATGTCTTGACGCAGTCGGAGGATGTGGGTACACTTATTTTTGATGAAATTGATACTGGTGTCAGCGGCAGGGCGGCGCAGAAGATCGCCTTGAAGCTCGGGGAGATTTCCCGCAGCAAGCAAACGCTGTGCGTGACACATTTGCCGCAGCTAGCGGCCATGGGCGATCATCATCTGTTGATTAAAAAATCCCTGTCAGAGGAATATACGTATACCGATGTCTTTCCTCTGGATGAAACGGAGCGCATTGAAGAGCTGGCACGTATGCTGTCCGGCGATGCGATTACAGAGCTTTCCATGCGCAATGCCGCTGAGCTGCTCGAACGCGCAGCTTCCAATAAATAGTTAAAAATTCGGCATACAGCTGATTTTCATAAGAAGTATTAGAAAGGGTTTCATTACAATGTCTCAAGTTTACGAAGAACTCCAGGCACGCGGCTTAATTGCCCAGTGCACCAACGAAGAAAAAGTACGCGATCTGCTGGACAACCATCAGACGGCGTTCTATATTGGCTTTGATGCCACGGCGGATTCCTTGCATGTCGGCCATTTTTTGCAGCTGGTTATTATGGCACGGCTGCAGCAGGCTGGGCACCATCCGATTGCGCTGATTGGCGGCGGCACTACCATGATTGGTGACCCGACGGGAAAAACGGATATGCGCAAGATGCTGACCAAGGATGAAATCAACCACAATGCAGAGTGCTTCCGCAAGCAGATGCGCCGCCTGGTTGATTTCGACGGCGGCAAAGCTACGATGGTTAACAATGCCGATTGGATTCTGCAATTCAATTACATGGACTTTCTGCGCGAGGTTGGCGTACATTTCTCGGTCAACCGTATGCTGACGGCGGAATGCTTTAAGACGCGCCTGGAAAAGGGCCTGAGCTTTATTGAATTCAACTACATGCTGCTGCAGAGCTATGATTTTCTGCACTTGTACCGCAATATGGATTGCCACCTGGAGCTGGGCGGCGATGACCAGTGGTCCAACATCATCAACGGCGCCGACCTGATCCGCCGTGTTGAGGGGAAGGACGACGCATATGGACTGACCTTCACACTGCTGACCACTTCGGAAGGCAAAAAGATGGGTAAAACCGAAAAGGGTGCCGTATGGCTTGATCCCGAAAAGACTTCTCCGTATGAATTTTACCAGTACTGGAGAAATGTAAACGATGCAGATGTCATCCGCGTGATGAAGATGCTGACGTTTATGACGCTGGAAGAGATTGCAGAATATGAAAAGCTGGAAGGCGCTGGTCTAAACAAAGCGAAAGAACGCTTGGCGTACGAAATTACGTCGATGGTTCATGGCCCAGAAGAGGCTGAAAAAGCAATGAACGCGGCAAAGGCTGCATTTTCCGGTGGAGCATCTGCAGATATGCCGACAACGGCTTTGTCCGCCGATGATTTCGTAGACGGTCAGATCGGCGCAATGGATCTGCTGGTTAAGACCGGGCTGGTCAAGTCCAAGAGCGAAGCGCGCCGGACAATCCAGCAGGGCGGCCTGACCATCAACGATGCAAAAGTAACCGACGTGTATGCCATGTACGGCACGGATGCGTTTGCAGGAGACGGCATGATAATACGAAAAGGAAAAAAATCCTTCCGTAAGGTTACATTGTAATTGTTGCATATTGGATACCGCTTTTCCGGTCTAATTGGGTTCGGGACAGCGGTATTCTTATGCTTTTGGCAAAAAGCGGCACATGCAAACGTTTTTGTCGGCATCCATCAGACGGAATCAATCCTCTGCTTGAACCGATATGCTATTGATGGTATAATAGCTGCAAGCGACTATGGTACAAAAACTTATGCCATAGCGATTGTTTTGTAGGGGCATGTCATGAAATGGTCATATTTTCATGGTATAATAAAATTATATAAGTTATCATGACTCCTTGAAAGGAGGAAGCCAGATGGACAGGATATCCATACTCGGCGTACAGTTTGATGCTATTACCAAGGCGGAGGCTGTGCAGCGCGCAATGGAAGATATCCGTAAAGGAAACGAGGGATATATCGTCACGCCCAATTCTGAAATTGTATATATGGCGCGCAACGATATCCATCTCAAAAAAATATTGAATGCAGCATCGTTGGTTTTACCGGATGGTATCGGCGTAATCCATGCTGCGAAAATCCTCAAAAAACCATTGGTGGAAAAGGTTGCTGGCATTGAATTTGCAGAGGCTCTGATCGCACAGATGGCAAAAGAGGGACGAAGCCTGTTTTTGTTTGGTGCAAAGCCAGGGGTTGCTGAAAAAGCAGCGGAAAATCTGAAGAAAAAATATCCCGGGATTATCATCACCGGCTGCCGCGATGGCTATTTTCAGAATGCTGACATCGCCGTTACAGAAATCAACGAGGTAGGGCACTCGGATGTCATTTTTGTATGTCTTGGCGCACCCAAGCAGGAGATCTTTATGCATACCTATATGGACGAACTGAACGGCACGTTGTTGTGCGGGCTTGGCGGTTCTTTGGATGTCTATGCAGGCGTTGCCGATCGGGCACCAGATTTTTATGTAGATCACGGGCTGGAATGGTTCTATCGGCTGAAAAAAGAGCCATGGCGCGCAAAGCGCATGATGGCGCTGCCCAAATTTTTGCTGACGGTTATGAAATCTAGAGTAACCGGCAAAGAAAAATAATTTTAACATCAAAGGAAGATATCGTTGTATGAATGTCAAGCTGATTGCATACACCCCATCACCGCAGCAGTTGATTTCGGCGGCGGCAAAGACCTGCTATTCCGCAGCGTCGGTCGACACACTGCTCGATGGGCTGGATGAGGAAAAAACAAAATCTTATTTGACGATGCTGACAGATATTGGGCACGAAAGCCCAATTGAACACGCATCCTTTACCTTCGCTATTGAAGGGGTATCCCGTTCGCTGTTGGCACAGATTACGCGCCATCGCATGGCATCCTTCAGCGTGCAGTCCCAGCGATATGTCAAGGAGCACGCATTTGAATTTGTCCTTCCGCATGAGATAGAAGCGGTTCCAGAAGCAAAGGAAGTGTTTCTTCAGGCGATGGAAGACGATCAGAAAACCTATGAAAGGTTGTCTGAAATCCTGCAACAAAAGCATATGCAGGCATTTCTTGCAGAGGGATGTTCAGAAAAAGAAGCGCGCCGGAAGGCGGAAAAAAAGGCGATTGAAGATGCGCGGTATGTCCTTCCGAATGCCTGCGCCACCAAGATGGTGATGACAGCCAATGCGCGTTCGCTGCACAATTTTTTCCGTCTGCGCTGCTGTAACCGTGCGCAATGGGAAATCCGTGAGTTAGCAGAAGAGATGTACCGGCAGGTATATACCGTCGCTCCTGTATTGTTCCGGAAAGCTGGACCATCTTGTACATGCGG
>JAUNIY010000168.1 GCA_030523305.1 Eubacteriales bacterium
ATATCCATACTGCTGAGAAACAGCAACAATTCCAATATCTTTACTTTGAAATAGCCCTTTCGGATACTGCCCGGAACATGGTATAATTCCGAAAAAATGTGCGCGATTCCTGGTTGCGATCGCACCACATAGCTTGCAGCATTTTTACAAAATTTTTGAATCAACGCGGTGGGTTGCACGTCAACGTCTTTCAAAAAGCAGGACAAGCACATTGGAGAATGATCCGCATCGATGACAATCGAAATACCATTATAATGTTTCAATGGATAGTACGATGCATGACCCATGGCATCTCTGCGTTGAATCGATAAGTCGCCTGCCGCCAGATAATAAAACTGTTCTCCACATTCGCATTCCACGCGGCCTTCCCGACAGTGGTTGATCTCCAAAATATTGCCCTGAACAGCCGATTTCAGGCCGGAATTTTGCATATGGACATCATTATAGACCAGATCAATTCCCGGGAACACATGATAGCAGGTCATGCGTGCTTCTCCTGTTTCATCCTCTAAGCCATACACCGTGCAGTCATCTTCACGGGAAAGGATCTGCACATCATTGCCGTATATGCACTTCTCTTGTTCTGTTGCTACCATTTCTGTGCCGCGGCTCCTTTGTCACTCAAAGATTGTTGTACGAAAGTAAAAGTATTAGCTTCAGCTAACCGTTTTTATATTACGAAACTTTCTTTCGGTTGTCAATACTTTCCGCGGAAAACAGGAATAAATTTCTTCTTCTTTAAAAATCCCGCCGTGCATATTGCGCGGCGGGAAAATGGCATGTTGCTTTGTTACTGCATGCTGAATCAAAGATCTGGGCACGTTGTTTTTTGGACGGATTTTCGATATACAAGCACAGAGATCACAGCCGTGATTGTCTCCGACACCCAAAAAGCGTTCCAAACGCCAATAGGCCCCCATATCCGGCTCAACACAAATGCAATCGGAATGATGATGACCACATACCTGCACATGGATATCACCAGCGATTGCGCTCCCTTTCCCAACCCCTCCAACGCACCAGAGGAGGTTACAGAAACGGCGGAAACAATAAACCCTGCGCTGATAATACAAAGTGCAATTCGGCCAGCTGCAACAGTCTCTGGATTATCTGTAAACATACCAATCAGCGACCCAGACGCAGCCAAGCATATGACTGTTCCAAACGCCATAATGATGCCGCTCATGCAAAGTGTAATCGTATAAATCTTTTTGACCCGTTTGTACTCTCTTGCGCCAAAATTATATCCAATAATGGGGCGTATTCCCTGTACAATGCCATTTGCCGGAAGGTACAGAAATGTTTGCAGTTTATAATAGATGCCCAAAACAACGACATAGTTCTGAGCATATACAGCCAGCAGCGCATTGAGGCAGGAAACCAGTACGGATGGCAGCGCCATATTCAGCGTTGCCGGTATACCGATGGCATAAAGCTTGCAGTCAATTCGTTTATTGGAAGCCAGATATGTACGGCCAATGGAAATAGGGAGCGGCCGTTTCAAATAAATTGCCAAATAAATGACCAATGCCACAACCTGACCGATGCCGGTTGCCAATGCTGCGCCATCAATTCCCATGGCTGGGAAAAAGCCAATGCCAAAAATTAGGATTGGATCCAGTATGATGTTGGAAATACATCCGCACATTAAGGCAACCATTGTAACCTTCATCCTGCCGACCGACTGAAAAATCTTTTCAAATGAAATCTCTAGCATGATAATCAACGAAAATGCAAACGCAATGGTTGCATAACGCGTCCCCAAGTCAATCACATTGTCTGACGAGGAAAACATGCGCAAAAAAGCAGGCATCATAGCGATGCTGACAAACGTAATGCAGACACCGTGTATGACAGATAAAATCAGTCCATGTGTTGCCGCAATATTGGCCGTAGTTTTGTCTCCCGCTCCCAAATGAATGGAAATGACGGCATTGATTCCTATGCCAAATCCAACGGCCACCGCAGTGATAAAGTTTTGGACAGGAAAAACCAATGATAACGCTGTCATAGCGTCTTCACTGATTTTGGCTACAAAGAAGCTATCTACGATGTTATACAATGAATTGACAAGCATCGACAGAACCATTGGGAGCGACATTGATAAGATGAGCGAAAAAACAGGTTTTTCCTTCATAAAATTCTCTTCCATCGTTACCTCCAAATTTCATCATATTCATTTTCACGAAATAAAAGCCACGCAATTATCACTAAGAATAATTGCGTGGCGAAAAAAACCAAAACAGGTTATAAAAATCCACACGAAGGTTTTCGTGCTATTATTGTAGTATAAAATACATCAAATGTCAAGGGATGGACGTGCTTCTTCCCCTCATGTCAGATCAGTCGGCAAACAGAGCAGTAGACAAATATCGCTCGCCAGTGTCCGGCAAGATGACAACAATAGTTTTCCCCTTATTCTCCGGACGCTTAGCTAGCTCTGTTGCCGCATGCAGTGCGGCGCCGGATGAAATGCCGACCAAAATACCCTCCGTCTTGGCAACGGCACGGCCTGCTTCAAAGCAGATTTCATTGTCTACTGTAAGCACTTCATCATAGATCTGGGTATCCAACGTATCCGGAACAAAACCAGCGCCAATGCCCTGGATTTTATGCGGTCCTGCCGTGCCTTTGGAAAGGACCGGGGAGGTTTCCGGCTCAACCGCCACAACGCGGATATTCGGATTGTGTTCCTTTAGATACTTACCAATGCCGGATACTGTACCGCCAGTGCCGACACCCGCTACCAGAATATCGACATTGCCGTCTGTATCTGCCCAGATTTCCGGACCGGTTGTTTCATAGTGTACCTTCGGGTTTGCCGGATTGACAAACTGTCCCAGAATAACTGCGTTTTCAATGGACTGCTTCAGTTCTTCTGCCTTTGCAATCGCGCCCTTCATACCGGCAGAGCCAGATGTCAAGACAACTTCTGCGCCATAAGCCGCTACCAGCTTGCGCCGCTCAATGCTCATGGTCTCCGGCATGGTCAGGATGACATGATAGCCTTTGGCTGTGCCGACAGCCGCCAAACCAATGCCTGTATTACCGGAAGTCGGCTCAATGATCGTCGCCCCCGGCTTCAATACGCCGGAAGCTTCCGCGTCAGCGATCATAGCATTGGCAACACGGTCTTTGATGCTTCCTGCCGGATTAAAATATTCCAGCTTTGCAACAATCTTCGCATCTAAATGGTTTGCTTTTTCAAAATTTACCAGTTCCAACAGTGGCGTTTTGCCAATCAGCTCTGTAATACTTGTATGAATTGCCATAGGTATATGCCTCTCTTCTTTCAAAGGATAATGGTTTGATGATAATTATTCACATATTGCCTATTTATTAACTAGGATTTATGTTCTGAATATAGAGTATCACGTTTTACCGAAGATGTCAAGAAAAAAGTCACAATATCCTAGTGGATTTCTATGGAATAGAAAGAACGCGTCGGCGACACATATCTGTGTGCCGTCGACGCAGGAAATTTTTTGGTAACAGCCTCCGAAAAGCGTAACGCAATCAGATGGTTCCACTTTTGACATTGATTTAAAATGCCTTTTCAATGATCGCGGCGCACGCCTCGTCTGACAGCGGCGCACGATCTGCTTTGAACAACGCGCCCATGGTTTCACGCGCATTTTGTGCCAGCATAGCTGCTTCTTCTTTTTGAATACCGAAATCAGACATGTTTAGGTCATCTACTCCGCACGCTTTTTTCAGTTCTGCAAGCGCAGTCACAAAATCCATCGGATCTGCAGCGTCGGCGTTCCCCAATGCCTGCGCCATGCGGATGAAGCGGTCATCGCACACATGTTGGTTAACAAAATGCGTAAAATATGGAATAGAAATCAGCAATAGGCCTGCGCCGTGTGGCAGATCCTGATGATACGCACTCATCGCATGTTCGATCGCATGCTCGCTTGTCAGCGAACACATGGTCATAACCACACCCGACAAGGTATTGGCAAACGCAACATGTTCCCTGGCTTCCAAATCTGAGCCATTGACAACGGCACGTGCTAGATATTGGCCGATATTCTCTATGGCAGTCAACGCATACATATCGCTCATCAGGTTCGCAGACTTCGAAATATAACACTCTACACTGTGAAACAGCGCGTCAAAGCCCTGATATGCTGTGAATCGCGGCGGGACAGAAGTCATCAGCTCCGGATCCACAATCGCTGTCTTTGGGAACAGACGCGGGTCACCACCTAGGCCAATCTTTTCATTGGTTTCTTCATTGGAAATGACGCTGAATGCATCCACTTCGCTGCCGGTGCCCGCGGTTGTTGTAATGGCGATAATCGGCAATGGATTGGCAGCAATCCGCTGACCTTTTCCCGTGCCGCCATATACATAGTCCCACAAATCCCCATCGTTGGTTGCCATAATCGAAATGGCCTTTGCAGCATCTATTACACTGCCGCCGCCCAAAGCTACGATGCAGTCGCAACCGTTCGCCTTTGCAAACGCGCCGCCTTCCATAATCGTCGATTTCAATGGATTTGCCATGATTTTGTCAAAAACAATAGTTTCTACCCCACTCTGTTCCAATGCTTGCAATGTGCGGTCCAGATATCCGTTTGCTTTTGTGGATTTTCCATTGGATATTACGACGAGCGCTTTTTTGCCTGGCATTTTCTGCCGGGATAGCTTGTTCAGGCTGCCGGCGCCAAAGATAATCCTGGTCGGTACATACATACGAAAACTCATTTTTTCATCCTCCTATTTGATCCATCTGTTATTTTCCTCACGTTCCATCAACTGGGACGCTGTTGCTATTGCTCCTACGAACAAAGCGTTGAATTGAACAAAAATACAATTTTGCACAATTCATCCATCTACTTGCCAAACGCCGCGCCAATTGCCTGCGCAATATTGTCCACTTGGATCATACGGAATCCATCAGGGACCGCAATGCGACCGACATCTTGTTTCGGCATGATGCACGTGGTAAAGCCCAGGCGGATCGCTTCATGAATGCGTTGTCCGGCAGCGGAAACGGCACGCAGTTCCCCTGTTAAACCGACTTCTCCAAACGACATGACGCCTTCCG
>JAUNIY010000169.1 GCA_030523305.1 Eubacteriales bacterium
GAACAAGGTGGATATTATCCAACTGTTTGACAAGGATACGGAAAAGACGATTGCATTTCAAGAATAACCGACGATACAATCCATAATAAAAATAGCAGCCTGTTTTTCGTTCACGAAATTTTTCTGAATGCAATGAGGTGCACCTCATAGTAATACGTGGAATAGTTCGATACAATTGATTTAAATTCGACAATACTGGGAGGGGCAATTCATGAAACAGTCCAATCAAATGCGCGACTTTGCTACAATTCACGCCATGCTTTGCTATATGGGAGCGGGGATCCATTGTATCGGGACATTTCAAACTGCATATGCAGTCTGTCTTGTCCGAAATCAGCCGGAAAAAATGATGCTTGCAACCAAGCAGTTATATCCGGCTGTAGCAAAACATTATGGGACAAGCTGGAAAACCGTAGAGCGAAATATCCGGTATACCATAACAAGGATTTGGAAGTACAATCCAAAATTGTCAGGTCGTGTCAAAAAACCGAAGCCAATGGAGTTTATTGTAAATCTTGCTTGCATCAGTGCCAGCCCCAATACATATGTTTGGTAGGAGAATCGCAGGGCGGTGTATCCGTTGCTTTCTTTCTTTGTCCCCCGCTGTGTTAGCGGGGGATTTTTACGTTATATGATTGTAAAAACTGTATCATTTCATATGACAGAAACAGTATAGAAGCAAATCGTAAACCATGAGATAGTAAAATATCCCCTATAAAAACAGAGAAAGTACAGAGGAAAACCAATGAAAACAGTTACGATATTGCTTACAAATGATTCGAATTTATTTGGCAGGTTAATCAGTGGTGTTAGCAAATATCATTATTCCCATGCGTCCATATCAATCGATGCGGACGAAGAAATTTTTTACAGCTTTAATATGAAAGGTTTTGTGATTGAAAAACCAAAAAAGAGGAAACCAAAGACACGTCAGGGAGGGAGCATGTGTATTCGGCTACAGGTATCAGAACATGCATATAACATCATAGAAGAGGAAATCCGTCAATTCATGGAGAAAAAAGAAGAGTATACCTATTCCCGCGTGGGTGTATTGCTGTGTTTACTGCATATTCCGCATAAATTTCAGCATGCATATTTTTGCTCGCAGTTTGTAGCAGAGGTTTTATCGCGTGCAGGAGCAATCAAATTAACAAAGAAAGAATCCTTGTATCTTCCGGGACATCTGATTGATGAAATCGAATGCCTGTTTTCGTGTAAACAGTTTGTGTATCATGTTATTTGAGGCAGAAGCGCCCAAAATTTGTTTTTGTCTCAGCCTAGAGTCTGTTTGAAATAATATGAATCAATTTTATGGTTGCTGAAACCGCCTGAATCTGTAGATTTGGGCGGTTTTTGCACATCTTCTTGCGCTTTTGTGCGGAAAAAAGCGCACAATTTTGCATGAAGTTTGTTTGCAGGATTTGCAGCTTGGCTGTGCGAAAAATGACGGAAAAACGGCGAAAACAGGCTGTTGTGCAACAAATCGCAGGATATTGAATAAATGAAACCTTTTTTATTTTAGAGGATGTGCGCGACGAAAAGCAAGAATAAAAAATTTTCCCGAAAATTTGGGAAATAATCCGCTGGATAACAGCAAGGATTTGAAAAAAACAACGAAAAACCGTCATAAAAACGGAAAAACAAGAAGTTGGAAGACGGAATTTGGTGAAAATGATATACTTTAACCATCGAAAACAAAGGCACCGCAACAAGCGGTGAGGAGAACATAACAAGTCATTTTTTCAGAGGAGGAACAACAGTATGAGCAAGACAAAAATGACAGTTGGCCAGGCAGTTGTCAAATTCCTGAACCAGCAGTACATCGAGATGGACGGTAAGGTAGAGCCGTTTGTAGACGGTATCTTCACAATCTTTGGACATGGTATGGTCGTTGGCCTGGGCCAGGCGTTGGATGAGGATCCGGGACACCTGCGCGTATATCAGGGCCGCAATGAGCAGGGCATGGCGCATGTTGCGATTTCCTATGCAAAGCAGCACAACCGCCGCAAGATCATCGCATGCTCGTCTTCCATCGGACCAGGTGCTGCGAACATGGTGACAGCGGCGTTGACCGCTTCGATCAACCACATCCCACTGCTGCTGTTCCCGTCGGATTCGTTTGCAACCCGTCAGCCGGATCCGGTTCTGCAGCAGATGGAGGTACCGTCCGATCTGAGCATCACCGCATCCGATTGCTTCAAGCCAGTATGCAAGTATTGGGATCGCATTTCCCGCCCGGAGCAGCTGATGTCTGCCATGGTAAATGCAATGCGTACGCTGACCGATACTGCAAACTGTGGCGCAGTTTGCATCAGCCTGCCGCAGGATGTACAGGGCGAATCCTTTGAGTACCCGGATTATTTCTTCCAGAAGCGTGTCCATCATATTTCCCGCCGCTGCGCTGACGAGTACGAAATCAAGCAGGCAGTTGAGATGATCAAGGCTTCCAAGAAGCCACTCCTGATCTCTGGCGGCGGCGTTCGTTACTCCGAAGCTGGCGAGACTGTAATGGAATTCTGTAAGGAATTCAACATCCCGGTTTCCCAGACCCAGGCTGGCCATTCTGCTCTGCCGGATAGCTTCGAGCTGTCGGTTGGCGGCGTAGGCGTAACTGGCGGCTTGGCTGCAAACGCACTGTGCAAGGACGCAGACCTTGTCATCGGCGTTGGTACCCGTTTCAATGACTTTGTAACCGGTTCCAAGTGGGTTCTGTTCCGAAACCCAGATATCAAGGTTCTGGCAATCAACACTTCCGAGTTCCACGCAGAAAAGCTGGATGCAACCCGTTGCGTAGGCGATGCCAAGGTAACGCTGGAAGCAATCATGGAAGAGCTGAAGGCTGCACAGTATCAGTCCGGTTACACCACTGAAATCCAGGAAATCCGTGAAGTTTGGGAGAAGGAGCGCCTGAGTGTTCTGGGCGTACAGTACCATGGTGAAGGCTTTGGCGAAGGCAAGTTCGTACCGTGTGTACCGAGCTGGACCGAAAAAATCATGAACGATTTCATCAACGACATCGGCGGCACCATCACCGAGTCCAATGCTGTTGGCATTCTGCGTGAAGAGATCGACGACGACGCAATCGTTGTTGCAGCAGCAGGCTCCCTGCCGGCAGACCTCGAGCGTCTGTGGGTAACCGATGCTAAGGATTCTTATAACATGGAATACGGCGCATCCTGCATGGGCTATGAAATTGCAGGCGCGCTCGGCTCCAAGCTGGCAGATCCGGATAAGGAAGTTTATGCTCTGGTTGGCGACGGTTCCTTCATGATGCTGAACTCCGAAATCCCGACTGCAATTCAGGAAAATGCAAAGATCACTGTCGTTGTATTCGACAACACGGCATTTGGCTGCATCAACAACCTGCAGATGGGCAATGGCGTCGGTTCTCTGGCAACAGAAATGCGTTACCGCAACGAAGAGACCGGCAAGCTGGACGGCAAGTATTGCTACACCGATTTTGGCAAGGTTGGCGAAGGCTACGGTATGAAGGCATTTTATGCAAAGACCCCGGAGGAATTCCGCAAGGCAGTCCAGGACGCAAAGAAGGAAACCGGTTCGTGCATCATCGATGCAAAGGTACTGCCGAAGACCATGGCAGAAGGTTATGAGTCCTGGTGGCACATCGGTGTCGCTTCCACCTCCAAGTCTGCGGCAGTTCAGGAAGGCCGCAAGCGCATCGACGATCATCTTGCAGAAGCAAGAATGTATTGATTCAAATTGCACACACATCTCCTGAGAAACTTGAAATAGTTCTCTCTCTCCTAAAATCCGGAAGGAGGCGGTGCAGCCTCCTTCCGGGCATATGATGACCTAGCTGAGAATGTATTGAGCTTGTTATAACACAACATCTCCAATATCCTCTGCATTGTGATACATTCTCTATTATACACTTACACTTTTCTCACATTGCCACACTGCAGCATTTGTTGCAGTGTGGTAAAACCCCAACAAATGCAGGGAAACAAGACTCAATACGTTGATTATATTCTTCTATATAACACCTATACCTTTCCGGCAAAGCCGCCCCAAAGAAGAGCGGGCGGCTTTGCTGTACCGAAAAGTGGAAAAAGGAGCAGAAAATCATGAAATATACCGCAAACGGCCCGTTTGAAAAGGGCTATAACAAGATGGTTTCCGCGGTAGAAAACCCGGAAATGATGGGCATGGAATTTGGCGTTGTCAAGATGACAGCTGGCGACGTCATGAACTTTGATTATGCGCAGGAAGTCGTATACGATCTGCTGTGTGGTGCGGTCACATTCGCATGGGATGGCAAGATCGCCGATGCAAAACGCAGCGACTGCTTCCATGAGGGCGCAATCCTGCTGCATGTGCCGCAAAATACGGCTGTTACCATCACCTGCACCAAAGACGCTGAGATTGCAATGGCACGCACGGAGAACAAGCGCAGCTTTGAAGCAAAGCTGATGCATCCGGAAGATTGTCTGTGCGCAAACGAAGAGCGCGGCGCTGGCCAGATGAATGAAGCATCTACCCGTTTGGTTCGCACCTTCTTTGACCGTTCCAATTGCCCAGAGACCAACTTCTTCATCGGTGAAGTGGTACATTTCCCGGGCAAGTGGTCTTCCTATCCACCGCATCAGCATGTAGAGCCGGAGCTGTACTACTACAAGTTCCTGCCGGAAAATGGTTACGGCCTGGCAGAGTACGGCGACGATGCATATAAGGTAAAGAACAATGACTTGACTGGCATGCCGGAAAATGTCACACATTCCCAGGCAGCAGCACCGGGCTATGCAGAATATTATCTGTGGTGCATCCGCTTGCAGGATGATAAGAATATCGTTACAACGGTTGTACCAGAGTACGAATGGGTAACGGCTCCGGAAGCCAAGTATTTCCCGGACATCTGAACGACCATAGGGAGGACGTACACCATGAAAGCATTTCAACTGATTCCCGCAGTAGCGGAATATGCGGAATTTTCCA
>JAUNIY010000170.1 GCA_030523305.1 Eubacteriales bacterium
GTGAAACGGTGGATGGATTTGCTACCGGCTGTCCAGATGATGAAGTTCTCGTAGCGATTGTTGACTGCGGCGGCACAGCACGCTGCGGCGTATACCCAAAGAAGGGGATTTACACCATCAATCTCATGCCGGTTGGGCAGTCCGGTCCACTGGCAAAGTTCATCAAGGAAGACATCTATGTTTCTGCGGTAACGGAAAAGAATTTGTCGTTTGCAGATTCTTCTGACGTGAAAGAAGCGCCAGAACCAGAAGCTGCAAAAGCTGCGGGAGCGCCAAAATCCAAAGCGGAAGCGAAAGCTGAAATCGCAGCGATGCGTGCCAACAAAAAGGAAAACATCGTCACGCGGATTGGCAAGGCAGTTGGTTCGATTGTATCGAAGTTCTTTGCGGCAGGTCGTGAAACCATTGAAATGGTTATCAAGAACATTCTCCCGTTCATGGCATTTACTGCCACGTTGTTGGGCATCATCAGCGCATCTGGTCTGGGCAATGTCATTGCGAATACGATTGCTCCGCTGTGCGGCACACTGCCGGGAATGTTGATTATCTCTGTTGTGTGTGCAATCCCGTTCCTGTCCCCCATTCTTGGACCTGGCGCAGTGATCGCTTCTGTCGTTGGCGTTTTGTTGGGACAACAATTCGCAGCAGGCGCAATCCCACCGCAGTACGCTTTACCAGCGCTGTTTGCGATTGACGCACAGGCTGGCGCAGACTTCGTACCGGTTGGTTTATCTCTGGGTGAAGCAGAACCGGAGACCATTGAGCTTGGCGTACCGGCAGTATTGTTTTCCCGCCTGATTACTGGTCCATTGGCAGTTATCATTGCTTTTGTATTTAGCATCGGCTTGTATTCCTGAGGAGGTATCTATATGAAATACAACGCAACCATTACTGGATGGGGCGAGGATGCACTGGGATTTCTTGAAGATAAAGACATGAATTTCATGGTTATCTTCAATGAGAATGCACCGGAGGAACTCGCAGAAATTTCCGTACTACATACCATTGCAGAACTGACAGAAGAACCCAAGGTGGGAGATATCTTGATTCTCTGCAGCAAGGTATACAACATCACTGCGGTCGGCGATGAAGCAAAACAAACTTTGCGTCAATTGGGGCATTGCACCTTGTCGTTCAAGGGTGGCAGTGAACCGGAACGTCCGGGCTGCATCATGCTGGAGGGCGAGCCGTTCACCGCCGCAGATGTGAAAAAGGGCGGCACAATCGAAATTTATTGATTCGCTCTTGGGTATGGTCACAGGATAACGCAATCGTATCCAATATATTTCAAAAATTATAACTGAGCTATTTTTTACAACCATAAGGAGGCTGTTTTCAATGTTAAACATGAATCGTAAGCTGGCAAAGCGCGAAGCGGAAGGCAAGATCATCAAGACTGGTATCGTAGGTGCAGGTCAGATGGGTCGCGGCATGGTAACGCAGATGGTACTGATGAAGGGCATCACACCGGCTATTGTGTCCGACATTAAGATTGAGAATGCGGTAAACGCATTCAAATATGCAGGCGTTACCGATGAAGAAATCGTAGTAGCGAAGACGATTGAAGAAGCAAATGCGGGCATTGCTGCTGGCAAGTATGTCGCTTGTGAGAATGCGGACTTTATTTCTCAGGCGGAGTTGGTTGAGTGTGCCATCGACGCCACCGGTGTACCGGATGTAGGCGCGAAGGTTGCTACTGATGCACTGAAGAACAAAAAGCACGTTGTTATGCTGAATGTAGAGACTGACGTCGTCATTGGACCATATCTTAAAAAGCTGGCACAGGACAACGGTGTTATTTACACTGGTTCCGCAGGCGACGAGCCGGGCGCAGTTATGGAACTGTATGACTTTGCAACTGCCATGGGTATGACGGTTGAAGTTATGGGTAAGGGTAAGAACAATAAGATCGACTATGATTGCAACCCAGATACTGTTCTGGAAGAAGCGACGCGCCGCAAGATGAGCCCGAAGATGCTGTGTGCATTCAAGGACGGCACCAAGACCATGGTAGAAATGACTGCAATGTGCAACTATACCGGTCTGGTTCCGGATGTAATCGGTGGACATGGACCGAAGACTGCACCAGGTACAGAAGGCGTGAAGCAGTTGAACGAACTGTTCAAGACAAAAGAAGACGGTGGTATCCTGAACAAGCATGGCGTTGTAGAGTATGTCAATGGCATTGCACCGGGCGTATTCGTAACGGTATCTACGACCAACGCAGAGATCGCGTATCAGATGAGCTATCATTCGATGGGACCTGGTCCGCTGTGGACGCTGTACCGCCCGTATCACCTGTGCAATCTGGAAACCCCGCTGACGGTTGCTAAGGCAGTGATCGACGGCGAAGTGACCTGTGTTGCGAAGGATGGATTGGTTGCTGAATGCATTACCCGCGCAAAGATTGACCTGAAGGCAGGTCAGATCATTGATGGCATCGGCGGTTACACCACACACGGTTCGATTTGCTCTGCGGAGGAAGCCAATGAAAAGGGATATGTTCCGTTCGGTCTGGTTACAAACAAGGCTGTCATGAAGCAGGATGTTGCGAAGGGAACTTTGATTACGTACGATATGATTGATCTGGATAAAACAACGCTGATTTATCAGCTGCGTAAGGAACAGGATGCCATGTATGGCAGATATGTCCTGTAATTTCAAATTATAGCCAATATAACAAACTGGATTCTCTCTGTTCAAATGGTATCGGAGCGGCAGACAAGGAAAGCTGTCGCTCCGATAATTGTTACTGTATTTTTTCAATTGATGTATCAATCATAGCGGTTTTTATGCGTGAAGATAGGAGGCTATCAATGAAACGGAAGGAAGGAATCAAAGCAGTATTTATTGATTTGGATGGTACGTTACTGCAACGTGTAGACACGATTTCTCCAAGAAATATTCAGGCAATCAAAAGGATCAAGGAAAAAGGCATTCTTCCGATTATTACCACTGGAAGACCGGCATATGAGGCGGATTTTGCTGTACGCGCAACAGAGGCGGACAGTTATATGATTGCCATGAATGGACTGGCGGTTTATGAAGATTATCGCTCACATAAGCTGCTGTATGAAGCATATATGCAAAATAAGGCGTCGGAACAGATTATCTCCTATCTATTGGAGCAGCGCGTGTTTTTTGAAGTTTATATTGGAGATCGCGCATATTGCCAGAGCGATGTAAAACCGTTGATTTATAACTGCGGCATGACAGAGGATAAAATCCGGTTTTTTCTCAACACGATGCAAGAGGTTGACGACCTGCCTGCATATTTAAAAGAGAAAAATGTACATATCAATAAGCTGTTTTTCAGTAAAGCAGATGTGGAAAACATTATGCCGCTTCGTCGCGTATTGGATAGCATGAAAGGCGTACAGACATTGGCAAGTAGTGAGAATTATGTGGAAATCCTGCCAGAAGGAGCAGACAAAAAGCGTGCAGTGCATGCGGTGTGCCGCGCGCTTGGGCTGTCACCAGAAGAGGTTATGGTGATTGGTGACAGCGAAAACGATATCGGCATGTTTGATGAAGCAGCGACTTGTGTGGCGATGGGAAATGCCTTTCCGCAGTTGAAAGCAAAAGCAAACTACATTGCACCGACAAATTATGAAGATGGCGTTGCATGGGCACTCGAGACGCTGCTCATAGGGGACAATGGTCCAAAATTTGCGGGGCACATTGAAACCATTGCTGCATCTGAAATTGAAGCTGCGATGGAACACAGCACGAGACAATATCTGACTGGCAATTTAAAATTGCCGCAGCAGCTCAAATTTCTGCGGGATACAGAAGTTGAATGTGGCATCAGTGGGTACCCATACTACAAATGGGAAAAGCCGCATTATCATACGATGACCAATGAATATTGCTATATTCTCTGCGGGGAAACAAGATATGTTGATTTGAGTCAAAATGTAGAGTATCATTTCCGCGCAGGAGATTTTTACGTATTACGCAATAATACGCCCTATCTGCAAAAGTGTCAGGCGGGATGCCGACTGTTTTTTGTGAAGGTTCCGGGTGTTAACGATAAGGTATCTATTCCTATGACAGCATCAATGGAGCATTGGTGTGCTGCATGGGAAGCTGATTGGGATGGCGTAAATCATTCGCAAAACGACAGAACATAGTGCATATCACAGCGAAAAAAGTCTCTGAGATCGGCTTGCCATTCATCAGCCTATGAGATAGAATAGAACTGGAATGGTACAGCCGAGAAAAGAGGATGATCCGTATGCACAGACAAAAATTGCCTGTTGGCATTGATGATTTTGAGAAACTTCGTAAGGAAAATTTCTATTATATCGACAAAACTGGTCTGATCCGCGATTTGCTGAACAATTGGGGCGAAGTCAATTTGTTTACCCGCCCGCGCCGGTTTGGCAAAACGCTGAATATGAGCATGCTGAAGTGCTTTTTTGAGATCGGCACGGATAAAACGCTGTTTGACGGTCTGGCAATCTCACGGGAAACAACGCTGTGTGAAGAATATATGGGAAAATTCCCTATGATTTTCATATCGCTGAAAGGTGTAGACGGACTGAATTTTGAAGAGGCATATGGGGCTTTGCGCAGAATCATCCGGGCAGAGGTATTAAGGCTGAAGTTTTTGACAAAGAGCGATAAAATTACGGATGATGATAAGCGTCCGTTTGAACGTCTTCTGAAAGAAGAGGAAACAAAGGATGATGTGTTGGAAAGTCTGAAGATGCTTTCCTCTTTGCTTTATCAGCATTATGGTCAAAAAGTAATCCTGTTGATTGATGAGTACGATGTGCCATTGGACAAGGCATTCCAGCACGGCTATTATGAAGAAATGGTATCGCTGATCCGTG
>JAUNIY010000171.1 GCA_030523305.1 Eubacteriales bacterium
TTCAAAATCCACATCTGCCCAGTGCAGTCCTGTGATTTCACCTACTCGCATTCCTGTGAACAGCAGCACTCTGATAAGCCGTGTAAGCTGTGGATTACTGAATTCATTGATGATAGTCAGAAGTTCTTTGCATTGTTCTGCATCCAGATATGCTCGTTCCTTTGTATCTGTATCCTTTGGTGTGGTGGCATTCATAACGGGATTTTTCAGCAACAATTCTTTTTTGACAGCAGTTGAGAAAATCGGAGAAAGTGCAGTGCGTACCCTTGCAATTGTGCCGTCCTCCAGACTGCCACTACTTTCCGCAAGCGTGAACGCCTGTTTCAACGTCTTGCCACAAGCCTTTGAAACTTTTTCTGCTGTGGAACGCATCACAGCCTTACCGTTTGCCATATCACGTAGCGTGTTCATATTTACTCCTGATTTTCGGGAAAGCGGTCTGCGGCAACCATACGCAAGCAGTGAAGTATCCTTTAAAATGTACATCTCACGTTTGCTGCCATGACGGTGCAGTTCATTAAACAGTGCATCAATTCTTGCAGTATTGATATCCTTTAGCTTCATGTTGCCGATATAGGGCAACACATAAGTTTCGAGAATATAACGGCTGGATTCCAGTGTATATTCTTTCAGCTTATGAGGTGCAATCTGATCGTAGTACCAGTCAAATAACTCATGAAAGCGAATATTCTCATCAAGATTCGTCATGCCCCTGCATCGCTGCTCAAATTCATAGGCATATGCTCTCGCCAGTTTTTCTGCCTTACCCTCTGTTACTCCGTCAGGCGGTGTAAATGTGGTGGTCTTGCGTATCTGTTTCCCCGCCATATCATAGCCCATTGACACCATGATACGAAAAGATTTTCCTCGTTTCTTAATACTTGGCATTTTGTAGCCTCCTTTCAGATGTTGCCTTACTCTATATTCGCTCTGAATCGGCTGAAAGTCAAGTAATATTGCGGATTATCCGGTAGAAATATTGCTGAGAAATTTGTGCAGATTATTCTTCGGAAACAGTACTGTCCTCAATTTGTAAGCCATGCTTCTGCAACTGTTTCAGAATAAATTCTTCCACAAACTTCTGCAAATCCCAGATGAAATATCCTTCTATATTAAAATTGCCCACTTTACTTTTATCGAATTTCCCATTTAACACATTTCTGACCTGTGTGGATTTGAACTCCAGTTCCTCCAAAAATGCGTAGAAATCCTTGTCACTAAGCAGTGAATCCAAAAGTTTGATCAGTGGTGCGGTACTTTCAAAGCCCTCTGTATTTTTTGCATATTTCATGAGCGTGATTGCACTCTCTGATAAGCCCAATTCCTCATGCAGAGCCTTATTTTCCGAGCTGATACCTGTGAGCAGATAGTCAACAGATACATGAAAATACTCTGCAATTCGGATCAGGTTCTCCGGTGTCGGTTGTGTTGTTCCATTTTTATACAGACTGATGGTTTGCTGACGGATGCCAACATATTCGCCTAAAGCCTTGAGTGTGGTTTTCTCGCCTGTTTTTGGATGACATTCGAGCAGTTCTCTCAATATCGTTGGGAATGTTCCCTCATATCCGGTTACTTGTTCAGCCATATGATTTTCTCCTTTGATTTTCGATTTGCTTGAACTTTTCTAAATAAATTTCGCTTTCATTGACATTCTGTTTTGCTTGTGATACAATTATTATATCAGATGAAACGAAACTTGTCAAGATGAAACGGAGGAATTTTACAATGAAAGAAATGCAGAAACAACCGACAATGATGACTATCCGTGAAATTGCCGGAACAGGGCTGATGTCTGAACACGCTCTCCGAATAATGCTGAAAGCAGGAAAATTACCGGCAATTTTCATTGGTAAAAAAGCACTTATCAATTATGATAAGCTGTGTGAGGAATTGCAGGCATTAGAGGCGAATGTGGCAAAGCAGGAAGAGAACGATTTTTGGAATTAATCATATTGTTCAAGATGAAAGGAGGGGTGTATTTTGCTCAAGTTGAAACAAATGAAGATCTGGCTTTGTTGGAATTATATTGAAGTGAAGGGGAAGAAAACAAAAAAACCTGTTGCAGCCGGAGGCGGTGCGACAGGTACAAACAGCGAGTATCAAAAAACATGGGTAACATATGATGAAGCCATATTGGCAAAGCAAAACATGAAAGCTGATGGCATTGGCTTTGTGATTCCGGCGGGGTATTTCTTCCTTGATGTCGACCATCAGGAACTGACAAATCCATTCGTACAGATGATGCTGAAACGCTTCAGTTCCTATGCAGAGATTTCTCCGAGCGGAAACGGATTACATATCTATGGTATTGCTGATATGAAAAGACTGCCCATTTTTCGGGATAAGGACGGTAAGCAGAAGCTTGACAGACAATTCTATATGAAGAATCCGAACAATGGGATTGAATTGTATTTCGGTGGTCTGACAAACCGTTTTGCAACATTTACAGGCAATGCCGTGCATGATGTCCCACTTTGTGATTGCACCGAAGCTGTACTGACAACACTTGATAAAGATATGCGAAGAAGTCAACCGAGAAATTACAGTGCCAAGCGTGACGGTGACAGAGAAACTTTTGATATCATCTGTAATCTCCGTAAACAGAAGAATGGTGCAAAGTTTATCAAGCTATTTGATAAAGGAGATTTCAGCGATTACGGCAGCCAGTCAGAAGCTGACCTTGCTCTCTGCACGATGCTTGCTTTTCGTGCAGGAAATCATCCTGAAATGATTGATACGCTATTCCGTCAGTCTGCTCTGTATCGTCAGAAATGGGACAGAGCTGATTATCGTGAAATGACGATACAAAGAGCAATAGAAGCTTGTGGAGAACAATTTCATAAAAGTGTCATGCCACACCCTGATTGGATATCCTATAGCGAAAAGGGTATTCCTCGTATCTCTGCGACAAAGCTTGCAAAGGCAGTAAAAACAAGAGTGAAATATATTCTCGTTCGTGACAATGGCAAAGAGAGTGTGCGTGTATATGTCTATGAGCATGGCGTTTATGTGTATTACGCTCCTGATATGTTCAAAGCCGTGATAAAAAATATCATTGCAAAATACGATGAAGATGTTGTCAGTATGGGGGCAGTACATGAAACATACGCAATTCTGACAACAGACCTCGACTATATATCTGAATCCGCATTGAATGCCCGTGAGGACATCATCAATTTTCAGAATGGTTTACTTGTTGTGACTGCCACAGATGCTCATTTGATTCCACATACACCCGATGTTCTGACAACCATTCAGATTCCCTGCAACTATACAGAGGAGTTGATTCCCACACCGAATTTCGACCGCTATCTTCATACGCTGACAAACGGTGACCGTGATGTACAGCAGCTTTTACTGGAATTTATGGGCGTGGTTCTCTCCAATATTAAGGGCTACAGAATGAAGAAATCCCTGTTTCTTGTCGGTGCAGGTGATACAGGTAAATCCGTACTGAAATCTTTAACAGAGCGTCTGATTGGCAAAGGGAACTTTATCGGTATTGACCTCAAAGAAATCGAAGCCCGTTTTGGTACGGGTGCGATTTATGGAACAAGACTTGCAGGCAGTTCCGATATGAGTTTTCTCTCTGTAGATGAACTGAAAACATTCAAGAAAATAACTGGAGGTGACAGTCTGTTTGCAGAATTCAAGGGACAGCAGGCATTTGAATTTACCTATGATGGTTTGCTATGGTTCTGTATGAATCGTCTGCCAAAGTTCGGCGGTGATGATGGTAAATGGGTATATGACAGAATTATGGTGGTGGAATGTAATAATATAATACCTCAAGAAAAACAGGATAAACAATTATTGGATAAGTTGTATGCAGAGCGTGAGGGAATTGTCCGCAAAGCAGTTCTGGCAATTCAAAACGTTATTCGTAATGGTTACCGTTTCTTCGAGCCAAAGTCTGTAACCATTGCAAGGGAGCAGTATATGAGTGATAATAATACAGTCGTCAGTTTCTGGAATGAGTGCATGGTGCAGAGAAACAAGATTTCTGATAAAGCCACAGTCGGTAAAATCTATGATGTCTACAAGGCATGGTGTCAGGATAACAACAGCGGCTATGCCAAATCAGCAAAGGAGTTCAGAAACATCATTTCCGAGTATTTAAATATGTCTTATTCAAATCTGACTGTCCGTTCCAAAGCAGGAGTCATATACCGAAACTATACACTTTCTGTAGATACCAAACAGCAGTATTGCAGAATCTATGGGTTTGATGAAATTCTGTGGTGAAAGCCTACACCAACTACACCCTACCTACACCATAACTACACCTTGTAAAATCTCGTATTTTAGCCACAATTCTGCTCTTTGGTGTAATTGGTGTAGGTTCTGGCAACTTCTTAGATTCTGAAAAAAACTTTGAACCTTGTATCTGGCATAAGTACAAAGTACAAGGTTTATTTTAGGAAAAGAGATTTCAGGAAAAACTACACCAGCTACACCAAAAACGCTGAAACCACGCAGAATAGCAGAAAAGTGTGGTGTAGGTTTGATGTAGGTAAGGTGTAGTTAATGCAGGTATGAAAGGATGTCGCCCGATTGCGAGGCAGGATTCTGCTTGAGCATGAGGGTGTGCCGACACTGGATTAAAGGAGGCTGATTAAAATGGGCAATTTATCATCCGAATATCCCCCAAAGAGAAAAGGAGGTGCAGTATGTTATTAATACCGTCCGATTTATCTAATGCTGCCTATGACTGTCACATTATCATGGAAACATTGAAAGGAGAACCTGTACTGATATTAAAGAAAAAGACCGATTCTCCGATGAATTGGTGCGTTATACAGAGGTTCTCAACCTGTTTCTTTGCTAC
>JAUNIY010000172.1 GCA_030523305.1 Eubacteriales bacterium
GAGAATTCTATTACGGGGCAATATTTGAGCCGAAAACGCAAAATTGATGTCCCTGATGTGCGTAGGAAAGGATGCGGGAAACAGATTACCTTCACCGATTGCGCGGTAAACAATCTACAGAACCAGACCTTTACCATCCCACTCGGTACTTTGACCTGTATTACCGGCGTATCGGGGAGCGGAAAGTCGTCGTTTGTCAATGAGATTTTGTATAAAAAGCTTGCGTCTGAATTGAACCGTGCCAAGTGTAAGCCGGGTCCGTTTGGCGAAGTGATTGGGCTAGAACATCTGGACAAAGTGATCCAGATCGATCAGGCGCCGATTGGCCGCACGCCGCGCTCCAATCCGGCGACGTATACGGGGCTGTTCAATGACATCCGTTCGCTGTTTGCGCAGACGCAGGATGCAAAAATGCGCGCATATGGGCCGGGACGGTTTTCCTTTAACGTCAAGGGCGGACGCTGTGAGGCGTGCACCGGCGACGGATTGCTTAAAATCGAAATGCATTTTCTGCCGGATCTGTATGTGCCGTGCGAGGTCTGCAAAGGCAAACGCTATAACAAAGAGACGCTAGAGGTGCGGTATAAAGGAAAGAACATCGCGGATGTACTGGATATGACAGTGGATGAAGCGGTCGAATTTTTTGAAAATGTCCCGAAAATTTACCGGCGGCTGTTGACCCTGCAAGAGGTTGGACTGGGATATGTGTCGTTGGGGCAGGCTTCCACGACGCTTTCCGGCGGCGAAAGCCAACGCGTCAAGCTGGCAACCGAGCTTTCCAAACGCTCCACCGGCAAGACAATGTATATCCTGGATGAGCCGACAACCGGCCTGCATGTTGCCGATGTGCACCGTCTGGTCGATGTGCTGCAAAAGCTTGTAGACGCCGGAAATTCGGTGGTTGTCATTGAGCATAATCTGGATGTCATCAAGATTGCGGATCATATCATTGATTTGGGCCCGGAAGGCGGCGATGGAGGCGGACGGATTGTTTGTACGGGCACGCCGGAAGAGGTTGCACAGTGCGCAGAATCCTATACAGGGCAGTATTTGAAAAAGTATTTGAACGATTGAGCGGCAAATATTTCAAAGGCAGTTGAGGTGCCAATAGAGGAAATTTTTATTTTCAAATGATGGATTGCGCGGCAGCGTGATCTCCGCCAATGTTTTTGCTTTCCAGGCTGTTGAGATGCTTCCGGCAGGTTGTCAATTCAAACTGCAAAATCCAGGGAAAAATTATGTACTTTATCCATATATCTCGTTTCAAACAGACTTGAAATGATACAACAAATACTATATAATTTTATAAAGTATGAATGATCTGCACTGTTTTTGTGCAATTTTGAAGAATGATAGAATTACATGATACAGTTTGGTGCGGCGGAGACGAGGCTGCCGTGCGATCGGGAGGAGGTCCCATATTTGTCCCAGATCAACGAATTAGACAACGAATTCGGTTTTGAATTGGAAACGCTGCCTGTACTTCCGCTACGCGGTCTGGTTGCTTTTCCCGAAATGCTGATCCATTTTGATGTCGGCCGGTTGATTTCCATGAAGGCGCTGGAGCGCTCCATGAAGGAAAACCAACGGTTATTTTTAACTGCACAGCGCGATATCTGCACAGATTCACCGACAGACGAGGATTTGTATACGCTTGGCACGGTTTGTACGGTGAAGCAAATTTTGCGCCTGCCGGGCGATAATATTCGTGTGTTGGTGGAAGGAAGCTATCGTGCCGGTGTGGAAGAATTTTTCATGCAAGAGGATTGCATGATGGCAAGGGTGTTCCTGGTTGAAACAGATCCGGGCCGAAGCTCACAAAAGCGCAAAGAAGCGCTTGTGCGCACATTGCAGGACCAGTTTGAAGAATATGCGTCTCTTTCGGCGCATATTACACATGATGTTGTGATGTCCGTGCTGGATGGTGGAGAGCCGGGATATCTCTCGGATTATGTTGCACAAAATACACCGCTTGCGTTTGAAATCAAGCAGGATCTTTTGGAGCAGCTGCATGATGTGCGCCGTATGGAACAGGTCATCCGTGTCCTGGGCAATGAAACTGAGATCCTGCGCATTGAAACCGGGATCCAGGAAAAGCTCAAGGAGCAGGTGGATAAAAACCAAAAGGAATATTACCTGCGTGAACAGCTGAAAGTGATTCACGATGAATTGGGAGAGCAGGACACGGAGGATGAAGCGGAAGAGTACCGTGAAAAAATCCGCGCGCTGAAGCTGGACGAAGAGGCGGAAGAAAAACTGCTGAAAGAAGCGGGCAGGCTGGAAAAGATGCAGTCGATGTCTGCTGAGAGTGGCGTTGTACGGGCTTATTTGGATACCTGTTTGGAACTGCCATGGAATACCGTTACAAAGGAGCAGCTGCATCTGAAAACAGCGCGAAAGATCCTGGACCGTGATCACTATGGCATGGAAAAGGTCAAAGACAGGATCATGGAATTTTTGGCCGTGAAATCGCTCGCCCCGCAGCTCAAGGGCCAGGTGCTTTGTTTGGTGGGGCCTCCAGGTATCGGCAAAACCTCCATTGCCCGTTCGATTGCTGAGGCAATGGGACGGAAGTATGCGCGCATGTCGCTTGGCGGCGTGCGCGACGAGGCAGATATCCGCGGACATCGAAAAACATATATCGGCGCTATGCCAGGACGGATTATGAACGCATTGGCACAGGCAGGCAGCAAAAATGCTTTGATCCTGATGGATGAAATTGATAAGATGGGCATGGACTCCCGCGGCGATCCTGCTTCTGCCTTGCTTGAAGTGCTGGACATCGAGCAGAACAATACATTCCGCGACCATTATATTGAGCTTCCGTTCGATTTGTCCGATGTCTTGTTTATCACAACAGCCAATTCATTGGATACCATCCCGCGGCCGCTGTTGGATCGCATGGAGATCATTGAGCTGACCAGTTATACGGAGCAGGAAAAGGCGGAAATTGCTATGCGCCATCTTTTGCCCAAACAACTGGAAAAGCATGGCCTGAAAAAATCTAACCTTTCGCTCAACCGTGAGGCGATTATCTATTTGATTGATGCATACACAAGAGAGGCCGGTGTCCGCCGCCTGGAACAGCAGCTTGCAACAATCTGCCGGAAAGCGGCAAAAATCATTGCCGAGGACCAGCAGAGTTTGGGTAAGAAGACGAGAAAACGTGTGGTTGTCAATTGTTCCAATATGGAAAAGTTCCTCGGTACGCCGCGTTATAAACGGGATAACGTCACCAAGAAGGATGAAATTGGTGTGGTCAACGGCCTTGCGTGGACATCTGTCGGCGGAGAAATTTTACAGGTGGAGGTTAACGTGGTACCAGGCACCGGGAAGCTGGAAATCACCGGCAATCTGGGTAAGGTCATGCAAGAATCTGCAAAAGCCGCGGTTACCTGTATCCGTGCGTCCGCGAAAGAATTGGGCATCGACGCGATGTTCTACAAAGAAAATGATATCCATATCCATTTTCCCGAAGCTGCTATACCGAAGGATGGCCCATCTGCCGGCGTTACGATGACGACGGCGATTGCTTCTGCGTTGTCTGGCGTGCCAGTACGCCATGATGTGGCGATGACCGGCGAGGTGACATTGCGCGGGCGCGTCATGCCAATTGGAGGATTGAAGGAAAAAACTATGGCGGCTTATCGGGCTGGTATCAAGGTGGTTATTGTACCGGCCGAAAATGAGCCGGATTTGCAAGACATTGATCCCGTTGTACGCGAGCATGTGGAGTTTGTCACAGCTGAGACGATGAAAACCGTGTTGGACACAGCGCTGTGTTTTCCGCAGCAGGATGCTGCGCAGGCCGCAAATCAGGCGATATTGCCCAATACGGTCGTTCCGGGCGCTGAAGTTACGACAAGACGAGGAGAGCTATGCTGAATTTACATAAAGCAGAGTTTGTGCGTTCTGCGGTGAAAACCGAAGATTTCCCTAAGGATACGCTGCCGCAGATCGCATTTGCCGGTAAATCCAATGTAGGAAAATCTTCTACGATCAATCGCATTTTGAACCGCAAGAATTTTGCGCGGGTGGGGAATGCGCCGGGCAAAACCATCCATATCAATTTTTTTAATATTGACGATAAGGTTTACTTTGTCGATCTGCCTGGTTACGGCTACGCGAAGGTTTCCAAACGGGAACGTGAGCGATGGGGAAGATTGATGGAGGAGTATTTTGCACGGGAGGATACGTTGACGCTGGGATTCCAGATTGTGGATATCCGACATAAGCCGACAGCGGACGACGTTACCATGGCGGATTGGTTTTTACAGACCGGCATGCCGTTTGCTGTGATTGCGAACAAGCTGGATAAAATCAAGAAAAGCCAGTTAGAAGGCAATTTACAGGTGATCCGTACCCAGCTGCATCTGCCGGAGCGCGTACCGGTCATTCCGTTTTCTGCGGAAAAGGGGACAGGCAAAGACGATGTGCTCGCATTGATTTTGGAGCACATTCATGAAGAAAAATAAATTTATCTCTGGTACTATGTGAAAAGTCGAAGTTTCTGCTTTGAAATTTTTTCTTCCAAATCGGTTTGGGTGATTTCTCTGTTTTCTGAATATGCCTTGGGATAGATATAGAAAAGGATGATTGATACATGAGTGAAAAAAAACCATTTATAACCAAAGAACAGGCTGAAGCAATTGTAAAGGACTATCCGACGCCAATCCATCTGTATGATGAAAAAGGGATTCGCGAAAATGCGCGCAGATTGAATCAGGCATTTTCGTGGAACAAAGGCTTTAAAGAATATTTTGCTGTAAAAGCGACGCCGAACCCGCG
>JAUNIY010000173.1 GCA_030523305.1 Eubacteriales bacterium
GGTCACGTCCAGGTTTTTGAGCGCGGCGTTCCAACCTGCCTCAAGACGGTTTGCGATTTGTTTTATATAATGTCCGGCATATTGATCCATCATAAGCCTCCTGCGGAACATACCATCGCGGACGGATGACAACGCAAATGCCGCACTGCGTCCTGCGATGTTAACGGCGGAATGTGGTGCATGCTGGAAGCGTTGTTTGATACATAAGTAGCATGCTACTTTGTAGCGTGCTACTTATTCTAGCACAGATTCCGACAATACGCAAGAGCTTGTGGAGGGAATCAGAAAATTCATAGGATTTCTTAAAAATGAGAGAAGAAACCGGGCGAAATCCGGTCATTTCTTATGAATCCTGCACCTGTTTTTTTGTTTGGAAGTATGGTATACTGGCTCGTACAAACTGTCATTACCCCATTGGAAGGAGTGAGCCGTTATGCTGGAGGTATGGGCGGAAAGTATTACAGATATCGTCAAGACGATCCCGATCCTGTTCCTTGTATATCTTGTGATTAGTTGGATGGAAACCCGCATGGATTCCGTTACGCGGATTGTTACCAGCGCTGAGCCGGTGGGCCCGATTATCGGCGCGCTGATTGGTGCGATCCCGCAGTGTGGATTTTCCATGGGGTGTTCCGTGTTATATAGCCGCGGATTCCTTGCGCCCGCGACGCTGATTGCCGTGTATCTGTCAACGTCGGACGAAGCGATCCCGGTGTTGCTGGCAGGGGGAGCCGGATGGCAGACAGTCGTATTTTTGCTCGTTGTCAAAATTGTGATTGCCATTGTGGCGGGATACGTGTTTTATTTTCTGTGGTTCCGTAAGCGCTGGGATCCGGATCAATGGCCAGATGATGAAATGGATATGGAAGAGGTCAACGCGGGCTGTTCCTGCTGCAACAGCCGGACGCTGGTCGGCGCGGCGCTCAGCCGCACGGTCAACACCACGGTCTTCCTTGTCGCTACCATGCTGATCCTCAACACAGTCATTTATTTGATCAGTGAGGACACACTGGCATCGATTTTGCTCGGCGGTTCGATTTTCCAACCGGTGCTGTGTGCGCTGATCGGCCTAATTCCGGGATGCGCCGTATCGGTTTTGCTCGTTGAGCTGCTGACGGCGGGAACCATCAGCCTGGGCAGTGCGATTGCCGGGCTGTCCGCCGGGGCAGGATTTGGATTTGTCCTGCTATTGCAGCAGTCGAAGGACCGCAAAGCGGCATGGCAAATCATCGGCTGTACGTATGTGGCCGCTGTCGTGGCGGGTATCTTGGTGGATTTGATCTTTTAACGACTGGAGGTCTGATATGCTTACTGTCAATCATCTGAGCATCAACTTTGACGGGGAAAACCTGTTTTCCGATGTGAATCTGAAATTTACCGAAGGGAACTGCTATGGTGTCATCGGTGCGAATGGCGCCGGCAAGTCCACATTCCTGCGCATGTTGTCCGGCGATTTGGAGCCGTCTACCGGTACGGTTGAGATGGATCCCAAGCTGCGAATGTCTGTGCTGCGGCAGGATCACTTTGCGTTTGACTCATTTACTGTGCTGGATACCATCATCCAGGGCAATCCGCGGCTGTATGAGATCATGCAGGAAAAGGATGCGCTGTATGCCAAGGATCCATTTACGGAGGAGGACGGCAACCGCGCCGCTGAGCTGGAAGCAGAATTTGCCGAGCTGGACGGTTGGAATGCAGATACCGAAGCCGGCCGCCTGCTGCAGGGCTTGGGGCTGAAAGCGGACGACATCCTGTACAGCGGCATGAAATACCGCACCGATGCGGAGAAGGTCAAGATCTTGCTGGCACAAGCCTTGTTTGGCAAGCCGGATATTATGCTGTTGGACGAGCCGACCAACCACTTGGATATCCATTCCATCAGCTGGCTGGAGGATTTTTTGGCGGAATACGAGGGCACGGTCATCGTCGTATCGCATGACCGCCACTTCCTGAACAACGTGTGTACCCATATTGTCGATATTGATTACGGTAAGGTACGCCTGTATGTTGGCAACTATGATTTCTGGTATCAGTCGTCCCAGCTGGTGCAGCGCATGCTGAATGACCAGAAGAAGAAGGCGGATGAAAAGATCCGTGAATTACAGGAATTTATCCGTCGGTTCTCTGCGAATAAATCCAAGTCCAAGCAGGCGACCAGCCGCAAAAAGCTGATTGACAAGCTAACGGTGGATGAGCTGCCGGCATCGTCGCGCCGGTATCCGTTTGTGGGCTTCCAGATGGATCGCGAACCGGGCAAGGATATTTTGGAGGTCAAGGGCATTTCCAAGACGATTGACGGGGAAAAGGTGCTCAACAACGTGTCGTTCCGCGTGGCGCGCGGCGATAAGATTGCGTTTGTCGGTAAGACGGAGCAGGCCGCAACCGCGCTGTTCCAGATCCTGATGGGCGAGATGGAGCCGGATGAAGGTACGTTCAAATGGGGCGTTTCTACCAGCCAGTCGTATTTCCCGAAGGACAATTCGGCATTTTTCAACGGACATACGGAAAATATGCTAGACTGGCTTGCGCCGTATTCGCGTACAGATACGCTGGAAACCACGCTGCGCTCGTTCCTCGGCAAGATGCTGTTTTCCGGCAACGATGTGTACAAGCCGGTCAACGTGCTGTCGGGCGGCGAAAAGGTGCGTTGTATGCTGGCGCGCATGATGCTGTTCGGCTCCAATGTCCTGGTGGTTGACCAGCCGACCAACCATTTGGATTTGGAATCCATCACAGCAGTCAACAATGGCTTAATTGATTTCAAGGGCAACGTCCTGTTTGCATCGCATGACCACGAGTTTACGCAAACGATTGCAAACCGTATCATTGAGCTGAACGATACCGGCGTCTGGGATAAGCAGTGCACCTATGACGAATATATTGAGCTGCGCGGATAAGCGTTTGGTGATACAAGCCGATGCCGCGCGGAAGCAAATCGCTTTTGGGTGATACGCTATGAATACGAAAACAGTAAAATGGATTGTTGTTTTGGGCGTTGTGTTTATGTCCACCTCTGCCATTTTCGGGCGGATGGTCACGACGCCTGCCGTGCTGACGGCGATGTACCGGATGTTGTTTTCGGCGCTGCTTCTGCTCCCGGCTGTGCTGCGCGGGCACCGGAAGGAGCTGCTACACATCAAGCGGCGCAATCTGCTGATGTGCTTGCTGTGCGGCGTTGTGCTCGGTATACACTTTACGGCCTATATGGAATCGGTGCAATATACTCATATTGCTTCTAGCACGGTATTGGTGGATACAGAAGTGTTGTTTGTAGCAGCCATGCTGCTTGTGTTCTTTCATGAGAAAATCCCTCGCGCCGGCCTGATCGGCATTGCCTTGGCCATGGTTGGCAGCGTCGTCATTGCGTTGGGGGACACCGGCGGCGGATCAAATATCTTGTATGGCGATCTCATGGCCATCCTCGGCGCGATCTGTTCCTCTGCATATACGCTGATCGGCAGAAGCCAGCGGCGATATTTGAGCACAACGGTTTATACGTTTCTGGTATATGCTTCTGCGGCGGTCACGCTGTTTGCAGCTGCAGTTGCGACGGGTCAGACGTTTACGGGATATGCGATATCGGATTTTGGCTATATCCTTTGTATGGCGGTGTTCTGTACACTGCTCGGGCACAGCATTTTCAGCTGGGGGCTGAAATATGTCAGTGCAGCGTTTATTTCTATGGCGAAGCTGGGAGAACCGGTAGGAGCCACGATTATGGCGATCTTCCTGTTTGGGGAGCTGCCGCAGCTCAATCAGGTTGTGGGAGGCGCCATTGTCATCGCCGGTATCGCTGCGTATTTGTTTGCAAAAGAGAATGCGGCGGCACGTCAATCGTAAGAGAAAGGGATGGTTGTATGCGATATATTCCCAGGAGAAAGATTGCGACTATCCTGAATATCCTGTTCCTGCTCGCCCTACTTGCGTTTATTTTCGGGCATTCCGTGCAAAATCAGGCGGAGTCTGCGCAACAAAGCCTTGGCGTTTTATCGACGCTGTCTGGGCTGTTAGATCATCTGCCAGGACAGCTGGTGCTGACCGACCATATCGTACGCAAGCTGGCGCATTTCAGCGAGTTTGCTGCGCTCGGCTTTTGTACCATCCACCTGTGCCGCCTGCGCATGCATATCAATTGGCATTATGTGCTGCATAGCTTATCGTTTGGTTTGCTGTGCGCACTGATCGACGAGACCATACAGCTGTTCAATGACCGCAGTGCGCAGGTGTCCGATGTCTGGATTGATTTTGCAGGCGTCGGTAGCGGCATCCTGTTCTTTTTGCTTGTATACGGCATATTGGTATGGAGACGGCGGCGGAAAGCGCAGAAAGCATAGGAAAAAAGCTCCTTCGTGCGAGGGGGCTTTTTTGAAGTCTTTGGTATTGGCGACTGGTGGATTTCCGCGCTGTGTTGACATTTGGAGTCAAATCTGATACCCTGATTTTATCACGCAATGAGATTGTATATCAAATGGAGGATCAAGTATGGGAAGACCAGTCAAAAAGGTACACAAAAGCCAGCAGCAGCGCAAGAAGGAAGCGGAGCAGCGCCGCGCGGAACAGCAGAAAAAGGAAGACCGCATGACATATATCATGCTCGGCGTGGTGGCCGTCGTATTTGTGGTTATTGCATGCATTATGATATTCTGAAAGTATCGTTGCAACTGAAATCACAAGTGCAATCAGTGACTCAGGACCTATGGCAGAAATTTTGATTCTGCCATAGGTCTTTTTGTCCGCTTTAGCGTAAAAAACCACCGGTTCTACCGGTGGAATTAAAATCT
>JAUNIY010000020.1 GCA_030523305.1 Eubacteriales bacterium
CTCTAAGTGCTTTTCAGTCCATGGTGGAAGTTACAGGGCTCGAACCTGTGACCCTGCTGCCGGTTGGTAGATATCGAAACCAACTGACATGCTCTAACAGAAAAAAAGAAAAGCACCTAGATTTCTCTAAGTGCTTTTCAGTCCATGGTGGAAGTTACAGGGCTCGAACCTGTGACCCTCTGCTTGTAAGGCAGATGCTCTCCCAGCTGAGCTAAACTTCCATATGGTGACCCGTACGAGAATCGAACTCGTGTTACCGCCGTGAAAGGGCGGTGTCTTAACCGCTTGACCAACGGGCCATATGGTAGCGGTGATGGGACTTGAACCTATGACCTTCCGGGTATGAACCGGACGCTCTAGCCAACTAAGCTACACCGCCATATTTTGTATTGTCCCTAACGCTTGGTTGCTCTCGTCAGATGACGATGATTATTATATCTCCTGCGCCGCCAATTGTCAACAGTTTTTTCAAAATTTTTTAATGTTTTTTCCTGTAGCTTTTCCTACCCTAAAAGCCCATTTTGCGCGCAACAATCGGCGGAACAATATAACTGTCAATCAACTGTTCAATGCGCCGCTCCCCGTCTACCACATCCCACAAAGCTTCATAGCCCAGGCGGTACAACTCGCCGCGGGTCAGCATGGTTTCCTCACCATCTTCATCGATATCCGTGACCGATTGTGCTATCGTCGTACCGAGCAAATCGTTGAGCGCGTCCAGTTCGTCCTGTTCTGCCGGCGTATCGGTGTCCGCCGCCCGCAGGGAAGGATCCGCCAGCTGCAAATCCTGCATGCGCTGAATATACGCAAAATTTTCCGGATATCGATTATCAAGGAATTCCTCATACAGCGCTTCATCCCACGTGTGCGTTTCACGCAGTTGATCCGCCGTCAGCATGAAAAACGCATCTCCAACACGCTGTCCCTGATCCGGTACCGGGTCGTCATATGTGCAATCGATGAAATATGTCTCCCCATACAGCCGAATTACATTCCACGCATGCGTCATATCGTCGTCTTCGACATAGTACACATCGATGCCCGCCCCTTCGCACATGGCATAGAATGCTCGCGCATAGCCCGCGCAAACCGCAACGCCGTCCTCCGACACCCCGGCTGCCATCTGTGCCCGCTGTTCTCCGGTTTCCTCATAGATACAGCTGCGGATCAATGCATCATGAATCGCTTTCAGCTTCCCTTCGATCGTCTCTTCCTCCGCTGCCGCTTCCGCACCGGCCTTCTTCGCCGCCGCAATCCCGGACTCCTGTTCCTCTTTGTCAATGACAGCATAGGTCAGCCGCAAATTGCCGTTTTGATAAGACGTTGCTGAAAGCGTGGAAAGATACGGCTCCTGCGCCTGCAATAAATGGTACACCTTTTTCTCATCGATCTCCTGGCTGTGGAATAGCAACATATTCCGCCCGTCTGCATACGCAGCGAGCAGCTCGTCCGCAGCCTCCACATTCGTTTTGGCCAGGGATACATCCTCATGATCCGGCGCCTTCCACTTGATCACCAGGACAAGGGCGGCCGCAACAAGCACAGCCACTATAATTTTTAGCCATCTGCGCATGGATGCGCCTCCCTTCCGGATGTTATGACACTTCCCCGTTATGCCTGATGCAGCGTCATTGCTACCCAATCGCCCGACTGATCGCGGCGATCCAGCACAAAACCGGCCTCCAGCAGTGACTGCTGTACCTCATCGGCCCGCGTCGCAAGAATACCGGAAACAATCAGGATTCCTTCCGCCTTGAGCTTCCGCTTGAGGATATCCCGCATTCCCATGATAACATCCGCCACAATATTTGCAACGATAATAGTATAGTTTTCCCCAATTTTTTCAGATAATACCGCATCTCCCGTTACATCACCCACGTACGTGCGCAGAGTGAAACCATTTTTCTGCGCATTTTCCTCGGCAATACGCGTAGCATTCGGGTCAATATCCACGGCTGCAATGTCCTTTGCCCCCAGCATATGCGCCGCCACAGACAAAATGCCGCTGCCGCAGCCCATATCCAGCACGCGATCTCCCGGCTTGACCAACCGCTCCAGCTCACAAATACACAGCTGTGTCGTGTGATGCGTCCCAGTGCCAAAGCTGGAAGACGGATCAATTTCCAGAATACGGCGGCCTTCTTCCTGCTCACAGGTTTCCCAGGACGGCTTGATCAGGAATGTCTTGCCGACACGAAACGGCTTGAAATACTGTTTCCAGTTGTTTTCCCAATCCTCCTGCTTGATAGAAGCCAGCTCCGCCATGCAGCGGCCAAAGGCACCTTCCGTATCGCGCGCACGGATATCTGCCAGCCCGGCCTTGACCTGTGCCAGCATTTCCGCCCCCTCCGGGCTGTCTTCGATATAGATCTTGACATTGGTCTCCGCCTGCTGTTTCTGCTTGGCCAGCGTTTCATCTACATAATCCCAATACAGCTCGGTATCTTCCAAAAAATCCGCAAAATCCTGCGCATCTTCAATCACAAAGCCGTCAATACCCAAATCCATCAGCATCCCGGTGACGGCGTCAATACCGGCCGTCGAGGTCCAGATTGTCACTTCGGTCCAGCTATTCACAAACAACGCTCCTTTTTCACTCAAAAAGCGCAGACAGGTTTCAGATTGTCCCCGCCTGCGCTTCCTTATTTCCCGATTACAACGCTACCAACCCATAATGCTGGCGGAAGTAATCAAACATATCTTCATCCAGTTCCCACGTTCCGTCATACAATGCGATGCCATCAAAAACACGCAGCGCCTCCTCCAGCAGTTCTGGATTTTCCGCCTCCAGACAAACCGGACGTTCCAGCATATACTGGTTTTCCGCCAGCAGGTGGACGTCATACGGCGTACTGATTTCCAGCTTCCACGCGCCGGACCACTGGTCTTCCAGCTCCAGCAGGTTTTCACCAAAATTATCCTCGAGATCGATTGGATCGGAAATGTCAATCGTAGCGTCCACAAAATGAGTGTGTGCACCGACCGGCGCAAGGATATAATCCTCATCCGCTTCCGGCTCGTTGCGCCCGGTGCTCTCCGGCGCGCGCTCCCAAATCCGTCTCACACATTCCCAATCGCTGGTATGATAAAATTCCACGCTCTCCAGATGCTGCATCTTGTCAAGCTCGTGCGGCTGGGCCGAAACGCCCAACGCGATGTTGGCATAAGGCGCCAGCTCTTCAATCACGTCGTCTACGTCCTCCGGCTCGCCGGTGAGAATGATCCCGGCAACGCCGATGCGCTGCATAATGCCCATCACGGCGAGCGCCGACGAGCCGTCTCCGGTGCGACCATCCTCATCGACCGGCATTTCTACCAAAATGCCAAGCCCCGACTGGTCGGTGACTGCCAGCACGGCGGCGCGCAGCACATGCAGATTCTGCCGCATACGGATGTACACAAAATCCGCTTTGGCATGCGTTGCCCGGCTGACAATGTTTTTGAACCGGCCAATCAGCCGTTCCGACGGCCATTCCGCGCCGATATCTTCCTCCGGATTCCAGCCATCTGCATGGATCATCATGCCGACCGGTCTGCCGCCCGCATGGCTCCTGACGGCTGCAAGGCTCATCGCATCCGGTACAACAAACGAGGATGCTGGACATCTGTCCCAATTGACAGACATCGCCAGCGACGGCTCTTCCAATGTTAAAATGACTTCCCCACTACATAAAGGAACGGGTTCCATAGCTCTCCTTCTGCCCGTACTAGGCGTATTACATATGTTCCGGCGCTTCCACACCAATCATCGTCAATACATTATAGATCGTCTGGCGTGCTGCGCGGCACAGGATCAGGCGCGCATCCCGCACGTCAGGCTGCGCTTCCTTGATGCGGCACGCATTGTAGAATCGGTGGAATTGTGCGCACAATGCAACGGCATATTTGTTCAAGCGGGACGGATCGCGCTCCGCAGCAGCGGAAATAATTTCCTCCGGCAGCAGGCTGATCTGCTTGACCAACGCCAGCTCTTCCGTCTCGTGCAGTACTGTCAGGTCAGCAGTATCCGGCACAGCAATGCCCTCGTCTGCCATGCGGGACAGCAGGCTGCAAATGCGCGCGTGCGCATACTGGCAATAATACAGCGGATTGTCGCTGTCCTGCTTGACGGCCAGGTCAAGGTCAAACTCCATCTGGGTCTCAGCAGCACGGGAGTTGAAGAAATACCGCGCTGCATCCACTGGGATCTCATCGAGCAGGTCGGACAGCGTCAGCGACTTGCCGGTACGCTTGGACATGCGCACAACCTCGCCGCCCTGCATCATACGCACCAGCTGCATCAGGACGATTTCCAGGCGGTTGGTGCCGTCTAAGCCGAGTGCGTCCAGCGCGCTCTTGAGTCGAAGCACATGTCCATGATGATCTGCGCCCCAGATATTGATGACACGATCAAAGCCGCGCTTTTCAAACTTGTTTCTATGGTATGCGATATCTGCTGCAAAATAGGTATAAAAGCCATTCGCGCGGCGCAGGACATCATCCTTATCGCAGCCGAAATCGGTAGAACGCAGCCACAGCGCGCCTTCCTTCTCATAGGTCGCGCCCTTTGCGGTCAGCATATCGACGGTTTCCTTGACATAGCCGGAATCGTGCAGCCCGCTCTCGCGGAACCATACGTCATAATGGATCTTATAACGCTCCAAATCGCGCTGCATGCGTGCAATATTGGTCGGGAGGCCATATTCCACAATAACCTTGCGCCGCTCCTCCGGTTCCATATCGAGCAGCGCATCGTCGTGCATCTGAACCAGATCAGCAGCCAGCTCTTTGATATCCGCGCCCTGATACCAGCTTTCATCAAATGCAATGGCGTCCTCGCCCTTGAGCTGCTGGATATACCGTCCTTCTACAGAATGGGCGAATTTGTCCACCTGATTGCCGGCGTCGTTGATGTAAAATTCACGGGTTACATCGTGACCTGCCCAGCTGAGCACCTCGGACAGGCAGTCGCCGAGCACGCCGCCGCGGGCATTGCCCATGTGCATTGGGCCGGTCGGGTTGGCGGAGACAAATTCCACCATGATTTTTTCCGGCTTTTCTGCCGTGACGCGGCCATAATCCTTGCCCATATCCAAAACCAGCTGGACAGCATCCGCATACCACTGCCGATGCAGCCGGAAATTCAAAAAGCCCGGTCCTGCAATGGAAACCGATGCAAAATACGTGCCGTCGAGCGCCATGTGCGCCACCAACGCTTCTGCAATCTTGCGCGGCGCCATGTGCAGCGCACGCGCGCACTGCATGGCAAACGAGGATGCATAATCGCCGTTTTTCGTATCCTTCGGGATTTCTACAGCAACCGCCGGTACATCACCCTCCGGCAGGCCGCCTGCGGCAGCCGCAGCGCGATATGCATGCAGGACAGCCTCTGCCGCCTGCTTTTTCGCTTGTTCGATTACATTCATATCATCGTGCCTTTCTTCGTATTCTCTATCGCGGCGCAATCAAAACGCCTGAAACGGGTGGAACAAACGCTCCCGCCCGTGTGGTTCCGTCGCCCTGTTCAATGGCCGCCTGCCGACGGGGTCACAGCCATTTCAAACCGGTGCGTGCCAGCGAGGTTGGAATCAATTTCCACCGTATAATCAATCGCAAGGCTTCCGCCGTTTTCGTTGATCGTGTTGACCAGATGCGAGGTGTGCGTGGAAACCGTCATGGAACCGATTTCCGTCTGATACAGTCCGACATGCTTTTTGTGCTCTGCAAACAGCATCTGTGCCGGATGCGTGCCGGTACGCGTCATCGTAACCTGGCGTTCCTCCAGCTTGAGCGTGGTGCGCGTGCCTTCCATGCCGGTTAATTCGCTCTCCTCATAGGAAACAAAATATTTGCCGTTGCGGCGGTACAAGCGGCCCGCCGTAATCAAATCAATACGGTCCGGCTCGCAGCCTTCAAAATCCTGCCTGCTGGCAATCGTAATAATGACATCCTTTTTCATAGATGCGCCCTGTTCAGCTCCCATAGCGGTCATTTCCTTTCCCATCAATACGATGCGATCTCGACAAGCTGCGCGCGCACACCTGCCGGCTCGCCCAAAAACATTTCCGCATACTCGTCGAAGCTGTCCGGATCGTCAGAGACGTAATATTCCGTGCTTCCTTTTCCCGGCTGCGCAGGATCCAGGAACTTGCGCACATATTTTGCCGCTTCGGCGCCGGAATCGATCAACGTAACCGTATCACCCATAAAAGCCTGGATGGCCTCACGGAGCAGTGGATAATGCGTACAGCCCAAAATCAGCGTGTCCACATCGAAGTCGCGGATTTCCGCAAGGTATTCCTCAATGACCAACTGCGTCACCCGGTCATCCGGCTGGAAGCGCCCGGCTTCCACCAGCGGCACAAACAGCGGGCACGGGCGCGCAATCGTGTGTACCGACGGATCGAGCGTATGCAGCTTGGCCTCATATGCGCCGCTGCGCACCGTCCCTTTGGTGCCGATAATGCCGATCCGGTTGTTTTTCGTCTTACGCATAGCAGCATAGCAGGTCGGTTCCACAACGCCGACAATCGGGATCGTGTTTTCCGCCTTGATATCGCCAAGCACCTGCGAACTGACCGTACCGCAGGCGATGACGATCGCCTTAATATGATGCTGGTTGAGAAACGCGACATCCTGCCTGGCATAATTCAAGACCGTGCGGCGGCTGCGGGAGCCGTATGGCACGCGTCCGGTGTCGCCAAAATAAATAATATTTTCGTTTGGCATAGCAAGATGCAGCTGGCGCACTGCCGTCAGCCCACCGAGGCCGGAATCAAAAACGCCAATTGCCCGATTATCCATCATACCGCTCCATGGCAAGGGCGAGCAAACGATCCACCAGCTCCGGGTACGCAAGCCCCATATATTCCTGAAGCTTCGGATACATACTAATGCCGGTAAATCCCGGAAGGGTGTTGATTTCATTAAACACGATCTCATCTTCTGCATAGGTACAGAAAAAGTCTACGCGGGACAAGCCTTTGCAGCCCAGCGCACGATAGACGCGCACAGCCGCCTCCTGCACCTTCTGCATTGCGCTGTCGCTGATCTTCGCCGGGATGTACAGGCCCGAAGTGCCACTCACATATTTTGCGTCAAAGGTATAAAATTCCTCGCTCGGTGCGATTTCGCCTGCAACCGACGCGGACGGCGTGTCGTTGCCGATTACGGCAACTTCGATTTCATGCCCATCGATAAATTCCTCAACCAGCACCTTGGCATCGTACCGGAACGCTTCCTCCAAGCCCTTCGCAAGGGACGCACGGTCGGTCGCCTTGGACACACCGACAGAAGAGCCTTCGCTGCACGGCTTGACAAACACGGGGTAAGCGCCCAGCTGCTGCTCTGCCGCCATACACACTGCGGTCGGATCCTGGGCAAAATCGCAGCGGCGTGCCAGATAAAAGGCCGCCTGCCGCACCCCTTCCTGCTGGACAATGATCTTTGTCAGGCTCTTGTCCATGCTGCACGCGGATGCCGCGACGCCTGGGCCGACATACGGGATGCGTGCCAACTCCAGCAAGCCCTGTAACGTACCGTCTTCGCCGCCGATCCCGTGCAGAACCGGGAACACACAATCCGCGCGGATAACCTCCACGCCACTGTCGCGCAGGACAAGCAAACCATGTGTCTCGCGGTCCGGAGAAAGTGCCGCCGGAACCGTCTTCCCGCTGGTTTCCCAGCTTCCATCCTCCACACTGTCATATGCGTCGGAATCAAACAGCAGCCAACTGCCGGATTTTGTGATACCAACCGGATAGATCCGGTATTTCCGCGCATCCATATTGCGCAAGATGGATGCTGCGGATATGCACGAAATGTCATGCTCGGAGGAAACGCCGCCAAACACCACAATCACATTCAATTGATTCATAAAAATAAGCAACCTCGATATTCTCAGAGTCGCGGGCGGTAACCCGTCAGTTTATTACCCTTTATTATACGTCAAACGCGCAGTATATGCGAGAAAAAAAGAGAACAAATTTTTAAAATTTCCGCCAATCGTTTACCACAATTCGCCTATAATCCCCCGGCGGCGGCAATCCCTTTCCAATCCCCGAAAGCGTTCTCCCCCCGTTGGTCCGTATGCCAATACAGCCATAAAAAAAGCGGCTGCGCACAGCGGAAGCTTTGCATGCCGCCGATACCGAGCCGTCGATTTCCCCTATTGTTTCCCTCTCGCTGTAATTACCAGAAGCAATCAAAACCCACTATTTTTACATTCCGTATAACTACAGCTAGCCCCTAACATATTTAGTATAGCATAACGGATTCTCAAAATCAATATTCTTTCAAAAAAATTCAAAATTTCTTTTATTTTTTTGACTTTTGATACGTTTTTCCTCAAAAAAAGTTAAAAATGTTATTGACAAAAACACACTTTCATGGTATTATAATTTCACAGTAAAGAATAGCTAAGACATATCAGACATCCTGATAGCTGTTTTTTCAATCCCTCGAAAGCGGTGAGTCCGATGGCAATCGAAGTGCAGACAGAACAGATCGGGCAATCCGGTCTGACCACCCTCCGTTGATGTAGAAAGTGGTGAATCCAATGGGCAGGTGACCTGTAAGAACCATGCAGGTAGTATAAACATCGTCCAGTTATTGATTGTGAAGTGGTGAGTCCAATGGGCACAGGCGAATTGCTGTAAAAGCTCTACCGTTCCGAGTGTAAACCAACGATGATGTAACAGAAAGCAGGTGAGTCCAATGGTAGTCGAAGAGCAGCTTTGGAATAACAGGACTCGCAGCGGACTGGTTGCGTAAGAAAAAATTGTTTTCGCCAGCCTCCCGCGGTGTGTTTTTCCAAACATAATATCCCGCAAATCCTACGTTTCCGCTTGATTGGAAATTGATTCCGAATTCCGGTGTTCCAGTATATCCCGTTGGATGCCTGCATAGCAGGGGAACCTCCTTCCGGATAGATAGATTTCTTTCATCTTGCAGGGCAGATAACCGGGCAGCGTATGGGGCGTACCCCAGAAATGAGAATTGTCCCTTGTGTCGTGAAGCATATGAAATTGAGATCGCACTGACGTTTCGTTTTGGTTTTGCAGGAGGATGCAGATTGGTTTTGACAACGGCAAATTCCGCACGAGCTGTAAATATACCGTGCGCGGCAATCGATTCAGATATTGTTTCTCTCCATTACCGGGATGTTGTCAACGATCTTCTTTCTGCTGTGGGTTCTGTATTCCATATGAAATCAAGGATGATTTTACAATAGAGTGTAAAAAGTCATTTGGTAGATGTACGGCTTCGTAAATGAACGGAGCCGTTTTTGTGTGCGCAAAAACGGTTGCTTCCTTGCCGGGCAGCGGCCGCTCCTGCTATCCTTTCATCATAAACAAATATTTCTTACACAACGGGATTTCAGAGGCGAGCAGGATGATGATGACACTGCCTGAAACCGATACCATTTCCAGAAACAGCATCGCCAACGGTTTGCTCCAGCCCCTGTAGGGGAAATACCATTCGAGCAGGGACATAATCAAAATGTGGACAAAATAAATGGCGAACGAAATCTTTGCAATGTAGGTAATCTGCCGCTGAAACCGCATCAAATGTCTCCCCAACCGGCGTACCAGCTCAAATACCAGCGCGGCAAGAGGCGGAAGCAGCACAAAATCGTAATCCAAAACAACCTGTGCCGGGCGGCTGTATGCGTAAAACTGGAACACACAACAAAGCAGGAAGATCAAGCCTGCACCCACGGCAAGATACCGCCCGCGCACGCGTCTCAGGCCTCCCCTGCTCACCCAATAGCCAGGAAACAGGTACAGAAAATACATGGAAAACAGGTACGAGCTTTTGAGCGAAAAGCTCACAGATGTGTCGATATATTCCAGGTGAAACACATCGTTGATCGTCGGAAAAACCATTTCCGACAGATATAAAATCACACATGGCAATAAAAACAGCCGCATTGGCACCCGTTTGACAATCATCGCCGCATATGGCACAAGTAAGTACAGGCATAGGATCATCGGCATATACCACATGCTGTCCATCGTTGTCTGATTGATAAACAGCACAGTGGAAACCAGCCCGCTGAGCGCAGATCCCAGCGTAATCTCTCCCCAGTTCGTATGAAATACCAGCAGGAAAAAATACATGATAACATACCATATTTCCGCCGTAAGCAGCAATGGAAGCAGGTTATGCTGATAAAACCGCTTGACATCTTCACCGGTCTCGATCTGTTTGCCAAGCAGCAACGCGCCGGAAATCATCAAAAACAGCGGTACACCGATGTGTCCAAACACAATAGCCATCACTTTGATCCAGGAAGACCAAAGCGGGATGGAACGAAATTCAAAAAACGCGTAGTCGAAATTTTCATACGCACGATTGACCGCATGGTTCATCGAAATGGAAACAATAGCAAGCGCACGCAATACATCCAAATAAAACTTTCTCCCCGCCGGAGCAGCTCCGGCCAGTTGATGCGACATAGAGAATCCCCTCCTTTTCACTGCCGCCAGGATAGATATCGGGCACCATTCCACAGTCTGCAAAACGGCGTATACCATCACACAATCCCACTACGATATTATAGCTGCTCTTTCCACATTTTCAATAACTGGAAAAGATTTTTATCATTTTTGTTACTTCATACCAGTTTTTGCGGTTTTTCCGCCGATCCCTGTATGCGCTTCCGGTCAAATCTGGTATAATATTGTTATCACAATCATTTCTTTTTTTGAGAATGGAGGCGTGACATCATGAACGCTATAAACAAAGATACCGTTTTAAGGGATTGCATCATAGAAACCGCACAAAGCGTCTGCACGCCGGACGATATCATCCGCGCGTTGGATAAACACGGCTTGCACGCCAAACACAGTGAAATTGTCCGCGTACTTGCTGATCTTGTGGATGAGGGCTTTCTGATGCGCGCCCGCAGCAATCGATACGGCAGGCCGGAAGCGTTCGGCTGTTTGGCCGGCACCTTTTGCGCTACCGGACGCGGCTATGCATTTGTCCGGCCAGAATCCGGCAACGGGCCAGATGTATTCATTCCCCCGCATCAAAGCAAAGACGCTTGGCACGGCGACCGCGTACTGATCCGTGTACGCCAAGGATCACCGCAGCCCAAACGTGGCAAACGGCAGTCCAAACAGCCAGATGATACGCCAAACCGCCAGGAAGGCGAGGTACTCCGCATCCTCAATCAGGCCCGCGACGATATCACCGGCTGCATTGTCATGCGCGGCAAAATGACGATGTTCCGCGATGATTCCGGCAAGCTTCCAGAAATCGTGGTCAGCAAAAAGCACCTTGGCGATGCGCATCCCGGTGACCGCGTCGCACTCAAGGTGTTGTTCCGCGGCAACGAAAAATACCTTCCGCAGGGCACTGTCACACAAGTCTTCGGTTCCGGCCTGACACGCGATGCAGCTGCCCAGGCCATTTTATATGAGCATGATATCTCGATTCCGTTTTCCCCAGAGTCGCTGGCACAAGCGGAACAAATCCCACTGTTCGTGCAGGAATCCGACTGGCAGGACCGCCTCGACCTGCGCAGCCAAAAACTGTTTACCATCGACGGCGACACTGCCAAGGATTTTGACGATGCAGTCTCGCTGGAAACGCTTCCCAACGGGCATTACCGCCTTGGCGTGCACATTGCCGACGTATCGCATTACGTCACCGAAGGCTCCCCGCTGGACCGCGAAGCATATCGCCGCGGCACTTCAGTCTACTATGCCGATCAAGTGATTCCCATGCTGCCGCTCACGCTTTCCAATGGGATTTGTTCGCTGAATCCGGGCGTGAACCGCCTCGCCTTCTCCGTCTTCGTTGAAGTCGGCAAGGATGGCACGCGGTATTCCATCGATTTCCACCGCTCAGTGATCTGCTCGTATGCGCGCCTGACCTATCGCCAGGTCAACAAAATCCTGTCGGGCGATTGGCAGGAGCGCAACCTACGGCAAGATCTGGCACCGATTCTGGACGAGATGAATGCACTCGCCCAGCAGCTGCACGCCAGCCGACTGCGGCGCGGCGCACTGGAGCTGAATATTCCGGAAGCCGTCGTCCTCTGTGACCGCGACGGCAATGCTGCCGGGGTGGAAAAACGCACCCGCAGCGACGCAGAATCGTTGATTGAGGAATTTATGCTGGTTGCCAACGAAGCGGTAGCAGAGGCATTATACCACGCCAATATGCCCGCCATTTACCGTGTCCACGAAAATCCCGATCCGGAAAAACTGCGCATTTTCGCCTCGCAGGCCCGGCTGTTTGGCTACCTCCTGCGGGAACGGGATTTGTCAGATACGCACCAGCTCCAGCACATTCTGGATCAGACGGCCAGCCATCCGGAACAGCAAGCGCTTCCGTCCCTTTTGCTGCGGTCGCTCGCACGCGCCCGCTATGACGCGAACTGCTCGGGGCACTATGGCCTCGCAGCAAAATACTATCTGCATTTCACCTCCCCGATCCGCCGATATCCCGACCTTGTCGTGCACCGTATGTTAACCCGCATGCTCGCCGGGGAGCAAAGCTCGCGTGAACTGGAAGCGTTTTGCGAAGAAGCATCTGCGCAGTCCACAGCCCGCGAACAAGCGGCCGCGGAAGCAGAGCGCGAAATCGAAAAGCTGTATATGGCAGAATACATGTCCAGCTTTATCGGCCACACCTTCGATGGCTATATTTCCAGCATCACCAGCTTCGGCGTATACGTCCAACTAGATAACATGATAGAAGGCATGGTACGCCTGGACACCATGCAGAACGACTGGTTTACCTTCGATCCTGACCGGCTGACACTGTTCGGCAAGCACACCGGCCAAAACTATCACCTGGGTATGCGTGTCAATGTCACGCTGGTTAACGCCTCCAGCACCACCGGCCTGATTGATTTTATTTTCACACCAGACGAACATGCAGCCGGATAATTGCAAACAAAAACAGCGCTTGATACAAAAATGATATGCTCCCTCTATGAGAGACAGTGAAAAAACACTGCCAAACATGGAGGGAGCATACCAAAAAGCAAGCGCTGTTTTGTTGTTTACGAATTGTCGTCCGCCGTCGGATCGATATCCTTGTAAATATAATCATTCAAGTGGGAAGCCAATTTTTCGTTGCTGAACTTGATGACCGACATGCCGCTCGCTGTACCATACTCCCATTCGCCGTCCAGCGGTAGGCGGATATGCTGCATAGACGGAATCCCGTGCAGGATGGTGCGCAGGCCCATATAAACAAAATCTCCTTTACTCATGGACGAGGTCACATTCGGCATCAGGCCATGCAGGAAGCGCAGCAGTCGGATCGGGTTGCTGGTGGCTTTGGAAAAGACCTGATTGAGCACAACCGACTGACGTTCGGTACGCTGCCAGTCCCCGCCGGTATTGCCCTTACGGATACGCCCATAGGTCATTGCTTGTACACCGTTCAAATCCTGTTCCCCAGATCCTTCGATCGGCTCATATTCGATGCCATTGCTTTCACAATAGCTCTGCAGATGCAAGTTGGTTTCCGCCACCTCGTCATCTGTTAACGTAACCGTCACACCGCCGACAGCGTCGATGATCGCCGCCATCTGCGCAAAATCTACGGTCATGTATTCCGTGATGTCCATATCAAAATTTTCGTTGATGGTCTGCATCGCCAGCTGCGCGCCGCCATAACTGTAAGCATGACATAGCTTGGTCGAGCCATACCCCGGCACATCCACATAGCTGTCTCGCATGAGAGAAATCAGCTTGACCGAACCGTTAGATGGGTTGACGCTCATAATCATGATTGCATCCGAGCGCGTGCCCTCGACAGAGCCGTCTTCGCGCGTATCGACGCCAAACAGCGCAATATTCATCACGCCATCCTGTGTATGCGTTATCAAGCTGCTCGCATTGGTATCATCATATGTATACAGCGTCAGCAAGTAATACGTATCTGCCACGGCCAGTGCGACGATCAATAGCAGCACCGCAATCAACCGTTTGAGCCACGACTTGCGGCGCTTCTTTTTCCTTTTTGTTTTTCTGGCTGGCCGCACCCGGTTCCCACCCTCTTCTGGCTGGAAGCTACGGTACTGGCCTCCCCGCTGGTTTCCGGAAGACTTCGGCGGCACGGTTGTAAATTTCGACGTGCTATCCATGCTGTCGCTGTTTTCTTCCTCATAGGTTCTTCCAGTACGCGGATTGATCGCACGGCCATGTTCATCTACCGGCTGTCCATATTCATCATAATATTGATATTTCTTCTTTTTATCCACAAACGAACATCCTTTCCCCTTATTGCGGTTTCATCAGGACCCAATCCATATGATACACGCCTTTGCAGGTATATGCAACCGTATCCATATGAAATTTCCAAAAAAATTCACAATTCCTTATGATTTCCTTCAAATTGGCAATGTTACGATATTGTCATATAAAACTGTCCCGTCGCCGGGATACCAGATGTTTTCGCTCATACCTGCTATGCGCGTCATCCCATATCCTCCTATTGTAATTGTTGAAAAAATACCGTATAATACAAATATATTTAGGAATTAGGATGGAGGATATCATTATGGCAAATCCGGTACTTGTAGTGATGGCCGCAGGCATGGGCTCCCGCTACGGCGGTTTGAAACAAATCGATCCGGTCGGCCCAAACGGCCAAATTATTATGCATTATTCGATTTACGACGCTTGGAAGGCAGGTTTCCGCCGTGTCGTATTCATCATAAAGGAAGATCTCTTGGAAGCATTTCACGAACGGATTGGCACAGCTGCGGAAAAGCTGATGCAAGTTGATTATGTATTCCAAAGCCCAGACAAGCTCCCGGAAGGCTGCACCATGCCGGAAGGCCGCGTCAAGCCGCTTGGTACTGGCCATGCAGTTTATTGCATCCGCGGCACGGTAGACGAACCGTTTGCCGTTATCAATGCGGACGATTTCTATGGCGCGGAAGCGTTCCAGTGCATGTATGATTACCTCAAGGATGCCGTAGACGATACGGCATACCGTTACTGCATGGTGGGATACCGCGTTGAAAATACGCTGACAGAGAACGGAACCGTTTCCCGCGGGATTTGCCAGGCTGATGCAAATGGCTATCTGACCGATATCGTCGAACGAACCGCGATTTCCCGCGGCCCGGACGGTATGATTTCGGATGCGGAAGCCGGCGAAATTGCCGAGGGCACACTGGTTTCGATGAATATGTGGGGCTTTACCCCTTCTTTCCTGCAAGAGCTGGAGACCGGCCTGTCCAATTTTATGCACAACGAGCTGCCCAAAAATCCGATGAAGGCAGAATATTACCTCCCATTCGCCGTTGACCATCTGATCCAGACCGGCCAGGCAACTGCCAAAGTATTGCAGACCGGCGCACAGTGGTACGGCGTTACCTATCAGGAGGATAAGCCAGTTGTCATGGACGCGCTTCGCCGTATGACCGAGGCAGGGCTGTATCCCGCCGAATGACAAGGAGAACCCCATGGATATCTACACGCAGGCTACCAGTTATCTGGATGCTTTCCAGGAGGATATGCACCAGAATTTCCATCTGGTTTCCAACGCGGAATATGGTGACCGTCATTTCCCATTATATGGCGTGCTGCAAATCGAAGAAACCGCAACGCTGTTGCAGCGCAATGGCAAATCGGCGATTTCCTATGAATTTTGTTATTTCGACGTATGTGAACAGCTGGATGCCGCCGCACTCGAAGCGTATTGGCAAGTCATTGAGGATATGGCAGCGCGCTATGTCCCTTGGGCCGAGCGTTCCCATAGCTTCTCCATGCTCAGCATGGTGGTTCTCACAGGCAGTGCGCCAGACAAAACCTTAACCAAGCAGCTGCGCAAATACAAGCACGAGGAAAAACGCAAAAAACCGGAAGACGGCTATGGCTGGTGCAGTGGCCGTCTGTGTGTTGTGGACATGTCCACTGGCAATTGCTACACCAACCGGCATGGCAGCGCACTGGCAAACCGCGTCAAGGTAACTGCCAAACGCGTTGCGCTTGGCTGACTGCCCTTGCGCAATACGGCGGAAAAAACGCAATTCCCTGCTTGAAAATTCGTCTGACATGTGATATGATGAATGCATTGTTGAAGCAGCACACATCGGGCATGCCGGACATGCCGTTGTTTTCAAATTTTTTGGAGGTTGATTGTTTCATGGCTGTCACAATTTTGTCTGTCGTTCAGGTCATTGCATGCCTGTTTTTGATCGTTACGATTCTGCTGCAGAAGGCACCGACGCAGGGCCTTTCCAGCTCGATTTCCGGTTCCCAGGAAACGTTTTTCGGTTCCAACAAAGCCACCGGTATCGAAGCGATCCTTGCAAACCTGACCAAAATTTTCGGGGTCATTTTCGTGCTCGACTCCCTGATTCTCGTCCTGCTGGGCTGAGAGCAAATCGATAAAGCAAAGCGGATGGTTTCCCCATCCGCTTTCTGTTTCTTCTACGGAGGTTTTACATATGAAAACATTGATGATCGTTTTTCTGGTTGGTTTTTTTGTTTTTGGTGCAATCGGCCTATATTTCCGCCTGGGGCATGATTGGAACCAGCTGACGGTGGAAAGCGACAAACTAGATGAAAATTCCATCGCCAAGCGCGACGGCCGCGCCATGCAGTTTGGCAAAGGCATTTCTGTCGATGTCGAAAAGGCACAAAAAAAAGCCGCTTCCAAATTCCATCACCAGCTGCTGTTCTCCCTGCTATCCGTCGCTTGCCTGGCCGCCTGTATCGTATGCGGTGCGCTTATGCAACGGTAAGCATGTAAAAACCCGTCTTTTTCGTTTGGAAAAGACGGGTTTTTGTCATTCTTGTATCGTCTCTCGCGTAAGTTTTTTTTCAAGCTTACGTTTTTTTCGCAATTCCCGGAAAAATTCTGTCAGCACACCAGAACATTCCTCCCGCAGCAGCCCCCGCACGAGCTCCGGCTTATGGTTATATGCTATATCAAATAGAGAAATCAAACTGCCGCACGAACCCGCCTTCGGATCATCTGCTCCATAATATACTTTCCGGATGCGTGCGTTCATGATCGCCCCTGCGCACATCGGGCACGGCTCCAGTGTGACATACAAATCACAGCGGTGCAGCCGCCAACCGCCCAACTTTTTGCAAGCCTTACCAATGGCCTCAATTTCCGCATGGGACAGCGCAGATTTTTTCGTTTCCCGTCGGTTGCGCCCGCGGCCAACGATTTTTCCGTCGCACACAATGACACAGCCCACCGGTACCTCACCTTCCTGCGCCGATTTCTTTGCCAAGCGCAGGGCCGCTTTCATATATTTTTCCTGCTCTGTCATCATGATATTACAGCGCCTCCAGATAACCTGACGTAAAATAAATAGAAAGCAGCACCACCAGCAACGCCGGGACACTGGTTAACACCGCGCTGGCAATCTGTCCCGGTGCCAGTCTGGACGGGCATCCAAACTTCCCTCTCCAGATTTCCAGCAGGCATCCATTGCGGACAAACAGTACAATCCCCACTGCACCCAAAAAAATCTCGATCAAATACAGAAACAACGTCAGCGCTGTGCCAATGGCATCCCCACCTATTGCATAGCCGACATTGATGACGATATAAATACCGTTCACCGCAAAATGTGCGCACATGGAAGGCAACAGCGAACCATACCGTTTGCGGATATATCCGCCGATGATTCCAAAACCAAACGCAAGCGGCAGGATTTCAATGCTGTAATGCGCCAGCCAAAAGCAGATCGCCGTCATGCAGATGGCAGCGCACGTGCCCATCGAACGCTCTGCTATATTCAAATAAAAGCCGCGGAAGCTAAGCTCCTCTACAATCGGCGGGACGACAGCCACCGAAATAAACTGTACGGCCAATGTCGCCATATCCTCCGGCATGATATAGCTATCCGAAATTTCTGTCAATCCAAACTGGTTCAAAAACGATTCTATCCCCACGCCAAGACAGCCGGCGGCAAAGGACCAACCGAGTACCAGGCCAATGGTCATCAGATAAACCTCCGCCGACGGTCTCCCACGTCCGAGCAGATCCTTTCCTGACATTCCGGAAAGCCTTGCACCAACAGCAAACGGGACAGCGAAAACGATGACATACAGCACAAGATTGAGCAGTTCATTTTCCAATGTACCATCCGCGTAGTCTGGCATTCTCCGAATCAGCGGATAGAGCAGGTAATTGATCGCAGTGCTGGCCAATATCGTCATCCCTATGATATCTGCACTACGCCGGATCTGCCTGCGTATATGCCGTTCGATATCCATCCCTCTCCCTCCTTTTCTTTTTATTTTTCCATCATACCACAGCTTCCGTATTCTGTCATGGTTTTCTCCATAAAATCTCCATTTTCACACCGATCTTCCATCAAAAAGACACGTTTGCCAAAACAAAAAAAGCGGTATCCCGCCTACCTGTAAACCAGGTGTCGGAATACCGCTCGATTTATTTGGATGATTTCTTTCTGATTCCGCTGCTGTCCATGTGGCGGACACGTTCCTGTATCCGCTCCTGCGACAGTGCTATGCAGCGTGCGTGGACCAACCCACCAAAAAAACCTCTGCCTTTTTTCATAGCGGCAGGCCTCCTTCCAGACGATTACAGACCTTTGGCTCCCCAGATCACCCACGGACAGATGGTTGGCCGGTGCCGGTCTGCCATTCGTACGTTCTTCGTGGCGTTTCTCATCATAGGATTCCCTTTCTTCCGGTCGCTATACGTCAGGAAACGGGTATTTGGCTCAATGCTTTCTGCGTGCTACAAATTCCAGTTTTTCCTGACGCAGCATCTGTTCACGTGCCTTTACCAACTGGTTCATATAACCAAACATGATACGGTTCTCCTTTCCAAATGATAAACGGTCGTATTACTCCCCACGCTTTGCGCGGCGTTCACGGAGCATGTCGTCAAACTCCGAACGGGTAACGCTTCCACCATACATCGTCTTGATACCGAGCATCATGCTCTCATCAAAATTTTTTACATAATTGTCAAAAAATTTCATATGTCAACACTCCTTCTGGTTGAAACCCTTGTGGTTAAGCGCAGCGCTCTTAGCGCTTTGCGCGGCGTTCACGGATCATGTCATCAAATTCCGAACGGGTAACGCTTCCGCCATACATCATCCGCATACCGAGCATCATGCTCTTGTCGAGATCACTTGCATTGTTATTAAAGAATTTCATATGTCAACACTCCTTTGTGTCATAACCTTGTTGTCAATCCATTTATTGCGCTTCTGTGCGCTCAACGCTTATTCGGGCGAGCTGCGAAGTCGATTTTTTCGTGCTTCAGTTCCATCATTCTCGCCTGCGTCAAACCGTGAAACCAGTTGAACATCATGCATTCCTCCATTGTGTCATCGTTTTATGCTTTCCACGATCACTTAGCCCTTGCGGCTGCGTGCTACGCTTGTGATCTTTTCATTCTGCAGCTGCATCATGCGAGCCTTTGCCATTGCATCAAACCACTGGAACATGATAGATTCACCTCCAAAAAATTCACAAAGCATATTTTACAGAATATTTCCATCGTATGCTGTGATACGAAGCATGTTTCTGTATTTCTGCTTTCATCGCGGTTCCGGATTTTGTCATCTTGCATTTCCTCCGAAACGGTTTCATACGACTTTGCCGTATGCAGCTTCCGGATTTCTTTCCTTCAGCTTGGCTATATCATACACACTTTCTAGAAAGAGTGCAATGCCCAATATATATAAATATCGCCTAATTTTTGGCTTGTTTTATTGTGCATGTTTCATAGTTTAACACTTTTTTGTTATTTAATTCACACAATTTACAATATTCGTTTTTGTACAGTTTCAACATTAACATTTTGTTTACTTCGCCTTTACGCATCATCAATATATTACAAAAAAAGATAAATTAAAAATCCCACTCCGAGCAGCCTCAAAGCGGGATTTTATGCAGAAAATATTATTTTGAAACAGTGATATGCGGGTATGCGAACTCAATCCCTTCCTTATCGAAACGGTTTTTCACTGAACGATTCAAGGAAAATTTTAGCGCAGATGCGTTGTTTTGGTCCGCCGCCCACAGCCATGCGCGCAAAACGACCGCCGAATCTGCAAGTTCAACAACCTCAACTTTCACTTCAGGATCGATCAATGCAGCTTCCGTCGTCCGGACATCCAAGTGGAGTGGTTGTTTCATCACTTCATCACGCAAGACTGCAATCGCTTTTTCCATGTCACTCTCATATGTAATGCCAACGTCAAAGAATTCACAAACTTTTTTATCCCCGTAATGCGCATTTTCCAAAATCCCACCGTTGATCGTGCCATTTGGGATGATAATGCGCTTGTTCGCCGGCGTCCGTATCACCGTATGCCGCAGGGTAATCTCCTCGATTGTCCCAGTAACATCGTCGTAGCGGACAAAATCCCCTATCACAAACGGCTTGAAAAATAGGATCATCACACCGCCAGCCACATTGCCCAGCGTATCCTGTGCCGCAAAGCCAACAATCACCGCAACAATGCCGCCGGAAGCCAGCAGCGCAGTGAGCGAATCCGATGCCCCCGGAATGCTGGAAATCACGACAACGCCGCCGATAAAATAAATACCCGTCAGAATAATATACCGCGCAAAAGAAATCAGCGTTACATTGGTATTGCCTGCCGCTTCCATACTTTCAATGGTGCGCCGGAATATATTGTTGACAATGCGCACCGCCGTAAGCATCGCGAGGATGGCAATGATGATAAAAACCAGCCGCCCGAACCACGTTGGCAGATGAAAAAAGCTCGTGACCGTCTGCACGCCTTCAATGGCAGAATTGGTCACGTCGTTTGTCGCTTCCATTGCGTCGTCCGTCGTCATGATGCCGGAGCCTTCTACTGTCAAAGCCCGTAAGAGCATGTTTTCCTTCCCTCCTATCGATAGTCCAAGGGCACGCTGCTACATCCACAGCGTGCCCCAACCATACAATGCATTCGATTGTTTTTTATTTCAGCTCATCCAACATGGCCTGTACAAGCGATTCCACATATGCGGCAGCCTGCTCCGGCGCAACATCCTCACGCAATGACTTGTCGCGCTTGGATACTTCTACCGCGCCGCGCTTTACCGTCTTCGGGCTGACAATCACACGAACCGGAACGCCCAACAGATCGGCATCTGAGAACATATTGCCTGCGCTGACCTTACGGTCATCATAAATGACTTCCACGCCGTCAGCCTGAAGCTGCTGGTACAGCGCGTCCGCCGTCTCGCGCACCTGCGGGTCGGTCGCCTTGATCGCGCAAATATGAACTTGCCACGGTGCAATCGACATCGGCCAGATCGGCCCGTAGTCGTCATGGCTCACCTCGCAAACCGATGCACACAGACGTCCCACGCCGATGCCATAGCATCCCATGATCGGATAATGCGGCTTTCCGTCCTGACCAATATACGTCATCTCCATTGCTTTGGTATACTTTGTACCCAGCTGGAAAATATTTCCCACTTCGATGCCGCGGCTGACACGGATATGCGGCTTACCGCAAACCGGGCAGATTGCGCCCTCGTAAGTCTTCGCGAAGTCCGCAATTTTTGCATCCGGCGTATCGCGCTTGACATTGTAACCAGTATAATGGTAATTTTCTTCGTTTGCTCCGCAAACCGAGCTGTTTAGCGCTGCCAGCGATTGGTCAATGACGTAATCCACGCCGTCCGGCAGGCCGACCGGGCCGATAAAACCAGCGACAATCCCGCTTTCCAGCGTAATTTCAGCCGGATGGATTTCTGCCCCCAGATAATTGCGCAGCTTGGTCTCGTTGACCTCCAGATCGCCGCGGATAAATGCGATGACATACTCGTCCGTGAGATTCTTCTGATAAACCACAGCCTTGCACGATGCATTCGCCGGCGCATTCAGGTACTCGCATACCGCTTCGATGGTCTTGGTCTCTGGAGTATATACCTTCTCCAGCGGCGCTTCGGCGGTCTGCGGCGCCTCTACGATGCAGTCGGCCGCTTCCATATTGGAGCGATACCCGCAGTCGCACAGGACAATGGTGTCCTCACCGCAATCGGTCAGCAACATGAACTCATGCGATACGCTGCCGCCCATCATGCCGGAATCTGACTTGACGGCGACAACCTGCGGAATACCGGTGCGGCGGTAAATGTTGACATACGCTTGATAACATCTTTCATAGTACGCTTCCAGATCTTCCTGCGAGGTATGGAACGAATAGGCATCCTTCATCGTAAACTCACGCACACGGATCAGGCCGCCGCGCGCACGCGGCTCGTCCCGGAACTTGGTTTGGATCTGATAGATCATAAACGGATACTGGGAATAGGACTGTGCCGTATCACGCGCCAAATGGACCGCCGCCTCTTCGTGCGTCATACCCAGTACCACCGGCTGGCCACTTCTGTCCTGGAAGCGCGCCATTTCACTGCCGATCGAATCATACCGGCCGGATTCCTGCCACAGCGACGCCGGCATAACAACCGGGAACATGACCTCCTGCCCATCAATTTTGTCCATTTCCTCGCGGATAATGGTCTCAATTTTCTTCATGATACGCTTTGCCGGCATATAGAGCGAATAAATGCCGGTGGTCAGCTGCTTCATATAGCCGCCGCGCACCATGAGCTTATGGCTGTCCAATTGGCAATCCGCCGGCGTTTCTTTGAAGCGGATGCCGAGCATATTGCTCATTTTCATGTCGTTTCGTTCCTTTCCATATGCACCTTTTCCTCTCCAGAGCATACGCTGAAAACAGAATATACGTCCCGATCCAGGAGGTGCCTCATGCAATCTGTATTTTATGTCCGTCCCGCGCAGCGGGAGCAAGTCGAAACCACCGTTACCCTCCATGCGGCAGACCGGCCGGTGCTGCTCGGCACCATCGTCGGGGATGACGGCAAGCCGCTGGCGGATGCCCTCGCCGTGCTATATGCTTCCGGCGGCACACAGCCGGATACAGTGGCTGGCGTAACCTTTTCTGACACGCTGGGACGGTTTGTCTTCGGGCCGCTAGAGCCTGGCGTACTATATCAGGTCAGCATTCATGCGGATACGATGCTGCGCCGGACATTGGAGCAGCCCGAAGAATCCTGATTATCTCGCCTTGGTATCGATCTCCTCGCGCAATTTTGCAATAAAGTCGTCCAGCGGCATGACCGTCGTTTCGCCCTTGCGGTTGCGCACGGAAACTGTGCCGTTTTCCTGTTCCTTGTCGCCCAATACCAGCATATACGGCACCTTTTGCGCCTGTGCTTCGCGGATCTTATAGCCCAGCTTTTCAGAGCGGTGGTCAACCTCCGCACGGAAGCCCGCAGCGGTGAGCGCCTGCTCAACCGTATCGGCATATTCTGCGGTACGGTCGGTAACTGGCAGTGCCTTTACCTGCACCGGAGCCAGCCAAGTCGGGAATGCGCCGGCAAAATGCTCGGTGATGACACCAATAAAGCGCTCAATGGAGCCGAGCACAACGCGGTGGATCATAACCGGCCGGTGCTTCTCGCCATCTGCGCCCGTGTACTCCAATTCAAACCGCTCCGGCAGCTGCATATCCAGCTGGATGGTGCCGCACTGCCAGGTACGTCCCAGCGAATCCGCTAGATGGAAATCCAGCTTCGGGCCGTAGAACGCGCCGTCACCCTCATTGATGACATAGCTCTTGCCCATTTCGGCGACAGCCGCTTTCAGGGTTTCGGTTGCAAAATCCCAATCTTTCTCGTCGCCCATATGGTCTTCCGGCATCGTGGAAACCTCGATTTCATATTCCAGGCCAAAGACGGAATATACTTCATCAAACAGGCGGACCGTGTTCTTAATCTCGTCTTTCATCTGCTCCCATGTCATAAAGATGTGGGCATCATCCTGTGTGAAACAGCGGACGCGGAACAAGCCGTGCAGTGCACCGGAAAGCTCATGGCGGTGTACCATACCCAGCTCGCCGATGCGCAGCGGCAGATCGCGGTACGAATGCGGCTCAGATTTATAGACCAGCATACCGCCGGGGCAGTTCATCGGCTTGATGGCAAAATCAACGTCGTCGATGACTGTCGTATACATGTTTTCCTTATAATGATCCCAATGTCCGGAACGCTCCCACAAGCTGCGGTTGAGCATCATCGGGGTAGAAATTTCCACATAGCCATACCGCTTGTGCACCTCGCGCCAATAATCGATCAGCGTATTGCGCAGCACCATACCCTTTGGCAGGAAGAACGGGAATCCCGGGCCTTCCTCCATCAGTGTAAACAGGCCAAGCTCCTTGCCAAGTTTGCGGTGGTCGCGGCGTTTTGCCTCTTCGATCTTTTCCAGGTATTCGTCCAGCTCCGCCTTCTTTGGAAATGCAATACCGTAAATGCGCTGCAATGTCTCGCGGTTGGAGTCACCGCGCCAATATGCCGCATTACATGCGGTCAGCTTGATGGCGTTGCCCTTGATGCGCCCGGTGGAATCCAGATGCGGCCCGGCACACAGGTCGGTAAATTCACCCTGCTTGTAGAACGAAATGACCTCGTCCTCCGGCAGGTCGTTGATCAGCTCAACCTTATACGGCTCGTCCTTCATAAATTCCAACGCTTCATCACGCGGCAGTTCAAAGCGCTCCAGCTTCAGCTTTTCCTTGCAAATTTTGCGCATTTCCGCTTCAATTTTTTCCATAATCTCCGGCGTGAACGCAAATGGGGAATCGAGGTCATAATAAAAGCCGTTGTCAATCGACGGACCAATGGCAAGCTTGACCTCCGGATACAGGCGCTTGACGGCCTGTGCAAGAACATGGGAGCAAGTGTGCCAATAGGTCTTGCGATACTGCTCGTTTTCAAACGTATACTGATTGTCAGCCATGAAAAAATCCTCCTTCGTTTCTTTCACGGGGTGAAAAAAATCCCACCCCTGATGCCATCAGGGGTGGGATGAACAATCATCTCACGGTTCCACCCTGCTTGATGCAGCCAATGGCTGCACCCGCTCATTGCCCGCTGTAACGTGCGGTAATCCGCCGCAGGATACTGATCGTTCCCCTGCGGAGCTCCGGGACCGGTGCACGGTTGCCGCATCTGCTGCGGAAGCTTCCAGCTGCTGCCCCCGCTCTCTGTAGGCGCGATTGTGCGCGGCACGTGTGTTCCCTTCAATGCCGTTTCTTATAATTGTATTTTATTTTACATCGGCTGTATTTCATTGTCAACCGACAGTTTGAACAAAAGGCTGGATTTTATACCATATTTTGCTGGCTGCGGGGTATGGGCCAGGCCGGACATATACCCTATCGTATTTCCTGCTCCAATGTTTCAAAGGCAGCTGTTGAGAAAAATTCACCCAGTGTGATCTCAAATGCATCGCACAATTTTTTGATGGTAACAATGCCAGGGTTTTTGCTTTCACCGCCAAGAATACTTTTGATT
>JAUNIY010000174.1 GCA_030523305.1 Eubacteriales bacterium
GCTAATGTGGCTCAGGGGTAGAGCAGCTCACTCGTAATGAGCAGGTCGTCGGTTCAAATCCGACCATTAGCTCCAAGATAAACCGTCTGAATCGAAAGATTTTGGCGGTTTTTTCAATTTTTGGCGGCTTATAAATTGTCATAAAAATCCTCAAGGGGTGAATTTGGGGTGAATGCCCTCCAAAACGGGGGATTTCAAGGCCGTAATGAGGGGTCACAGGCTTTTCGCTTGTGGCTCTTTTTCTTTTTCAAACTGAGCCAACACGCTGTGCCGGGCGTCGGTCGCTTTTGCCTTTGCTTGTGCAATTTGGTGTGCATAGATCGTCGCTGTGGTTGTAGCGTTGGCATGTCCCAGTTCATTCGCAGTCGTTACCAGGTCAACACCGCCTGCAATCATGAGGGAAGCGGCAGTGTGCCGGAATGCATGTGGGTGAATGTGCGGTAAACCGTTTGCCTTACTGAATTTGCTCAACCAGTCGGTTACACTGTCTGGAAAGATGCATTTGCCGCTATCCTGTGTAAACACATAGCCAGTGTCGTTCCATCTATCGCCGTTGGCAAGCTGCAATTCCCATTGTGTGCTACGGTGCTTTTTCAGCAGCTTTAAGGTCAAAGGGGACAGGGCAACGGTTCGTATCTTTCCTGTTTTTGTGGTGCCTGTGTAAATGCCGCGTTTGGGGCTGTACAGTAGTTGATGGTCGATTGTCCATGTACCGCTGGAAAAGTCGATATCTGACCACTGCATTCCACAAGCTTCTCCTCTGCGGCAACCAGTGTCAATCAACACATAGACCAGTGTTTTCCATTTGAGCGGTGCTGATTCCAACGCTTGTAAGATTTCTTCTATTTGATCGGGTTGAAAATAATCGGGGTTATGCTTTTGAAGTTTGGGCGGGGTGGCCTTTTCCGCGGCATTATAGGGAACAAGCATTTCTTTCTCAGCCTGCGCAAGAACCGACGATATCAACGCATGATATGCAATAATTGTGCTGGGGGAAAGTGGTGCTGTATCCTGATCCAGCTTAAAAATATCGGTCAGTTTTGCATCCATTGCGGCGGCAATCGGTTCTGCCGTTGCTTTGCTGATAGTTTTACCGCTAACAGCGGTCGAAACTGTAGCAGAGGACACACCGGCGCGGCGCGCGATTTCAGCGCGGGAAAGATGCTTACGCCGCAGCCATGCAGCCATATCAATACGCGCGGTCGCTTTATCTCCGTCTGCCCGGATACTATATTCTCCAAGGTTCTTATAGAAACTGTTCAGATGTTGCGGACGGATATCTGCCAGTTTCGGATGTCCGATAGCTTGATTGATTCGCGGCAACAGCTTCCGATAGTTGTCAATCGTCCGCGGCTTAATGCCCGTGCGTTCTTTGAGATCAATCACATAGGTGGCATACTCGGCAAAGCTCTGCTTGTGGTCAATCTGATAGCCCTGCTCGATCTCCCGCTCGAAGTCAGCGGCGGCACGAGCAAGGGCTTTTTCTGTCTGGCGGGCGGTCATTTTTGGCTCTGGCTTCCATGTCATTCTGTGGCGTATCTGCTTGCCGGTGCTGTCCAGCCCTCCCGCAACTGTGATGCGGTAGGTGATGCCGCCGGATTTGTTGCAGCGTTTTTCAATTGTTGCCATTTATTTCTACTCCTTTTGTTCTCTGACAGCCCGGCGTAATTCTTGAATCGTATATCTGAAATTTGTATCAAGATGATATTCCTGCGTCAGCATTTCCGCTTCAGCAGTTTTTAATTTTTTGTCAAGAGCATCGTTTCCTGTGTAATTACATACAGTTAGTCCGTCTTCTGCCCAAGAATTTTCTGCCAATATTTTTTCATTTCTATCCCGCCGTTGCTTTGCGAGTATATTATGGACTTTCACAGAATCCATATATCTTATTATATGGTTTAACACATTTTCAAAATTAGTTGAACGAATAAGGATATCTAACGCTTTATTATAATTTGTGAAATGATTTTTTCTTGAGATCAGTTTTTTAATGGTATTTTCTGAAAGTCCAGTTTGCTCGTGAATGAATTGCATGTCGTAGGTTTTGCAATCAAGAACATTAAACAGATACGCCATATCGCATTCAAAAAAATCACATAGGCGTAAAATTGTTTGAAATTCCGGGACTGCTATGCTTTGCTCCCAGTTCTGTATTGTTTTCAATGAAACGTTTAATTGATCGGACAATTCTTCTTGAGTAAGCCCTTTAGATTTTCTTGCATTTTTTATTCCCTTCGCAAAACTATATAATTTTATGGGTATCATATTTTCAAAAACCTCCGATTTAGGAAAAATAGTGTATATTGTAATGGGTATAAATCCGTGCTAATATAATAGCAGAAAACGACAATTAGGTCAAGCGCAGCAATACAAAAGGAGGCAAATAAAAAATGGCTAATGAAATCATAAGAGACGCGCTCAAAAATGCGGGTATAAAGCAGTGGGAGCTTGCAGAGATGCTTGGGATTTGCGAATACACGCTTTGCAGGAAGCTCCGGCGTGAGCTACCGGATTGTGATAAAGAGAACATTCTTACAATAATCGGACAACATGGAAAGGCTGGCAAAAATGATGGCTGAAAAACAGATACTTACCATTCAGGAAACAGTAGCCCGCGCAAAGCGGGAAGGTATGCCGGTTAGCGAGTATACCCTTCGGCGGGCGTTGCGCTGTGGTGCGATTCCATGCCGGACTGTTGGGAAAAAATATCTCATCGCATGGCAAAATGTTGTAAAATGGCTCATGTGCGAGAACGGGCAGGATAACAAAGCGATTGCTCTTTCATCTGTTGCTACTGGGATTCGTCGCGTGCCGGAATGAGGTGGTGATGATTGGCGGATAGAAGAAAATCATTCGTTCTGTATACAGACTATCGGCATCATCTGAAATTACTCCGATCAGAGGAACAGGGGCGATTATTGATGTCTATGTTTGATTATGTCGAGAATGGTATAGAGCCGGACTTTGACGGTATGTTGTCCATGTGCTGGTCATTTATTCGTGCACAATTGGATAGAGATACCGAAAAATATAACTCAATTCGTGAGAAACGGGCGGCTTCTGGCAGACGAGGCGGAAAGCAAACGAAAGCAAACAGAGCAAATGCTACATTTGCTAAGCAAACGCAAGCAAATCAAGCTGATACTGTAAATGTAAATGATACTGTAAATGGTACTGTAATAAAAGAAGAAGGGAAAGAAGAAACGGCTTCCGCCGAACCCTCCCACCTTTCTGTCAATTACCAATCCATTGTAGATGACTACAATGCGACCTGTACTAAACTGCCAGTTTGCCGGAAACTATCCGACGCGAGACGGAAAGCGATCGGGGCGAGGTTGAAAGTCTACAGCGCGGATGAACTGCATACAGCGTTTGAAAAATCTCAGGCCAGCAGTTTTCTAACCGGACAGAATGACCGCAACTGGACAGCAAACTTTGACTGGATTCTGAAAGATTCCAACATAGCAAAAATTTTAGATGGAAATTACGACAACAGGAAAGGACAGAAACATAATGAAAAGAATCAATACACCAAACTTTTTGAAAAGTACACGATCTAACGAGATCGCTTCCATGAGTGAGGACGAATATCAGGAGTGGCTATGTGCCAAAGAAAATGCCAAGCGTGTTGAGCCAGATGCAAAGTACGGTGTTGATTGCCCTATTTGTGGCAACAAAGGCGTGTTACTTTCATGGGATCGGGAAAATCAAGTGCGAACTGCCCGTACTTGCGCTTGTGAAAAATCACGCGCTAGCTTACGCATACTTGAAAAATCCGGTGTATGTGCGGATTGGAGAAGAAAAACCATTGACGGCTTTGTTGCATCCAATGAATGGCAAGAGGTATTGAAAAGCAAAGTTTCGGCGTACATAACAGACACCCGCCGCGGTTGGCTGTTCGTATCTGGTCAAAGCGGCTGTGGAAAAACTCACCTTTGCACGGCAGCCTTTGTTGCTTTAGTACAGGCGGGACTATCAGGCCACTACAAACGTTGGTCTGATCTCATGCAGGAACTGGATGCTGCATATTATACGCGTGAAGAATATGAGAAACTGAAGAAACCGTTACTAACATGCCGTGTTTTATATCTTGATGACCTATTCAAACATAAAGATAATGCGGATGTATCGAACCGGGAGTTTGACCATACCTTGAGGATTTTAGACGCGAGATACCAGAACCCGGAATTGCTTACAATTTTATCAACAGAATGGACACTTGACAGGTTAATTGCATTTGATGAGGCTCTAGGCGGTAGAATTGCAGAACGCTGTGGAAAATATATTGTACAAGTTACAAATGTAGACGGACGGAACCATCGATTACAGCGAGGTGAATGATATTGAACAAGCTTGAAATTTATGATTTGTTACTAGAAGGCAAAGAAAACGCTATTTCAACTGCTGAATTATGCAGCATTGTCAACGTCACTCCACGGGAACTGCAAAAAATGATTGAACGTGAACGGCGATGTGGTGCGCTGATCTTATCCAGAACAAAAGGCGGTTATTTCAAAAGCAACGACCGTGCAGAGCTTTCAGAGTTTGTGCGTACCCTGAATAATCGAGCGAGAAGTACGATTGCTTCTTTGCAGGGAGCGAAAGATGCATTAGATCGAATTGACGGTCAGATAACAATAACAGATAATGGAACAACAAAGATGCCTTAACCCGGGGATTGTTGGAATTGAAGTGCTATAATAAAGTTGTAACAGGAGAGGCTAATAAGATATAATTAAAAT
>JAUNIY010000175.1 GCA_030523305.1 Eubacteriales bacterium
AAAGAATCAGCCAATAGAACGCAGGAACATTGCTGGTATGAAGCTGGCAATGTTCCTGCTTCACATAGCAGAGTGGCTATCCATTGAAATGTAATTTCCTATATAAGTGGTATTATTCTATTGACTTTTGGCACAAATTGCCTTAATATAATAGAAAAACAGAGATTCTTTCCATTTTCTGTTTGTTACGGGTGTATCTGTAGCATGGAAAACAGCATTTTATGTTTTCAGATGACAATTCCCAGATTAAGATACGGAGTGATGTGCTGATGAAGAATCATAAGTTTTGGGCTTGGGGTGCGGTTATCTGCATGATTATGGCAATGATAACCGGTTACAAGAAGCGTTAAGGAGGTTTTCATATGTTCGATATGTTTGATTGGAAGAAAACAGCTATCTTTGCAGGCGGTGTATTGTTTGGTTCCGCCGGCATTAAAGTACTTACCAGCAAGGATGCCAAGAAGGTTTATACACATTCAACTGCCGCAGTGCTGCGCATGAAGGACTGCGTAATGGAAAATGTTACGAAGGTTCAGGAAAACTGCAATGACATTCTGGCGGACGCAAAGGATATCAACGAGACGAGAGCTGCTGCTGAAGAGCAGGTAGAGGATACCAGTGCGGATATCAGCGCAGAAGAATGAAGTTGGTAAACGGGAAGTCGCCCTGCGGGTGGCTTTCTTTTTGTCTTGACGAAGGATGATAAATCATGCAATGTACAATTTTACATGAAAGCCGGAATCGGATGCGCGTGCATCTGAAGATGTCGCGTATGAGTCTGGCGCAGGCGGATCAGCTGGAAGAACGCCTTTCGGCGTTGCAGTTTGTCCGCAAAGTAACCGTTTATGAGCGCACTTGCGACGCTGTGATTTTGTACGAATCCAACCGCAGTGCGCTGTTAAAAGCTCTGTCGGCGTTCCGGTTTGATACGGAAGCCCTGGCGGAGTTTTCTCCGGAAAAGAGTAACCGGGCGTTGAACCGCCAATACCAGGAAAAACTGGTTGGCATGGTGGCATGGCGCTGTGTGAGAAAATTATATTTCCCAGCGCCGCTGAGCATGGCTTATACGGTGATCCATGGAGCGAAGTTTGTGTGGAAAGGCATCCGCTGCCTGCTGCGGGGTAAGCTGGAAGTGGAAGTGCTGGATGCAGCATCCATCGGTGCATCGGTAGCACAAGGAGACTTTGAAACCGCGGCCTCCGTTATGTTTTTGCTGAAATTGGGCGATCTGCTTGAAGAGTGGACAAGAAAGAAATCGATGGGCGACCTAGTACGCAGCCTATCCTTAAACGTAGACCGAGTCTGGCTCAAAACGGAATCCGGCGAAGTATTGGTACCTATTAGCCAAGTACGCCAAGGTGATGCGATTTGCGTGCACTGTGGCAATATCATCCCATTGGATGGCAAAGTCGTATGCGGCGAAGCGAATGTCAATCAGGCGTCGCTGACCGGCGAATCTATCCCGGTATTGAAAAGCGCTGGCGCACCGGTTTATGCGGGCACTGTTGTAGAAGAGGGCGAATGCACCATTTGTGTTGAGCAGCAGGCCGGAACAGGCCGGTACGATCAAATCGTTTCGATGATTGAACAGTCGGAAAAGCTGAAATCCGATGCTGAAGTGCGGGCCGTTCATCTGGCGGATCGCTTGGTTCCGTATTCTCTGGCAGGAACGGCTTTGACGTACTTGCTGACGCGGAACATTACGCGAGCCGTTTCCATTTTGATGGTAGATTATTCTTGCGCATTGAAGCTGTCTATGCCGCTGGCAGTCCTATCAGCTATGCGGGAATGCGGCAATTACCATATCACAGTCAAGGGCGGCAAATACCTGGAGGCAGTGGCAAAAGCAGATACCATTGTCTTTGATAAAACAGGGACGTTGACGCATGCCAATCCGACGGTCGTAGACGTTATCCCGTTTGGCGGATTCCCGAAGGATGAAGTACTCCGCGTTGCGGCTTGCCTGGAGGAACATTACCCGCATTCCATGGCCAATGCCGTAGTGCAAAAGGCCAAGGAGCTGGGGATTACGCACGATGAAATGCACTCACAGGTCGAGTATGTCGTTGCGCATGGCATTTCCAGCCGGATTGATGGGGAAAAGGTTGTCATTGGCAGTCAGCACTTTATTTTTGACGATGAAGGCTGTGTGATCCCGTCTGGGGAAGAAGAAAAATTCGATTCCTTGCCAGCGGAGTTTACCCATCTGTATCTCGCCCGAGGCGGCGAGCTGGTTGGCGTCATTTGTGTGGCAGATCCTTTGCGCCAGGAGGCATCCATTGTATTGAACCGCTTGCGTGCGCTTGGCATACGAAATGCAGTCATGATGACGGGAGACAACGAACGGACTGCTGCGGCAATTGCCGCGCAGGTAGGTGTCGATACCTATTATGCCGGTGTGCTTCCGGAAGACAAAGCCAAATTTGTAGAGCAGGAAAAAGCCAAGGGACACACTGTTATTATGATTGGCGACGGCATCAATGATTCTCCGGCCTTGTCTGCTGCGGATGTCGGCATCGCCATCAGCGAAGGAGCGGCTATCGCGCGTGAGATCGCAGATATCACGATTGGCGCGGATGACCTGTATGAGCTGGTACTGCTGCGTTCCATTGCTATGGGGCTGCAACAACGGACCAGCATGAATTATCGTTTTGTCATTGGGTTCAATTCAACCTTGATTGTGCTTGGCGCAGCAGGCGTGTTGCCACCGGCAACTTCAGCACTGTTGCACAACATGTCTACGATCGGTATCAGCATGAAGAGCATGACCAATTTAATCAAGGACAGCACGGTCATGTAGAGACAAGGAAGCGAGGGAAAAGCATGGCATTCGATTACAAGAAGGAATACAAAGAATTTTATCTTCCGCCGAAGAAGCCAGGAATTGTTACAATTCCACCTATGCATTATATTGCCGTTCGCGGGAAAGGGAATCCCAATGAACCGGAAGGCGAATACAAAACGGCAATAGGACTGCTGTATGCCATTGCATTTACCATCAAAATGAGCTACAAGGGAACCCATCATATCGAGGGATATTTTCCGTATGTCGTTCCGCCGCTGGAGGGGCTCTGGTGGCAGGAGGGAACGGATGGTATGGATTATGCGCACAAAGAAGCGTTCCAGTGGATTTCCATGATCCGCCTGCCGGATTTTGTCACTCAGGCAGAATTTGATTGGGCCATCCAGGAAGCGACGCAAAAGAAAAAACAGGATTTTTCTAAGGTCGAATACTTTGCGTATGACGAGGGACTCTGTGTGCAGTGCATGCACGTGGGAAGCTATGATGATGAACCGGAAACCATGCGGCGGATGGAGGCATATCTGGCGGAACAAGGCTATGCAAAGGATTTATGTGAGAATCGCATGCACCATGAAATATATTTGAGCGATCCCAGACGAGCGGCGCCGGAAAAACTGCGTACGGTCATCCGGCAACCCATTCGGAGAGCAACTCCCAATTGATTGCTTCCAGATAAAGAGAACAAGGAATATGGAAAATAGGCATTCAGAAATGGATGCCTATTTTTTTGCCTGGAAATTGTGCAATATAGAAAACTCCCTTCCAGGCTGTTTTCCGCCCGGAAGGGAGTGATAGACTACTGTACAACGTTTTACATACTAACCAGCATGGTGGAAATAAAATTCCCTGCGCCGTGCAGCAAAATACTTGGAAGAATAGAACCGTTATAAATTTTCTCATTGAGCCAGCCGAGCAGTAACGCGCCCATACCCGTAAACAGGAACGTCAGCGTATGGTACCACAAGCCTACTTGGAGGCCAGCGATGATGTACAGAATGTTGTGCATCAGCCCAAATAAGACAGCTTGTAGCACAATGCCCTGTGTCGTTCCCAATTTGCTGCAAAGACGCTTGCACAGGAACCCGCGATATAAAATTTCTTCCGCCACGCCGTTTGCGATAAAATTCTGAATGAGCGCAGGCAAAATGGCTGCTGCGCCGAGCCCGGCAAACGCATTTGCGGATACAGCGGAACTGTTCTCTATGTATTCCAATGTTTCGGCATCGACCAGCTGTGTGAAATCAAAGCTGTAGAAGAAGTAGTACACAATGGCAAAGAGGATCAAAACCCACCATTTGCTTTTGAGATGCGGTTTAAAAAATCCCAGCCAATGAAAAAATCCAATTTCTTTTCTGTGCCGGGCAAACCACCACAGAAACGGTATGATAGAAAATACGATCAAATTTACAATCGATGTTGAAATACTTGATACAATCAGTTCTATAGCTGTTGAAATGTTTGGCGAAATCAGTTCCATGTTATCCTCCTGATGGAAAATTTTGTGCTGGTTCAATACAAACCGATTGCAATCCGAATGATCCCCAAGACAAGCAAATGAGCCGGGTAAAATAGATAAAAGAACCACTTAGAAAAGGTACGCCCTGTTTCCATCCGTTTTCCGTTATATAGGAATACGATGCAAATGCCTGCAAGCCCCATACCGGCAACCGCCAGTACCGCGTACAATATATTGATAAGGACAGGGAAGTTGCCCATCCCACCCAATAAATTGAAAAAGCCGAAGAGCACGATAGAAACCAGAAAGGCGATTTTCGTTTTTTTCTCAGAATCCTTTGCCCAAACAAATAATATGGTATAAATCGGCGCCAATATTGCCCAACTGCACGGGATGCTCAACAAAATAATCACAATTGTCAAACATATTTTTGCAACGTTATGCTTGACGTGTTCCATGATC
>JAUNIY010000176.1 GCA_030523305.1 Eubacteriales bacterium
TACGCTGCATCGCACGATTTCCTCACTGGTAATTTGCGACATTCTCCGCCGTAATCGCATAACCTTCAATCACTGTCTCTTGTTCGTACTCTTCTCCATTGAGCAGACCATCGATCATATCCGCGCACAATTCGCCCATACCAACCCAATCCTGTGCAATCGTAGCATATAGATCTCCTGCTTCAATTGCAGCTTTTGCGTCGGCTGTTCCATCAATCGACAACGTAATAACCCCATCGATATTGGCGGCCTTTAACGCCTGGATCGCACCCAAAATGCCCAGATCAGTCTGTGCAACTACGGCATCAAAATCCGGATATGCACTGATCCAGTCTTCCATGACAGACATAGCTCCTTCTACTGTAATACCTTCCTGTTCAGCCAGAATTTTCACATTGGGACACAGTTTTGCAAGCGTTTCTTTAAATCCGGCAGCTCGTTTTACCTGGCTGTCCTGACCAAGCTTGTTCATCAAATACAATACCTTTCCATCTTCCGGAATCTGTTCTGCCAATATTTCTGCCTGCATCGCACCCATGTCATACTCGTTCGATCCAATAAAGTAATAATCACCTTCTTCAGAAACTGTTGTCATACCGAATACCGGAATCTCCGCTTCGTTAGCCGCGGTAACAGAAGGTCCGATACCTGCGGGATCAATGAACATGGACACAATTGCGTCGACATCCTGAACGATAAAATTATCAATCTGATCCATCTGTGTCTGTAGATCCGCCTGTCCATCAACCAAAATAACCTCATACCCTTTACCTTCGAGATTTGTTTTGATGCTCTGATCCAATGTAATGCAGTTTTCATTCGACTCATCATAGCCTGCAATGCCAACTACTTTCTTCTCACCGGATGAAGCTTCCGCAGATGCAGAGCCATTGCTCATCTCTGTAGATGTATTTCCACAGCCCATCATCGTTAGTGCTAAAATAGAACATAAGCTGCCTGCTACCAACCGTTTCATGCTTGATTTCATAATCATATATCCTCTCTTTCCAGTTACATTTTTCTATCGAACCAGCTCGTTTTGTTGTATTGATTCTACATGTCTTATATGTACAATTCAACGACATATCATCCTCTTTTTAGCACAAAACCGTAATTTTAGCAAAAATAGTTGCATGGAAAGCCGGTATCGCCGCACACGGAAAATAGCAAAAAAAATACCGCGCCATCGAAAGCAAACCTGCTTCAAACGGCGCGGTATTTTGTCCCAGCTTCCAAGCATACCTCTGTTTTATTCGTTGTTCCAGTAAACTCGTTTGTTTTTGTGAATCAGCGATATCCCTGACAGTCGGGTTGTTTTTTGCAGTGTGCTCCAATGAAGGAGCACACTAGAGTTGGAATAAATAAAATAAATAGATTGTGTGGCTGCTTCAAATTCTTCTTGAAACAGGCTTACATGTATCAGAAAAGGCGGATCAATTCGCCTGCTTCTGCCCATAATAGGCATTTGGACCATGTTTGCGCATAAAATGCTTATCCTGAATGCTCTGCGGTGCGGGACCGACATGCGGATTGTTCTGTTCGGTCAGCATCACCATGCGAGACACTTCCTCCAGCACAACAGCATGATAAACTGCTTGCGCTGCATCTTTTCCCCATGTAAACGGGCCGTGGTTGCTGCAAATAACAGCAGGTACGTACATCGGATTGATGCCGCGGGTGCGGAAGGTTTCAACAATCACCTTTCCGGTGTTCCTCTCGTAATCCTCGTCAATTTCCTCCTGTGTCAGATTTCTCGCACACGGAATATCCCCATAAAAATAATCTGCATGGGTTGTACCATAGCATGGAATATCGCGGCGGGACTGTGCCCATGCAACTGCATACAGGCTGTGCGTATGGACAATACCGCCGATTTCAGGGAATGCCTTGTACAGCTCCAGATGTGTTTTGGTATCAGAGGAAGGGTTCAGTTCACCTTCTATTTGGTTGCCGTCAAGATCCATAACGACCAGATCTTCTGGTTTCAGTTCTTCATATTCCACGCCAGACGGCTTGATGACAAACAGACCGGATTCACGGTCAATGCCGCTGACATTGCCCCATGTATAGGTGACAAGCCCGCGCTTCGGAAGCTCCATGTTTGCTTCATATACTTCCTGTTTTAGCTTTTCCAGCATTGTAATCCCCCTTATTATTCCGTTACGGTGTACATAGCAACCTCGTCGATCTCACGGTTGGTTGCGACAATGACATCCTGTCCCTGGGCATTGACAAAGTGAAGTACGTTGGCAGCGCCGACATTTTCATCCATAATATGCACAGTATATCCATGTTCCGCATCGTAGCAAATCATCATGGTATTGCGCTTTCCCTTGCGGTGTCCAACAATCCATACCTGTTTGCCCAGCAATTCGCCTGCCCAAATCGCGTGCAAAAACTCTGCCGGTTCCGCATATTCCCATACCTTCTGATACACGCCCGCTTCATCCAGGTGGTAAATCGCCAACTGATCGCCGTGGAATGGGCTCATGCAGCCAAGCTCCAGTTTGCCGTCTCCGTCAAAATCACACAGAACCGCATCGCTGGTCGGAACATCAAGCAATGGACGGATTTCCCATTCGCCACCTTCTGTAATAGGTGGAACGAATTGAAACACTCCCTGCTCGCAAGTTACCAGCGCGGTGGTGTAATCCTGTTCTGGAACGAGGCAATAGCCATGATTCTTCAGCATACCGGTTTTCAGCTCCGTGAGCGCAAGCTGGTTTTGTTCGTTATAGCCGGAAAGATCTTCCGGCAGAACAGCTGCGAACACACGACCAGGCATTGACCAGTCCTCTTTGTATGTATGGCCACTCTTGAGGCAACATACGATCAGATAGCGCACACCGTTCCGCTCCAGAATGCCAAACCGGTGCACAAATGGTGCATCCACCAGTGTACGGATTTCCCAGTGATCCTTTGCGATCGGTGTTGCGATGACAATTTTTGCTTCTGCGGAATCATTCGGGGAATAAAATTGATGTGTTGCCAAAAAGGCGCCATCTCCCCCTGGAACGGGCGTCATCGTCATAACGCCGCCTGGTTCTGTCCAAACGGTTTCCAGCTGTTCACCGGCTTCATTGAACAGATAGCAGGGATCATGCTTTTCTGCCGCTACCAAAAAGCAGTGCTCGCCTTGATAGGACAGCTCGCTCATTGCATAGCATTTGGTCAGGTTAGAAATGACCTTTTTCGTTATCTTCATTTCATCGTCCTCCTTCTGATATATCATTGGTATTGGTCTAAAATTCTAGTCATGCTCTGTCTGGCAAAAAGGATATCTTCCTTCCAGTCCGGCTTTCCGACGTCCCACATTTCCGTCACAAACCGCCGGACGCCAAGCTCCCATGCCTTTGCGATCACGCGTTCAAAATCCACATGTCCAGTCAAAAATGGAATTTCACGGAATTTTCCGGGTACTGTTTCCTTTAGATGCAGCGCGACCAGATGCCCGTGCCCAATCGCAAGGTCATGCAGAACATCTGCGCCGTATTGCTTCGCGGCATTCGTCAGATTTCCTGCGTCTGGATACACACCCAAATACGGGCTGCCAACCAGATCAACATAATACATACTCTTTGCCACCGTGTTCATAAATTCCGTTTCCATCGTTTCAAATCCCAGGAGAACGCCTTTTGCCGCCGCCATAGCTGCCGCTTTTTTCAGATTCTCGATAAAATCACGTTCTGTCGCAGCGTTTCCCGGTTCATAATACACATCATAACCGGCAAGCTGGATGATGCGGATGCCTAGATCCGCCGCAAATTCAATCGCTTTTTCCATAATTTCCATGCTGTGTGCACGAACCTCTGGATCGGACGCCCCCATCGGGTACTTTCGATGACCGGAAAGGCACATGCTGCGGATGGGAAGTCCAACTGTCTCGCTGAGCGCAACCAAATCGGCGCGCTCCGCCGCAGACCATTCCAGCCGTGACAGCTTGTCATCTGTTTCATCAATGCTGATTTCGAGAAAATCATAGCCGCATTCCTTTGCACATTCCAGCTTTTCCTTCCAATCCATTGATTTGGGGATTGCTTTTTCATACAATCCAATCGCATAGGGTTTCAATGGTATACCTCCTCTTTTTATATGATTGTTTATAAGAAAGATCACATTGTAATGTTTGTTTCTGCGCGGATGCCGCGCATAGAAATCGAACATATAATTTCGTTTGTTCTTTGTTTGTGATGCTATTATATCGCTTGTTTTCGCTGTTTTCAAGGCTTTTTTCTCAATATTTATGATTTATTCTGCTTTTTAATGTTCGTTTTATTTGTGCACTTTGATACCTCAGCTTCCAAACCAATCATAAACTGTGAACTTTTCCCGATCGATTTTTATGAATTTTTCATCGAATTGCGCGTTATAAAAAGCAAAAAGTGTGTAAAATAAACAGTTACAGAAAATGACCCACAGACAAAAAACATTAAAAAGAACAATCGAACATTTAATTCACTTGATTTTATGCTTGTTTTGGCGTATAGTAAAGGCACAGAAACAAAGCAACCGCAAAAAATTGACACAAACGAACAGGAGGAATACAATATGAGCAAAGTGTCGGAGATGAACCGCGAAAAATGGATCATGAGCACATTCCCGGAGTGGGGCACATGGTTGGTAGAAGATATTGAAAATGAAGTTGTCGAACCGGGCAACGTCGCAATGTGGTGGCTGGGCTGCAC